>CAZSWR010000034.1:0-32850 GCA_964610885.1 uncultured Hyphomicrobiales bacterium | reverse complement strand
CCCCTTGGTTGTTCTGACTGCCTTTTCGTTACGAAGATTTTAGGGCTAACGCCCCTTTATTGTTTGTGCTTTCTTGTTTATTCACGGCTTGGTATGCTCTTGCCCGAGCGCATTCGATTGCGATCCCGATTGAATCAACAAGTTTTTGGTATATCTCGATATGTTGAAGATGGGTATTCATGATTGTGAACGATTCCGAGTCAAGTTAAATGGATGAGATGGAGTAGAGTGCAGGCCTTCGCAAACCTACTGAAACCCCAATTTCTTATGAGGCGTTGTTAGCGCCTGTGCTTTATCTTTTTTCAATTAATTTTTTAAAACTCAAAACTGCATTTTCAATAAAATTATTAGAATGATTAAAAAAACAATCTTGTAATGCAGTTCTTAATTGATTATCAAATGTTTTATTTGTTAAGTCACCTATCGGAATTGAAATATTGTAGATATGCTGATACCCACCTCCACTTCTACCACTAGTGCCTAATTGAACATTTTCTGTGAAAATTTGCATTTCACTCAAATGCAACTTTAACTCATCTCCATATTTAGTATTATTAACACCCCATAGTTCAAAATATCCCGCAAAAGTACCACAATATCTTAATCGACTTAAGTTGATCCAAAAACGGAATTTTTTTACAAACTCAATATTATCTTTTAATGTTGGATTTAAATTCTCACTTTCTGCATTCACGTAAAAGTGCTTTGATTTAGATGAATCCTTCGTTGAATATGGAGGAAAGCCAACTTCTGTCATTATATTAAAGACTGACTTAGAAACATATTTTAAAAGTTCCAAATCAACTTTTTTAAATTCTTCAATGTCTTCCTTTTTTGAATGGAATAATTGTAAAGTAGTATCCATTTTCATCGTATCTTTTTTGTCTATATAGAAAGAATTAACATTAGAAATATACTCTTTTAAAAACAACAAATGTCTATCATCTGAATCAAGATAAAAATCAGATAAATTCTGTTTTACCTTATCGATTAATTCTCTATGTGTAATGTTTATAAAATTTATCTTTTTATTCTCAATTTCTTTAGGCTTATCTATAAAGGTTAATGATAATACTACAATCAATTTGTTATCGGAATTAACACTCTTCCAATAGTCATTTAGATTGTTGTACAAACTAGCAAAGAGTTTATTTTCAATAATAATGGCCCAATTTGAAGTTGGCTCATCATTATCATCTTCAGATTCAACTTCTTCGCGAATTAATATATCAATACGTCCTCCAGAATTTGTTGACACCTCTCTTTCGACTGAAAAATCAGTTTCAAATATTTCTCTTGGAAGAGGAATTGTCATTTTTTTTGAATCATAAATATCTAATAGGCTATTAATAAATAGTCTTGAAAAGCCATGTTCCTCCTTTTCATCGAAATAAAATGCCATTAAATTACTATTCACAATTTCCCATTTAGGGTATCCTGCTATTGCAATAAGATTCTTTCGACCTGTACTTGTCTCAGGAAACAAATCGATTAATTCATTTATCCAATCTATGTTCATGCGATTTTTTTTGCCTTACCGCGAACTCATTTATTTTCCCACTTTCAAATAAACCTCCAACATACAAAATTCTCTCCACTTCTCCAAATCAATATTACACAAAATTATCGCTCGCTCGCGATTCGGGGTTCGGGCCGCGCGCCCCGCCCCCACCAAAATAAACCACTGTGGATTAATATTCTTTTCAAAAACCGCGAATTTTCCGTATTTTTGTGGTTTGATATATTAAGAAGTAAAGAGAAAAATTATGGCTCTGCTACGCGAACAAATTGTACCGACGAACCTCGAAGATGAAATGAAAAATAGTTACCTCGACTATTCAATGTCTGTCATTGTGTCGAGGGCTTTGCCGGACGTGCGCGACGGCCTCAAACCCGTGCACCGAAGGATACTATTCGCTATGAACGAACTCGGCAACACGCCGAACAAAGCATACAAGAAATCTGCCCGTATCGTCGGTGAAGTGCTCGGTAAGTACCACCCCCACGGCGATTCCTCCGTCTATGACGCCATGGTCCGCATGGCCCAAGAGTGGTCCCTGCGCTACCAAATGGTGGACGGCCAGGGTAACTTCGGCTCCGTCGATGGCGATTCGGCCGCTGCCATGCGCTACACCGAAGCCCGTATGTCGTGGATCGCTACCGAAGTGATGCGCGACATCGACAAAAATACCGTAGATTTCACCACGAACTTCGACGAAACCCTGCAAGAACCCAAAGTGCTGCCATCGGTCATGCCCACGCTCTTGGTGAACGGTTCCGGCGGTATCGCGGTCGGTATGGCCACGAACATCCCGCCGCACAACCTGACCGAGACGCTCGACGGTCTGCTCGCTTTCATCGAAAACCCCGAGATGTCGAACGAAGATTTGATGAAGTACATTCCCGCACCGGATTTCCCGACGGGCGGCATCATCTACGGCTACGAAGGCGTTCGCGAATGCTACACCACCGGCCGCGGCAAAATCATCGTCCGCGCCCGCTGCGCCATCGAAGAGGCCAAGAGCGGCAAATGCTCCATCATCGTTACCGAGCTGCCGTACCAAGTGAACAAAGCAAGCCTTATCGAAAAGATTGCCGAACTGGTCCGCGCCAAGGCTCTCGAAGACATCACGGACATCCGCGACGAATCCGACCGCGACGGTATCCGCGTGGTGATCGAGGTCAAACGCGACGCCATCCCCTCGGTCGTGCTGAACAACCTCTACAAGCACACGCAAATGCAGGTAACGTTCGGCGCCATCATGATCGCGCTCGTGAACCAACGCCCGAAATTGCTCACACTCCGCGAGATGATGTATCACTTCATCGAGCACCGCAACGAAGTCATCGTCCGCCGCACGCAGTTCGATTTGGACGCCGCCGAAAAACGCGCCCACATCTTGGAAGGCTTCCTGATTGCGCTCAACAATATCGACGAAGTGATCAAGATCATCAAAGAATCCGCCGACGCAAAGCAAGCCTCTGCAAGGCTGATCGAACGTTTCGCGCTCTCCGAGATGCAGACCAAAGCCATCCTGGAAATGCGCTTGCAACGCCTGACTGGCCTCGAACGCGAAAAGATCCAGAACGAATACGCCGAATTAATTAAAACTATTGAATACCTTCGCTCCATCCTGGCCAGCAAAGAACTCCAGATGGGCATCATCGCCAACGAATTCCGCGAGCTGAAAGAAAAATACGGCGACGCACGCCGCACCGAAATCGTCCACGACTCCAAAGAGTTCACCGTGGAGGACATGATCGCCAACGAAGAAGTGATCGTAACGATTTCGCATCGTGGATTCATCAAGCGCACACCCGTTTCGAACTACCGCCGCCAAAACAAAGGCGGACGCGGCGCGAGCGGAGCCGGCACCTACGACGACGATTTCGTCGAGCACGTGTTCCAGGCCTCCACGCACCACTATATAGTATTTTTCACCGACACCGGCCGTTGCTTCCGCGTCAAGGTCTATGACCTGCCCGAAGGAAGCCGCAACGCCAAGGGTCGCTCGCTGGCGAACGTCATCCAAAAGACGAACGACGAAAAGGTTACGGCGTACCTGCCAGTCAAGGAATTTGTCGAGGACAATTACATCCTTATGGTAACGAAAAACGGTACGATCAAGAAAACTAACCTCTCGAGCTTCGCAAACGTCCGCTCCACGGGCATCATCGCGATCAACCTCGAGGCCAACGACTCGCTTATCTCTGCCCGCCTCACTGACGGCACATGCGACGTTATCCTGGGCACCCACAACGGTATCGCCTGCCGTTTCCGCGAAAGCGACGTCCGCCCGATGGGCCGCACGGCAACCGGAGTCCGCGGCATCACGTTGGACGAATCGGACGAATTGATTTCGATGATCGTCATCAAGCGTTCGGACGCCCAAGTGCTCGTCGTCGGCGAAAAGGGCTACGGCAAGCGCACACCGTACGAAGAGTTCCGCTTGACGCGCCGCGGCGCCAAAGGCGTGATCTCGATGAACGTAACCGAGAAAACCGGCAAAGTCTGCGGAATCCTTTCTGTGGTCGATACGGAAGACTTGGTCGTGATGACGCGCAACGGAGTTTTGATTCGCCAACCGATCAAAGACATCCGCACCATCGGCCGAAACACCCAAGGCGTCCGCCTGATCCGTCTGGACGAAGGCGATACTATATCGGACATCACAGTGGTGGCCCGCGACGACAACGACGAACAGGACATGTTCGACGAAGACACAGAAGCAGGATTCGTGGCCGATGAAAACGCCACTCCCGCCCCCGAGCGCCACATGCCCGAGCAGGAATCGCTTTTATAGGCGAAGTATTGATTGATTATCATTGATAAATCTGATGAAGGGAGTCCGTTGGATTCCCTTTTTTCAAACAAAGCACAGAGAAAACATGCAGCTCAACAATAATAAAATACTCGTGGCAATGAGCGGAGGAGTCGATTCGTCGGTAGCGGCTGCGCTACTCGTCGAGCAGGGATTCGAGGTGGCCGGGATCACAATCACTCCGTTCAAGGTTACCGACGAATGCCGAGACAAAACCCACGCGAAAAGTTGCTGCTCATACGCCTCGGCGATGGAGGCCGCGGAAATCAGCCGCAAACTCGGCATCGAGCACTTCCTCGTGGACCACACAGAGCTTTTCCGCGAAACGGTCGTGAACAATTTCATTGGCGAATACCTTTCCGGCCGAACGCCCAACCCTTGCGTAATTTGCAACCGCTTGATCAAATGGGATCAATTGCTCCAGAAAGCCGATGCGATCGGGGCAAAGTATTTAGCAACGGGCCACTACGCCAAGCTCCGCCAAACCGAATCCGGGATGGCCGTGCTCCAGAAAGGCTCCGACCCGATCAAAGACCAATCCTATTTTCTGTGGAACCTGACGAAGGAACACCTTGCGCGGACAGTATTCCCGATTGGCGATATAAACAAAACAGAGACCCGCGCAATTGCCGAGCGTTTGGGGATGGCCGTGGCCAAGAAGCCCGATTCGCAGGAGGTTTGCTTCATCCCGGACAATGACTACCGCAGGTTCCTCGTCGAGGCGCGGCCGGAAATCGAGACGAAGCTGGCCGGTGGCGAAATCATCTTCGACGGCAAAGTAATTGGCCACCACAAAGGCTTTCCATTCTACACAATCGGCCAGCGCAGGGGTTTGGGCATTTCTCATTCGGAACCGCTTTTCGTGAAAGAAATCGACGCCGAGAGGAACCAAGTAATAGTCGGGACAGATCCGGAACTGCTTGCCAATTCGGTTACTGTGGGCGGCCTGAACCTTCAGAAATTCGACCGTTTGCCCGAGGATAGGGATTTCATCGTCAAGATACGCTACCGAGACGCTGGCGCCCCGGCGCGGTGCACGTATTTGGACAGCGATACGGTCCGGATTGATTTCTCCACACCACGGCGGGCAATCACTCCCGGGCAATCAGTTGTGATCTACGACGACGTAGATTTGGTTGGCGGCGGGATAATTATCAAATAGTTTTTTTAAAAAAAGACGAAGAACATTGAGCGAGACAGCAATCAGAATCGACAGCACCCTTTCGGAAGTCTTTGGCTTCAAGGAGTTCCGCAAGGGCCAAAGGGAGATCATTGAATCCATCGTTTCCGGCCGGGACACTCTGGCCGTGATGCCCACTGGCGGCGGCAAATCGATTTGTTACCAATTGCCGGCGGTTATCACGCATGGCGTCGCGCTGGTGGTTTCGCCACTGATTTCGTTAATGAAGGATCAGGTGGACTCGCTTTCCAAAATCGGCGTGAACTCTGCATACATAAACAGTTCGCTTTCCACGTCCGAGATTCAATCGCGAATCGATTCGGCAATGGCCGGCAGGATCAAACTGCTATACGTGGCCCCGGAACGCTTCGAAAGCCGCCGTTTCCTCGAGCAATTGCACAACCTGCGCCTCTCGTTCCTTGCGGTGGACGAAGCGCACTGTATCAGCGAATGGGGGCACGATTTCCGTCCTTCGTACAAATCAATCGGCAAGGTTTTTGAATTCATTCAGCGGATTCCGATAATCGCGCTCACCGCCACGGCCACGCCCGAGGTGCAGGACGATATTTGCTCGTCGCTCGCCCTCGAGAAACCCCAACGCATGATACGCGGTTTCGACAGGCCCAATCTATCATATTGCACGAAGCGGACACATGCAAAAATCGAGTCGATCGAAGAGATCATCCGCAAGACAAAAAAAGGCTCGACGATCATCTATTGCGGTTCGCGGAAAAGTGTGGACGAATTCACCGATTCGCTCAAGAAATCAGGTATTCCGGCTCTCCCCTACCACGCCGGATACCCGGACAAGTATCGCCATTTCGTCCAGGATAAATTCATCTCGGATTCGGCCAAAGTGATCGTGGCAACCAATGCCTTCGGTATGGGCATCGACAAGCCGGACGTACGGAACGTGATCCACACGGGCTATACCGGCACGCTCGAGGCATATTACCAAGAGGCTGGCCGCGCCGGCAGAGACGGGCTTCCCGCCGTCTGCACCATGCTCTTCGAGGAACGAGACCGCAAGCTCCAAGAGTATTTTATTGATTCATCGTACCCGGACATCCACGACATCCGAACATTGTACAATATCATCTTCGACCAGATGCAAACAGCCGTCGGGAATCGGCCCAACGCGCCTCTTTTAATCGACGAATCGCATCTGGCGAACCTGGCTGCAATGCCTTTGTATAAAACTTCATCCATTCTGCGCTATTTCGAGCGAGCTGAAATCATCAGGCGCGGCACCGGATCGGGAATCACTGCCATACAATTCACCACATCGCGAGAAAGAATCGACGAGTTCTACGAAAACACGAGCGCAGACCGACGCAAGGTGATCGATGCGCTGCTTCGGACAGCCGGCCAGGCCGCTTTCGACCGCCAGGTGGACTTCGACGTGAACGACCTGATGCGCAAGAACAGAATCTCGCTCGAAGAGTTCAATGCCGCCCTGAACGTATTGGTCGGAATGAAACTAGTTAGCTACAGGCCATCGGGCGAACCATTCGGAATTTATTTCAAGAAAGAGCGCGTGGACAACCGTATGCTCGGCATCGAGCAGAAAGAAATCACCGAACGCAAGAAAATTGCCCAGAAGAAATTGGAAATCGTGATACGTTACGCCGAAACGGCTCAATGCAAGCGCAGTTTCATTCTGAACTATTTCCAAGACGACGAGACCAAGGGCGATTGCGGACAATGCTCGTCGTGCCTGGCCACTCACGGCAAACGCACGTCGCTCTCCAAAGAAGCTATCGACCTGAGGAATAAGTGCATTTCTGCATTGTACCAGCTGAATGGGAAGTTTGGGCTAACGGTTACGACGGATTTCATCGCCGGGAAGAAAAATGAGAAAATCACGAGCTACACTCTGGACCGCGCCGAATGCTTTGGAATCGGCTCGAAATACACGCCAGAATTGATAAAGGATACTATCAAACAAATGATTACCGAAGGGCTGGTGTTCATGTCCAGCAGCATGTATCCAGTGATTTTCCTGTCGAAGTCGGGGCGGGCAAAGCTACATTATCTCCCCAAGCAATTCGATTTTGGTACCACTTTTTCGTCCACCGATCTGAATTTGAAGGCGTTCCGGGCTGTGGACAAACTCCGTAGCGAGCTTGCCGCCTCCGAGGCCAAGGTGCCCCGCTCCATTCTTAGCGACATCGCCCTCCAGCGCTTGGCCAAACGCCTCCCGACGACGCTTGCCGAATTGCAAGAGATTCAGGGCTGCTCCGAGAATTTTGTGAGCAAATACGGAAGGCAATTCCTCAAGGCAATCTCAGGCTTCACGACGGACAAAACCGAACCGGAAAAAGCTAAAATTAAAATCTCCATCGCCGCAGAGAAATCAATAACGCTGCTCAAAAACGGTTCGTCCATATCCGATACCGCTATTCAGTTGGGAATCAAACCAATTTCTGTCGTGAAGCACATCGAGGAAGCGCTGCACTCCGGCGACGAATTCGATTACTCCGAGCCAGAAGACCGCGTGCTGATGACCAAGATGGATGAATACATCGACCGGCATCCGGGCGCAACTCTCGCCGAGCTAAAAACAGTTTTCCCGGACAAAGAGCTGTATCGATTGCGCCTCTGCATGGCGATTATTAACGACCGGAGAGGGAAAGAATAGATTGTTCAGAAGTAATTTTATTCTTCGTGGTGTAAAACATATAGGTGAAATGAACCTTCCGAAGGTTTTATCATTTTTGCGGCGTAATAACATGCACATTACTCCATTAACCTTCGGAAGGATACAGTTTCATATTGAATCGCTCGATCAGATTCTGATGAACTTCTTCGTAACTTTCGATTCACCATTTCCAATCGTAATAAAATAGACGCCGCTTGCTAATCGGCTGCTATTCAATCCCAAAGACGCATTGCCGGACGCATCGATCAGCCCGACCACATCGAGTTTGTTACCTGTTTCGTCGTAGGCATCGATTCGCAATGAATTCATCTGCACCGCCCCGGAGATATTTATCGAGGTTGGGTTCACCTGAGAATTGAATGAAAAATCAAATCCTGACTTGGCCGGAATCTCATCGCCAATTGCGGTGGACGAACCGAAAGGAATGCTATAAATAAACTGTCCAATCTGGGGATTTGAATATTCAGCGACATTGAAATACATACAATTGTCCGAGAAATAGAAATCGAGTGTTGCTTCGTTATAGGTACCGGCGGACTCGTAGAATTTTGTTTTTGAATTCGTCGATTTGCGATAGTATCTGGTGTCGAATACGTTGAAATCTGTAAGATCATTATTATATTTTGCGACGAAATATTCATCGGAAGCCGAAGCGATTTCAAATACATATTTTTGTCCATCATCAGGAACTCCGAAGTTCAACTCTTCCGGCTGGTTTGTCGAAGATAGTAGAAAGAAGTTATATTTCTCTGTATAAACATAGAACTTTCCGGTCTCCGTTACTTGGAATTTGATTGGCCGGTCATTCGCGACGGGAACGAACTCAACATTCTCCACATGCCCAAGATCTGAAGGATTCATTTTCACAATCGAGCCGTTATCCAATAGTATGAAAATACTACCATCTCGCGCGACGCTGAAATCAATCGGATGGGCCGTAAGGCTGTTCACAACCGTAAGGGGTTTCGTGGAAGTGGCGCCCGAATCCAAGACGGAAAGCGCATTCTTTGCATTTAGTACAATTGTTTTATTGTTCTTCAACAGAATAGCTTTCGTAGCTTCCATCGGCGACTCATTTCCCGGAATGATTGCTGTCCAAGATTTGCACGAATCGGACGAACTCAGGAGTGTGTAAGCAGAACGCTCGATGTCATACACAAACACAACGACGTATTTGTCATCATTCGTCTGGATCCTCGAAGCGCATTCGATCTGTAGCGGATCGGACGGCCCGGCATGGGTTGTCCACGACGCCCCGTTGTCCGTCGAGCGAAGAATACCATTGTCGTAAGTGCCGCAATAGTACACTCCGGACGTGGAGCGGTAAATACCTGTTACAAAACCATTTGTTTTGACTTGAATTCTATTACCAGTTGCCATCGAAGCTAAACTATTCAGAATAAACAAAATAATCAAGATTAGCACGCGAATTGCCATTTCAATATCCTTCGTAATAATTATCCAACAACGTAGAGAACTACACAGGAAATGTAAAATGGTTGCAAAATAATTCTGATATAGAAGAGTTTCAAAGGAAACCAATGAATGAGTTTCTGGTGTAAGGGCGAGGTAACCTCGCCCCTACTTTGCTTGATATTCAAGCACTTATCTATCTTTATATAAAATAATGATGACTGGCAAGATACTCGGATTTAGGAGCCTGCCAGAAAAAGTATAGATCAAACATCCCACGGGTTAACCCGTTGGTTCAATCCAAGCCATATCTCCGATATAATCAATGTGTTAGCACAATCCTTTCTTTAGCCTACTTTGACAAAGGGGGCCAGGGGGATTTGTCGATGTTTCAATCCACCGACTCAAGATGTAAGGGCGAGGTAACCTCGCCCCCACTCCACTAAAGAATATTTAAACAAAAAAAAGCAGAAAACAGTGTGGTACTGTCTTTTGCTTTTTTATAGTAGTCGTTTTTAGCCGATTCAAAAAACCAAGCCCGCCATGCGGAGAAGACTAAAGCGGGCAGCGCGGTTTTAGCAGCTTTTTAACTCTTTCAACATTGCGACGTAGCCTTTTTTGTCTAATGTTTTCATGGCTTTAGTCGTAATCTTCAAAGTGATAAATCGTTTCTCTTCGGGAATCCAGATTCTCTTTTTTTGCAGGTTGGGAAGGAAGCGCCTGCGAGTTCTGTTGTTGGCGTGGGAGACGTTATTCCCCGTCATCACTGTTGTTCCCGTTAATTCGCATCTTTTTGACATTGTAACCTCGCTACCAAATAAAATTCACAGAATACAAATATAACACATTTTCTTGGTTTTACAAAAATAATTATCAACATTCAGTTTTTTTACTTACGTATTCCAAAAGACTTAAGCGGCTATTTTTACGTTTGCCGCCATGAACTTTGTTTGAATCAAGGGCATAGAGTCCAAATACTGATGCCCTGCGCCGGCAATGCACGCTAAAGTGGACATCTTTGATCAACCAGCAAATCAGATTAACCCACAATAGAATAAAGCTCTTGTGCTCATACTGGCAGCCAGCAGACCCAGGCGCCACCTCGAAGAACGTGTTTCCTGTCATTGTTTCGTTTTCGATGCAAAAAGCCGTATCAAGTCATTCAAAACGGAATCGGCCGCCGATTTGGAATACGTCGAGGTATAGACAGCGAATTCAATTCTTTCGACGGCGGACATTATTTGCATGATTTTTTCGGCCGGCACTCCCTTTTGCCGCAGTAGCGGTTCCATTTCTTCGTTGCTTGGCTTTGGTGTCTCGTACGTCGCTGCTTGTTGGCGCAGGAAGACGTCCGCCATTGCGAAAAACTTCTCCAATTCGCCGGCCGAAAGCATTTCGCATAGCGCCTCGAGAGCGGTGTCGTTGTCCTTTCTTGGCTCTTGCTTGCGTCGGGGCGGCTCCGTCGCAGCGGCTCCTTTCAGCTTTTTGCGTTTGTGCGCATTGGCGAAGGCAAAAGCCAACACGCCACTAAGCAATGCAAAGAATGCAATGCCCATCCATACAGCCACACTCCCACTACTCTTCGAACTGCTCGCGGATTCATCTGCCGATGCGGCCTCTGCGCTAATCCTTTTTGCCATTGCCGTTGCCGTCCGGTATTTTCCTGTTTCAATATCGAAATAGACAAATGCCACCGCAGGTAACTCCACAAGTCCCGGCTCGCGGATCTCGAAAGTGTATTCAAACGTCCGTTTGCCATACGCTTCCGAATCGCCATAGTGCAAATCGTCCACAGAATTGCGAGACACCAAAATCGTCCCTACTGGCGCATTAAGCTCCGGCATTTCCACTGATTCGAGCATCCCGGCGCCTGAAATCACAATCCGATAGATTGCCGTTTCGCCAACTTTGTATCTATCGCGATCGATTTCCGAGACCGCATTGAATCCCTTGAACGGAAGGGCTGTGGGTTCGGGCTTGGGTTGGGGCAGCTCGGCGAACTCCAAATACACCGACTCGGCAGTCACCACAAACTCATCTGTCCTGCGTTGGCGGCGTCCGAACTCGTCGGTCTGCCACGATACGGATTCGCCACGGACAGAAAACTCACCGGTCGCGAAGGATTGGGCCGAAATCGCCGAGATTACGTATTTTTTCAGAAGGTACGATCGATACTTCTTGCCGCCGATGGCGATTTCCTTGGGCTGCTCGCGCGATACGTCCACCTCGCGAGAATTCGCGTTGGATAGTGAGATTCGCTTAACAATATCGACAGCAGCAACCTCCATCGCGGACGGCACGTAGAGACTGTAAGTCAATACTACCGGATAATTTGTGTAAGCTCTTTTTCGGTCGATATTTGCGCGCATGAACGGCTTCCCAGCCTGCACATCTTGCGCGTTTTGTCCGCCAAGTTGCCCATCACTTGCCGATTTTTTGTAGTATGGTTCGGAAACTCGGACCTCCGCAGAATTGGATTTAATCGCCCGATTGTCGGCATAAATCAAAGCCGGTTCGATGCGCAACACGCCGGTCTTGGCCGGAATCAGCCCATACTCGTATGCTTCGTATTTGTGCCCACCGTCCGATGAAACGCTCTTCTTCGGGCCAGACGAGACGATGAAACCGGCGAACGACGGCGCGCGAAAATTGGAGCCTCGGGCGTCGCGAAGCACGAACTTCACGCTAATTACTTCTTCCGTTGTGGCGATTGCAGGGGCGTCCACTCGAAAGAGCGGTTGAGAAAATGCACCCGAAACCGACAGCGTAAAAAATATTATATATAGAATTGCTTTCTTCATTCTCACCATGCTTTAAGTATTTGTCCAGAGATTTGTGTGTCTTTTTTCCCTGCGGACATGCCCGGCCGCAAAGAATTCCGTTTCGCTAATTGAATGAGTTGCTTCATGTCTTGTGCGTTCAAAGTGCGGGCCGAGCGCGGCTCTTTGCTTTCTTTTCCGACTGGAGCCGATTGCCGGGCCTTCGGGCTGCCGCTTTGGCGCAGCTTGGCCAGCCTGATGAGCGCCATAGTCAAATTGTATTGCGCCATTGAATCGCTCGGCTGCGCCCGCAGGGATTCTTTGTACAAGCCAATTGCCTCCGATAGCAACTGATCTGTGGAATCTTTCGATGCAACAAACGAACTTTTGTAAAGCGCGTTCGCTTGGTTGTATTGGCAAATCGCGATCATAGGTGAATCCGATTCCTTTTCGGCAGCCCGAGCGAACCAATCGGCCGCAAGTGAATAATTTGCATTCCTGTATTCTGTGAACCCGTGCTCGAAAGGCCTTTCGCGGACGCTCTGGGACTCCACTGCCGCAAACGACAGAATCGCAACGGCCACAGCACTTACTCGCGCCCTGCCGCCGAGGCGGTATTCCGGCAGGAACAGGAAACCGATAATCAACGCGAATGCCGAGACCAAGCGCCAATCAATCGAATTGCTTTGGTCAATAATTGGCGGCACGGCGAGAGTTTCTTTGGCAAATCTTGTTACAGCATCGTAATTCTCTGCGGCCAAAAACTTACCATTTGTCCAATCGGCAATTTTTTTCAGTGCGTCGGGCTTGGGAACGGAAACCACATCCGCACCGCCGGCATCCTTCACGAACCCACCGGCAGCAAGCGGGATTTTTGCGCCCTCCGCGCCGAACATCAGGCAATCGACGGCCAATCCCGGAGCCGCAATCCGGCTTCGGACGGCTTCATCGTGGAATTCGCCATCGGAAAGCACCACGCAGGCAGCGAAGGCGGTAGTATCCGCGCGGGAAAGCGCAGCCAGTTCAATCGCTCGGTTTATCGAAGACCCCTGAGCTTGGTACTGTTCCGGATCGAGCGACGCAATGAGCGCACGGGCAGTTGCGAAATCGGACGTCGGAGGCAGCGCAAGCGAAGCCGATCCGGCGAACGCAACAACGGAAATGCAATCGAAGCCAGTATTCCCGATAATGATCTCTGCCGATTTCTTAGCGCGGGCCAATCGGCTCTCTGCGCCATCGGGGGCAAGCATCGAGCGGGAAACATCGAAAGCCAGGCAGAGAGTCTTCTTGCCGTTGGACGAGCTGATTTTCCTTTCGGAATGCTCCATGCCAAGCAAAACAAATACGAGCAATGCGCAAGCAAGGATGCAAAGAAACAGCCTCGTACTGCTTAGAATTATTGAAACTTTTGATTGAGGCGCAGCACTAATATATGAGTGGCCGAATTGGTTTTCAAATACTTTCCTCCGGCGATGGCCCAACGCCCACGCTGCAATCGGAAGAGCAAGCGCCAAAGCCAGAAAGAGTGTTTTTGAAAATTCCAAGATCGTATCCCAAGAGTTCTTTAATATTTTAAATTCAAAAAGTGCAATTAAATCATTAATTTTGTTTTTTGCAAACGTACTTTGCTTTAGAAATAAATTGTTGTTATATATAATCAAATTGAGGTATCACATGAAACGGTTGAAATTGTGCGTTGCCGCATTCCTTACGGCAGGCATTATGGGAGGGACTACACAAATGACTGCTCAGGATCTGCCCACGCGCGAAAGCGTCAAAGATCAATACAAATGGAATCTGGCGGACTTCTACAAATCCGATGCAGATTGGGACTCGGACTATGCATGGGTCGAAAGCCAATTGCCTAAACTTAAAACTTACGAAGGCAAATTCACTCAGTCAGCGAAAACGATGGCCGAGTTTTTAGAAATTTCGATGAACGTACAGAAGAAATTCTCATCTTTGGCATTTTTCTCGTACGCCGCCAAAGACGTGGATCTTAGCAATCCGAAGTACTCGGGCCAAATCAATAAATTAGGCAAACTGAACAGCGAACTCGCCACGGCCACGGCCTATTTCGTGCCCGAATTGCTCGCTATGCAGGAATCCAAACTCAACGAGTTTATTAAAACCGAAAAAAGCCTTAAGCAATACGAATTCCTGCTGAAGGATACTTACCGCCAGAAAGCCCACTCGCTCACGAAAGACCAGGAATGGCTCATGGCTCAACTTTCCCCCACGGCTGACGTCCCAGAGGAAATCTATGGCGTGCTGAACGATTCGGAATTGCCATTTCAAACCATCACCGGGCCGGATGGCAAAAGCATGAAACTCTCGCACGGCAAATACCGCGCTGGGCTTTACGAGCAGGACAGAAAAGTCCGCCGCGACATCTACAAAGGTACTTACGTCCCCTACGACGAACTGAAAAAAACATTCGCTTCGATCTACAACGGCCGCGTGAAACAACGCATTGCAAAAAGCAAAATGCGCAACTACAAAACAGCTCTCGAATCGTACCTCGAACCGGACAATATCCCCGTCGCAGTGTACGAAAACCTGATCAAAACCACCCACGAGAATTTCCGCACCCAACACCGCTGGGCTGCCATCAAGAAAAAAGTTCTGAAACTCGACGAACTGCACCCATACGACACCTACGTTTCGCTTTTCCCGTCGGTTCAGAAGTCATACACATACGACGAAGCCAAAGCACTCTGCCTCGAAGCATTCAAACCGATGGGTCCGGAATACATCGCCGCACTCGAGAAATGCCTCAGCAACCGCTGGGTGGACGTCTACGAAACCAAGGACAAACGCAGTGGCGCATATTCCAACGGCTGCGGTTGTGGTTTCCATCCGATTGTTTTGCTTAATTGGAACAACACATTGGACGACCTCTTCACGCTTGCCCACGAGCTGGGCCACAACATGCACTCGTATTTCACCGAAGCCAACCAGCCCTACCACTACGCAAACTATTCAACTTTCGTGGCCGAAGTTGCCTCCACGACCAACGAAGCAATCCTTTTGGACTACATGATCAAAAATGCGAAAACGCCAATCGAAAAGGCAGCCCTGATCGAGCACTTCCTGACGAATGTACAGACCACATTCTTCCGCCAGACCGAATTTGCTGACTTCGAGAAAATTGTTCACGAAAAGGCAGAAAAAGGCGAATTCCTCAGCCCGGACGAACTTACCAAACTCTTTGCCGACCAATACCAGCAATACTGGGGTCCGGACATGGTCGTCGATGCCGAAGAAGGCCTTTCGTGGGCGCGAATCCCACACTTCTATCGCTATAACTTCTACGTGTTCCAATACGCAACAGGTTTCTCCGCCGCCCAAGCACTTTCGAGCAAAATCGTGAAAGAGGGCAAGCCCGCAATCGAAAAATACTTAGGCTTCCTCCGCACGGGCAGCTCCGAGTACTCGATCGACATGCTCAAGAAAGCAGGCGTCGATATGTCCACGCCCGCCCCAATTCTCGAAATGCTTGACAAAGCCAACAAATACCTTGACGAACTCGAAGAGATCATCGCCAAGCAATAAAGCAAGCGCAAAGCAACGACACTTAAAAAAACGGCCTTCGGTAGCTTCCGAGGGCTGTTTTTTTTATTATTATCATTAATTCCCTAAAGTTAATTTGCTCACAGTTTGCCGAATGCTTAATTTTGTAATTGCTTACCGTTGCGAAGTCATGTCTTCGCTGCGGGGAGTTCAATTTTTCACTGCCCGGCGGGGGCGGGCAAATGATGATAACCGAGAAACAAATGAATATATTAGCCATTGAATCCTCTTGCGACGAAACATCGGCCGCCATACTTACGGGCGACGAAGTTAGGAGCAACATCGTATCTTCGCAATACTTCCATGGCCGTTTCGGCGGAGTGGTTCCCGAACTGGCCTCGAGGGCGCACCTGAAAGCAATTTCGGCAATTGTTTCCGAAGCGCTTTCCGCTGCAGGGGTAACGATGCAAGAAATCTCCGCTGTCGCCGTTACGAACCAACCCGGACTCGTCGGATCGCTCATCGTTGGGACAAATTTCGCAAAGGGCCTCGCGCTGCGCTATGGCCTGCCGATTATACCCGTGAACCACATCGATGGCCACATATACTCCGGTTGCCTGCACGACAATTCAGTTAAATTTCCGTTCGTTGCCTTGGTGGTTAGCGGCGGCCACACCGTGATTTTCCTCGTCGAATCGTACAACGAATACCGCGTGCTCGGCACCACTCGGGACGACGCCGCCGGCGAAGCATTCGACAAAACGGCCACACTGATCGGGCTGGATTATCCCGGCGGGCCACTAATCGATAAATACGCTCGCGAAGGAAATCCCAAGAAATACGATTTCCCGCGCTCAATGATAAATTCCGGCAACTACGAATTCAGCTTCAGCGGCCTGAAAACGGCAGTGAAATACTTCCTCGCCAAGGAATTCCCTAACGGAGTCCCACCGGAAGCCCTACCGGACCTCTGCGCATCGGTGCAATCGGCAATTGTGGACGTCTTGGTGGCAAAGGCAATAGCGGCCGCGATCGAATACAAAGTGGAGCACATTGTGGTTGGCGGCGGCGTCTCGGCCAATTCGGGACTGCGCGCCCAGCTGGTGGCCAAAGCAGAGAAGAAACGAATCAAAGTCATACTCCCCGCGATGGGATACTGCATCGACAATGCCGCAATGATTGGCTACGTGGCCCAACGGAAACTCTCCGAAGCGGATGTTTACGATTTCTCGGACCTTTCGTTCCGTGTGAATGCCAACACGATTCGCAAGAAAAAAAGAAGCGAATTGCATTAATTCTTTTCGGCCTTTGAACAATTGATCGAAGTGGCTGCCACTTTTTGCGGGCAGCGCGATGACGAGAGGAAAGATAGCTCTATTTCATTTTTGGTGAGTCGAGTTTTTTGAATTATTAACCTCCCCTTTTGTCCCCTCCTTGCTAAGGAGCAGAAAGAAATACTTTTCGTAGCAATGGGTTTCTGGGGTGGTTAGCAACTCTAATGAGTATTTGAATCTTCCCACAAATAAGTTATAAAGTCAAAAAAAATAGGCAGAAAATATATCTCTACTGTATCTCAATATTAACTTTAATTGCTCCTTTCATCTTTAAACCAACTAAAAAAATGATTGAAAGACTTTCCGGCACATTGATAAAAAAGAACTCCAACGAAGCCGTAATCGATTGCGGTGGCGTCGGATACCTTGTCAGCATTTCATTGAACACAAGCGATGCGCTGCCGCCCGAAGGCGAAAAAGCTGTCCTACTAACGATCCTTGTGCACCGCGAGGACGCGATGCAGCTATTCGGATTCTCTGACGAAGCCGAGCGAAGCGCTTTTCGTCTGCTCACGCAGATCAATGGCATTGGGCCGAAGATAGCGCTCTCCGTCCTCTCGTCTTTGGACCTGGCCGAGCTGCGCCACCACGTGCTCACGAATAACGTCGTCGCAATAAAGAAAATCCCGGGCATCGGCCAGAAATCTGCCGAAAGATTGGTGCTCGAGCTGCGAGACAAAATCACCAAAATCGAGATTTCCGAGCAAGCCACATCGGCAGACCATTCGAGCTTTATCGTCCAAGAGGCACTTTCGGCATTGGTTACCTTGGGATACAACACCGCGACCGCCGAGAAGGCAATCCGCAAGGTACTCGCCGAGAATGGAAGCGAAGAAATTGGCGCCGAAGTGCTAATCCGAAAAGCATTGCGCTACGCATTATCGTAATTGGCATTATGAAAAGAGAAAGCTACATCGGGAACAATTTTGCGGAAAGCATAATCGAAGAGATCCGCAAAGAAACGAAACTGAAATCGGTCGATTGGCCATCGATACGCGCTGCGCTCTTGGTGGTCGATATGCAGGACTATTTTGTCCGCGAGGGAGCGCATTCCTTCCTGCCATCGGCGCCGGCAATCGTCCCGCAGGTGAATGGCCTGATCGAAGCGACCCGAACGGCCGGGCTGCCCGTTGTCCTGACTCAGCACATCAACAGCGAAGGCGATGCCTGCATGATGAAAAATTGGTGGGGAGATTATATCAGCGAAATGGATAGCGAAAGTTCCATTGCCGCCAGCGTTCAATCCCGCGAGGCTGTAATTTTCCGTAAAACCCAGTACGACGCATTTTTCCTGACCGGACTGGACGAATACCTCCGCGAACGAGAGATCGACACGGTTATCATCTGCGGGTTGGTCTGCCACCTGTGCATCGAAACCACTGCCAGAAGCGCATTTGTACGCGGATACCGCGTTATCGTCGCGGCCGATGCAGTCTGCGACTACAACCGCCGAGTCCACGCGAACACCTTGCTTTCCCTGGCCCACGGATTTGCTCATATTGCAACCAGCCAAGAAATTGCCATAGGAATCACGAAATGAACAACCCAATCCGCGAAGTTGCCATCGTCGGTGCAGGAATCTCGGGCGTAAGCGCTGCCGTCCAGCTGAAGAGGTTCGGAGCGGATGTATGCCTCATCGAAAAGAAGTCCATCGGTGGCCTGGTTCGCAATGCCAACCTGATTGAAAACTATCCCGGATTCCCCAGCGGCATTTCGGGCCGAGATTTTTCCGAACAGCTCGAAAAGCAAATCGATGCCCATAGTATTGAAATTATTCAAGCCACAGCCGATTCCATTTCTTATACTGATCATTTCATTATCCGAACAGATAAAGGCGTCATCCATTCAAAGTATTGCATCGTGGCCACCGGCACCCGGGCCATCATTCCGATCATCGAGGCTGACAGCATGGAAGGTGTCTTCACAGAAATTGCGGACATCATGGATTGCTCCGGCAAGCAAATATCTATTGTGGGCGGGGGCGATGCCGCTTTCGACTATGCCCTGAATCTTTCAGCCAAAAACAAAGTACTCATACTGCTGAGAAGCCAAAACCCGCGGGCATTGCCTTTGTTGGTTCTGAGGGCGAGTGAGAATCCGAACATCTCGGTTTGCCGTGGTGTGGCTCCGCTTCGATTGACTCATTCCGGCCAAGAATTGAAGCTTTTTTGCACATTCGGCGATTCAATTATCGAATATCGGTCGGATTTTCTTATTTTTGCAACCGGAAGGCAGCCGGCACTGCCGGATATTGATATTCCTTCCGGTACAACCGGGTTCTATACAATCGGAGACGCTACTAACGGCACAATGAGACAGTGCGCCATAGCCGCCGGAGACGGGCTGCGGGCAGCATTGCAGATATGCGATTTGCTCCGACAATAAGTTTTTATTATCAAACTATTGCTTTTTCGAGGCCAAATGAGAGTTGTAGCAAAAACATCTGAATCGACCATTGCCACTGTTTACTTAGCAGAAACCGAACGGGGCCGATATGTGGAATTCGTAGAATCGGTACAACCGCCCTTCCCTATCGAGAAAAAATGGGTTATTATCATTTCAACGCTTTGCGGATGCCCCGTATCCTGCAAGTTTTGCGATTCGGGTTCATTCTACGAGGGCGCCCTTTCGACGGAAGAATTATTCGCTCAGATAGACTTCCCTGTCATTCAACGCTTCGGCTCGAGGCAGATACCAATCGAGAAATTCAAAATCCAATTTGCGCGCATGGGCGATCCTTCGCTCAATCCGGCCGTCATAGATTGTTTGGACGAATTCCCATCGCGCTACGACGCCCCTGGATTCATTCCTTCGGTCTCCACCGTTGCGCCACGGACCGCGATAACCGACGAGTTTTTCGAAAGGTTGATCGAAATCAAAGACAGGCACTACCGTGGCCGATTCCAACTGCAATTTTCGATTCACGACACAGACGAGACCCGCCGCCGCGAATTGATTCCTGTCCGAACTTGGGATTTCCGTTCGATCGCGGACTACGCCGAACGCTTTCGCTCCCCGGGCGACAAAAAAGTTACGCTCAATTTCGCTCTGGCCGAAGAGCAGCAAATCGATATTAACGTGCTGAAAGAATATTTCTCACCGGAGAATTTCGCAATCAAGATCACGCCGATCAACCCAACGACAGCCACCGTCGAGAATAACATTACTTCGCTCGTGATCACTTCCCAAACATATAAAAGAATCAAAAACTCGCTCGGCGAGGCCGGCTACGACGTCATCATGAGCATCGGCGAATACGAAGAGAACAAAATTGGCAGCAATTGCGGCCAGGTGATCAGGACTTTCCTCAATGCCGGCAAGCATTATTCGTCTGCGTACACCTACCCCATCGAAGAAATATCATAAGTGGCGACTGCCACTACTTTTGGGGCAGCGCATTGACGTAAGGTAAGTTTTACATGAGTTCAGCTTTCCTTAAATTTGAAATCAGGATACTTTATGGAATGTATATACATCTCTGGATTGCGCCGCGAGGCAAAGGAATTCACCATCGAAGGCGAGGAAGCCAAACACTTGCGCGCGCTCAGGCTCCGGACGGGTGGGAAAGTGCTTGCGACGTCTGCAGAGGGCTTCGTCCACGAATGCACCGCGTTCGAGATGGGCAAAAGCGGCTATTTGCTCCGAGTGATTGACACAACCGAAATGGCAGGCGAACCAACGGCTGAATACTCACTTGCGTTGGGGATCATCGACAGCCGAGACCGCTTCGAGTTCGCGCTCGAAAAGTCGATTGAATTGGGCGTATCGGGATTCGTTCCGCTAATGACGCAGCGCAGCCAATGGCTTCGGTTGAACCCGGAACGCATGAAGGCCAAAGCAATCGCCGCCGTCTGCCAATCGAAACGCTCGATGGCGCCGGAAATCTACGCCGCCACGAAACTTTCGGACATACTCGAGAGCGATCATTTCGCTACAATTATCCTCGCTGACGAAGACGGAGACAGCCCGTGCGCGGCTTCGGTTGAATTTCCAGCCCTGATCGTCATCGGGCCGGAGGGCGGCCTCACCGACAAAGAAATCGAGCAGATCAAACAAGACAAACGCACACGCTCGTGGAAACTCGGCCGCCGAAGGTTGCGCGCAGAAACGGCTGCAATAGCTGCCTTGAGCATTTTTTCGGCAAGCGATATAAAATAAAACTCTTGTTTATCAGTAATAATAATTAATTGAGAATTTGAAATACGGAGATACGTTTTGATTGATATTCACTGGTTTAAATGCAAAGGCGGCGTTTGGTGCGAATTGACGAAACTCGATTTGGAACACAAGTCGCTCAAAGGTATGGATGGAGTATTCGTGCTGTGGTATGGCGGAACCGCTGCGCCAAACGTGGTGCGCGTGGGCAGCGGGAACATCAGCTCCGAATTGACTAAACTGAAACGCGATCTGTCTATGATCGCCTTCTTCCATCTCGGGCTGAACGTTACTTGGGCCGAACTCCCGCTCTCGAGGGCAAAGGGAGTCCACAAATTCTTGGTGGATACGCTCAAACCCCGAATCGACGAAAACACGCCCAACGTGTCGCCCGTGGAGGCCGAACTGCCCTGGGCCACTGTTGCCCCGGCAAAATAGGCGGCTCGCTTCTCGAAAAATCAAAACCCGAATTCAAATTGAGTTCGGGTTTTTCTGTTATTAGGATAGAGTTGAAAACCAACCCCGAAGGGGTTGAACATGAATAACCACGTCTCGAGAGGCGTGGGCTTTGTGAGCATCGGGAGTATCAGAACCACCCCGCCCTCCGGGCACCCCTCCTTAGAAAAGAGGGGAATGTAAATAGTTGATATATATGATGATAGAGTGATACTACAATTTAGAATGGTAGTACAACTTCCTTGTGGAACACCAACCCCGAAGGGGTTGAACATGAATAGCCACGTCTCGATGAAAAGTCGAACAGGTTCCAAACTACTCGTCCAAAAACGAAAAAAGCCCCCGCTGCGCGATGAGCGAAAGGGCTTTTTTTTATTCTTCTCGAGAAACGTTGAGAAATTATTCTGCTGCTGGTGCTTCGCCGGCTGCTTTTGCTTCTGCTTCGGCTTTTGCTTTGGCGGCTTCTCTTTTCTTGCGGATTTCTTTTCTGCGGTTGTAGCGAGCTTTTGCTACTTCTTTGTGGCGTTTGATAGCTTCTTCGATTTCAGATTCGGGTTTGCCTTTGAATTGCATTTGGCGGCGAAGAAGGATACCTTCGTAGCTAAGGATGTTGCGAACCAAGTTGGTGGGTTGGGCGCCGACGTTGAGCCAGTAGATGGCGCGATCGGAGTCAACTTTGAATGTCGAGGGGCGCGTGTGCGGATCGTAGTATCCGAGACGCTCGATGAATGCACCGTCGCGTTTTTTGCGTGAATCGATTGCTACCACATCATATACGGGGTGGTGAGCTCTACCTTTTCTTCTTAAACGAAGCTTAACCATTTTTACCTCTAAAAAATTGATTTATTAATAATATCTATATCAAAATACTTTTTCTCTTTGCGATGCTTACATTCCGAATCCCGGCGGAAGGTTCAGCCCTTTCATGAATCGGGATTTGCCGCCGCGGGAAATGTTTTTCATCATTTTCTGCATATCGTCGAATTGTTTGAGCAGTCGGTTCACGTCCTGCACGGTGGTGCCGCTACCGTCTGCGATGCGTTTGCGGCGGGAACCGTTGATGAGCTTCGGATTCTTCCGTTCGAATTGTGTCATCGAATAGATGATAGCTTCGACCTTGTTGAACGCGCTATCGTCGATATTGATGTTTTTCAATGCCTTGTCCATACCGGGAATGAATCCCAAAAGGTCGCGAATCGATCCCATTTTGCGGATTGTATTGAGCTGGTCGAGGAAGTCATTGAAATTGAATTCATTCTTGCGAATTTTATCCTCTAATTCTTTGGCTTGTTTCGAATCGAATTCCTGCTCGGCCTTTTCGACGAGCGTCAGGATATCGCCCATACCGAGGATACGCGAAGCGATACGTTCGGGATGGAAGGGTTCTAGAGCGTCCACCTTTTCGCCGATACCGACGAATTTGATTGGTTTGCCGACGACGGACATGACCGAAAGCGCAGCGCCACCGCGTGTGTCGCCATCGAGCTTGGTCAGTACGACGCCCGTCAGGTTCAGTTTGTCGTGGAAAGCTTTTGCAGTGGTTACGGCATCCTGGCCGATCATAGCGTCGCAAACAAAGAGGGTTTCTATTGGTTTGACGGCGTTCGAGATGTTTTGCACCTCGTTCATCATCTCTTCGTCGATGGTCAAACGGCCGGCAGTATCGACGATGACCACGTCGCGAGCGAATTTCTTGGCGTATGCAAGCGAATCGGAAGCGATTTGGACGGCGTCCTTCGTATCGGCAGAGAAGACCGGCAGGCCGATCGATTGGCCCAAGGTCTTTAATTGGTCGATAGCGGCGGGGCGGTGCACGTCGCAGGCCACGAGTAGCGGCTGGCGGCCCTTCTTGCGCAAATTCTTGGCGAGTTTGGCGCAAAACGTCGTCTTACCGGATCCCTGAAGGCCGGCCACGAGGACGACTGTCGGCGGATGCGGCGAGAAAACAAGGTCGCTTTTCTTCGCACCGAGAAGGTCGATGATTTCGTCGTGGACGATTTTAACAATCAACTGCTCCGGCATCACGTTGCCCTTGACCTCGGTGCCAATGGACTTCTCGCGGACGTCTTCGACGAATTTCTTCGCTACGTTCAAATTGACGTCGGCTTCGAGCAAGGCCCGGCGGATTTCTACCAATGCGTCTTGGATGTTCTCTTCGGAAATTTTAGATTGACCACGAAAGCGCTTAAGCGCGGATTCTAGTTTCTCGGTTAAATTCTCAAACATGTTTCGTTCTCTATTTTCGATTATTAATATCTAATATTAGGAAAATTGAATTCTTGTTCATCTTTCCTTTCTTCATTGCGCTGCCCTCGGAAAAATAAAGTGGCAGTCGCCACCTGTTCAATGGCTTCTTTGTTGCTCTGAGCGAGCCTCTGAAAGATCAAGCCAATAAATTCGTTTCAATTTCTTGGGGAAAATTTGTATTTTGCAGTTGGGGCGGATCGTCCGCCTTCCGTACAAAAATAATTGAGCCCCGAAGTTCGCGAAGTCAACAAACTTTATTATATTTGTTGTCTATCCGAGTTCAAAAATACGGATAGTTTTTGATAAACGAAAATAATTTTCGCAATCAATATAAAATTCAAATAGTTACAAATGTGATATTTATTAATATTTTTGAGATATACAAAAATGAGTGGTATTGTAACAAAAAACGAAGCACTAAGGAAGATTGAAGTTGCCGATCTTATGGGGCACTTTCGCGATTCTGTACTTTCAGTTGTACCATCGCTTCAGAAGGCCGGAATCAATTGGAACAACGTCGGCCAGGACGAAAATCTTGACGCATTGCTCGAAGCACTTTTCGACCTGATCGTCCGCGCCAAAGTGGAATACGAAGCAGAAAACACTTTGAAAACAGAGATTAACCTGGCCAAATATGGCTTCCTTTATCGTAACTATGCAAAACAGAGTTTTATCGAAGTGGTTCCCAAAAATGTCGAAGAAGAAGGCATTTTCGCGATGATTCACATCTATGGCCGCGAAAAAGCATACGATACCTGCTATTGCGCCAAATTGGACGACAAATTCAACGTGGTCGAAGAAGGGAAACTCTTCTTCTTGAACGATATTTCGTTCCGCATTCATCCGTAATCGGCCGTGAATCGCTTAATTGTTTGCCTCGCCTTTCTTCGATGACAGAGCGGGGCTTTTGTTTTCTGAAGGGCTGGCCCGAGCCGTAAGTATTTGGACATAACGAATGATCGTAACAACCTCAGCAATAGTATTGGCTTCGCGCAAGTATGGCGACTCAAGCAAGATAGTCTCGATCTACACAGAGGATTTTGGGAAGGTTTCAATTATTGCCAAAGGCTCGCGCTCGCAAAAAAATAAGTTCGGATCGTCGCTGGACCCGCTGAGCTGTTCGCGTATCACTTTGTACAAATCCCCACACAAAGACCTGCACTTGGCCTCCGCAGCCGAAACGCATATCAATTTGAGGAATCTGAAAACTGACCTTGGCAAGATGAAGCCTGCTTTCATGATCGCCGAATCGGTTTCGCGCACCCAATCCGAGGGCGATGCCAATCCCGAACTGTTCGCGCTGATTGCCGAATCGTTCCGATCGATCGACGCGGCACCGCGGAATCCATTTGCCGGATTCGTCCATTTCGAGCTTTGCCTGTTGGACATGATGGGTTTTGCACCTGATTTGACGGAGCAGCACTCGGGCAGCCACGACGTGGTCTTCAATATTGTCGAGGGGCGCTCCGGCCGGTTGGCCGCCGCCAGTTTCAATAATTGTATTCGGCTTCGCAAGCCAGTTTGGGAGGTGCTTTCGTCGATTTCCTCCTGCGGGGCGGAGGAACCCTTTGCTGTGGATATTACCGAACAGGACGAGATTGAATTGCAGGACTTCTTTGCGCGATACCTGAGCTACCACACCGACCAAAAATTCTCATTTCGCAGTTTCGGGCTTTTGTGATTCGCTTTTGCTCGCCAGTTCTTCGCGCAATTCGGAAATGGTTTTGCGAAGTACCGGGTGCACCATTTCCGGGGCGATTTCGCTCGCCGGAGCCAAAACGAACATCCTTTCGTGCATTCGCGGGTGCGGAATGCAGCAGTCATCCCTTTCGACGATTTCGCCTCCGAGCAAAATGACGTCGATATCGATTTCGCGTTCGTGCCAGCGCGGGCGGGTTTGGCGGCCCAATTCCGATTCGATGCGTTTGCAGATCCCCAGCAGTTCGCCGGCGGAAAGCGACGTTTCGAAGCGGACAGCACAATTAATGAATTTGGGTTGGTCTTCGTAGCCCACCGGTTCGGTTTCGATGAATCCCGACAGGCGGATTGTCTCCGCCTGTGTGTATTCTTCGATAAGCTCGGCAGCCCTGAGGATGGACTGTTCGCGACGGCCCAGGTTGGCCCCGAGCGAGAGTAGGGCTGTACGGAGTGGCATCGCGTATTAGTCCTTGGACGTACGTGTCATCGATTGCTCGGCCTCGACGAAGCTGACGACGCGGCGGATCGGGGCGTTCATTTTGCGCACGCGGACGGTAGCCTTCACGAGGTTCGGGAATTTGTCCATGAGCATGTTCAGGATTTCGTTGGCGATGGTCTCGATCAGGTTGAAAGATTCGCCGGCAATAAATTCTTCGATGCAAAACATTGCTTCGTCGTAGTTGATCGCAAGGTTCACGTCGTCATTAATAATGGCCTGCTTGCCGTCGTAATACAAATCGAGGTCCACTTGGTATTTGCCGCCGAGGGCTTGTTCTTCGGATTTAACGCCATGATAGGCGTAGAATTCGGCGCTTCGCACGGTGAGGCGCACTAATGATTGTTCTCTCATAAATAGTCCCGTTTCGTTAGTGAATCACTGAATTTCAGGTTTTCAATTGATTCAAAGAACGAAAAATAAGGAAAAAAATTGAATAAATACTCCACGCGCCATAAGTTTTTCAATAATAATGTTTTGGGAGCCGGGCTTACCCCCGCCGGCAATGATCGAAGCCGCATTCCGTCTTTATACTTTTTACAGCTTTACGAAGGCAACAGACATGGTTTTAGCAGAATTTGCAATGTTCCCAACGGACAAGGGCGAAAGCGTCAGCAGCTACGTGGCCCGCGTTATCGATACGATTGACAAAAGCGGGATAACCTACCAACTCACACCGATGGGGACGATACTCGAAGGCTCGTGGGACGAGGTGTTCGCCGTGATTGGCGATTGCTTCAAGGCGCTCGAAAAGGATTCATCGCGAATCAACACGAGCATCAAGGTGGACTACCGCGCTGGCGGGGAATCGCGGATGAACAGCAAAATCGAGAAGATTCAGAACGTGCTCGGAAGGGAAGTGAAGCACTGAAGTGGTGGTTTGGCTCTACCGATACAACCCCGCCGGCGAACGCGAACAAAGGCTGATGTATGGAAATGCCGCGCAGCCACACAAACCCATCGTTTACTACCTGCTCGGCGGGGGAAACGAACAATACGCCGTGTGGTACGGCTCGCGCGAGAATGGACTGAATAAATTCTGGGCAGTGGAATACAACGTGGGCAACAACATCACATACGAACCGGACGAAACCGGCGCGTGGCAGAAATCGTACAATATCTATGACCACCTCGGCTCTTTGCGCAGCAAACTGAGGCCGGACGGCACGATCATTGATAAGGTAGCGACTGCCACTAAATTGTATCAAAGGCAGCACAATGATGAAAGAAAAGATGCAAATTAATTTATCTATCCTTATATTATAAATCAGAATTATTTGTTATGGCCAAGTATAATATTATATTGTTTGATCCGACTAATTAATTAGTTGGTTTTTTAAAGTATTTTTTGTCTTTTTTTAGCATGGTATTGATTAATCGATATAAAGCAAAGCTTGTGAAGTTTTCCAGAATGCTGAACTCGGTTTTTTTGCTTTTTATCATTTTATTCAACCTATACAATTTTATCTGTACCGGACACATACATGTAATCGGCAACAAGATAATATTCCACTCAATGCCATTAATACCCTCCGAAACCGATTCCAATCATTCTTGCAATCACAAACATAATTCCGAAGACAATACGGTTTTTGACAGTCTTTTTAATCCCTGTTTTCTAACCAGTGAAATTGATTTTGAGCAGCGGTCAGTATTCCTATTTCAAATAGAATATTCCGAATATTCCGAATTCTTTACAAACACATCCACAATAACCGAAAAAAGCCGCGCACCGCCCCAAGATACAATATCATAAGTCAATTTGTTTACAATCTTATTCCTAATATAAGGAAAAATGAATCCCTATTAATCTTTCCTTTCGTCATTGCGCTGCCTTTGAAAAATTAAGTGGCAGCCGCCACCTACTTTCAGGGCAATATGCACATTGTTTAGTCGGAATTCAAGAGAATTATTTCAAGAGATTATCTATTTCTTAATATTTATTTAGGCAAACAAAATGTTTAAATCATTTATATATAATTGTATATTTATTGTATTGATCGTATTTGTACCGATAGCAAGCGCTATGCCGCACGCAAAAGTGGTCAAAGGGACGGTTATGATAAAAAATGAAAAGAACGAACCGGTGATTGGTGCTACTGTTAGAATTGAGAATACAGTTCTCGGAGCGAAAACCGATAAATCAGGGAAATTTACGATAAAAAAAGTACCCGACGGCAATTTCACATTAGTCGTTTCATCAATCGGCATGAAAACCGTTAAGCAAGTCATTGAGATAAAACACTATCCGGGCGACGAGATATTTTTGGATTTTTCAATGGAGGACGATCCGATACAATCTTCAAATGTTGTGGTAACGGCTACTCGCGGCGAGAAGCTCTACGAGGATGTTCCAGTCAAGGTTTCTACAATGACCGAAGATGAGATGCAGACGACATCTTCAACAACAATTAAAGAATGCTTAACATATCGCCCGGGTATTCGTACGGAAATCAATTGCCAAGATTGCGGTTTTTCACAGGTCAGAATTAACGGTATGGAGGGAAAATATTCGCAAATTTTAATTGACGGAAAAGCTATCTTATCTTCGTTAAACGGTGTTTACGGCCTGGATCAGATACCTGTAAGTATGATTGAACGCATTGAAATTATTCGCGGAGGCGGTTCGACACTATATGGTGGCAATGCAATTGCTGGCATCGTCAATATTATCACAAAAGAGCCCGATGCAAGTTCTTTTTCGGCAGAGTTAAAAGATGCATTTATTGATTCGAAGATGCCTCAACGTACTATCAATTTTAATGCTAACGTAATTGACAATAGTGCAGAGAAAGGTTGCTCGATTTTTGGTACGGTCAACGAAAGGCACGAATATGATGCTAATAATGATGGCTTTACAGACATTACTAGGATGAATACAAAAACATTCGGCGGAAAATTATTTTGGAAGGTAAACCCCAAGCAAAAATTAACCGCTGAATTCCATACGACCGATTACGATATACGAGGCGGAAATAAATTGGAATTAGAACCGCACGAGTCCGATATTGCATCCGCTGTCAGGAGCAACACAAACTCAGGACAGATCGGGTACGATTTATTCTTCTCCGAAAGAAGCAAAGTGGCGGTTTATTTCTCTATGCAAACCACAGAAAGACACTCATACTATGGATCAAAGCAAGATTTAAAAGCCTACGGCAATACAAAAAACCAAACTTATACCGTAGGCATTCCAGTTACGAGTATTGTTGAGAATATGTTGGGCGATCACATCGTAACCGCAGGTGTTGATTTAAATTATGATGAAATAAACGATTTTGCACCCGCATACGACAGGAAGCTCTTTCAAATTGCAAAGACTGCCGGATTGTATTTCGGCGATGACTTGGAAATTAACAAAGAATTCAACCTGCTCTGGGGCGTTAGGTTGGATAAGCATAATCTGATTGACAATGCCGTTGTCTCGCCTCGATTCGCAATGATGTACAAACCATTAAGTGATTTAACAATTCGTGTTTCGGCATCAACAGGTTTCCGCGCTCCGCAAACATTCGACGAGGATTTGCACGTAGCTCAAGTGGGCGGAGAAAGTATGATTGTCAGAACCGAACCGGGATTAAAGCCCGAATATTCATTATCGATCAATGCTTCGTGCGATTATTCATTTGAAGTGTTTCGACTGCCTGTTGCCTTGTCTGCGGAGTATTTTCATACATCACTTACTGATGCATTCGCTTTGGAAGATAACGGTGTTGATGACAGCGGTAACCGAATTCTGTTGCGTAAAAACGGCGATAAAGCAACAGTTGAAGGAGTAACACTCGAAGCGCAAACACGCGCAGGAAAATCATTTTCTTTCAAGATGGGATTCACTGCTCAAACTGCTGTTTACAATAATCCGATATTGTGGTCGGATGAAGACGGTATAAAGCAGTATTCGAATAAAATTTTTCGCTCACCGAATTTGTATGGATATTTTCTTGCAAACTTAAGCCCCCTCAAGAATATTGACTTTGACATCTCGGGTGCATATACAGGGTCTATGTACGCGCCGCATTTTGCAGGATATGTAGAAAAAGATATACTAATGAATACCGACTCTTTTTTTGAATTGAATATTAAATTATCTTACGAAATTTTTCATTCACCCGATATAACCGTCAGTATCGGTTGTCAAAATATTCTAAACTCGTATCAGAAAGATTTTGACAAAGGAATAAATCGTGATGCGGATTATATTTATGGTCCGGGGACACCGATAACACCTTTTATTTCTATAAAGATCTTTAACTTTTAATTCAAACACTAACTTTCCAGCTTCACAGAAAAAGAATGCGACAACTTCTTATGATAAAGCAAAATTACGATTTGGATTATTACTGAATATGTACTTTGAAACGTAATATGATGAATGCTTCAAGACTTCATTTATCTATGTTTCAAAGCATATTACGTAAATGAGAGGGAGTTGAGTTCGTTGTATTCTTTTTGTAAAAATTCTAGCAAAGAGCCGTCTTCTTTATTGATGGCGGCTCTATAAGATCATTTCCAAATTTCGATAAAAACAAAGATAGCATTATTCAAGTTTCCTTATATAAGGTGGCGGCTGTCACTTTATTTTTCAAGGGCAGCGCAATGAAGAAAGGAAAGATTAATAGGAATTCATTTTTCCTCATACTAGAAAGATCACGAGCCATTCGGCAAGGAACTCTTAGCGTTTATTACTACAAATAAAAACACCTTTTTCAATTAATAGCCGTTGCACACGCGCCAAGCATTGCCCTCGAGAGCGCAAATCACTGATAACATTAAATGAATCACTGTGTGAAATATTAACAGTGCGAAATTATCGTTGGAACTCTAACACTTTTTTTGCATATTTGTATTGTTAGTTAGAATTGAAACTGTGATATGATAAAGAAAGTTTGGATATTTATAGCGTTGATGTTCCTTGTCGTTTCCTGCAAGGAAGACGACGCCGCGTTCGACCTCAACACGAAATACAATTCGTCTGAATTGCTCGTCAACACTTTGGTCAACGGCGAACGCGCCCGACTGGGCCTTGACGAGATAGTGTACGACGAGAGCATCGCCGCAATTGCACGTTCGCACAGCCAGGCCATGGCTTCCGGGGCTGTACCTTTCGGCCACGACGGTTCCGATGGTCGTGAGGCCAAAATAAAGGCCCTTTACAAGACAATTTCCGTCGGCGAAAATATAACGTATAACTCCGGTACGTACAGCCCCGAAATAAAGGCTGTCAGTGACTGGATGGGCATTCAGGATCAGCGATTTAATATTTTAGGAAACTACAATCGTACAGGTGTCGGAATTGCCAAATCGGCCTCCGGAAGCTACTATTTCACTCAGATATTCGCCAGAATAGAAACGACATCAATATTTTATTAATTTGATATAAAAGAAGGAAAATTATGTCAGAGCATCATCGCATAGCAGTAATCGGGTCCGGCCCGGCCGGATTCACTTCGGCAATCTACACATGCCGCGCAAACATGGAGACGGTTATCTTCGAAGGCCCGCAGCCCGGCGGCCAGCTCACGATCACGACCGACGTCGAGAACTATCCAGGCTTTCCCGATGGCGTTACCGGCCCGGAAATGATGGAAATTTTCCGCAAACAGGCCCAACGCTTTGGCGCGAAATCCATTTACGAAATTATTCAGAAGGTGGACTTTTCGGAGCGCCCGTTCCGTCTCGTCAGCGACCGCGGCACCGAATACACAGCCGATGCGGTCATCATCGCCACCGGCGCCTCGGCCAGGAAACTTGCCGCCAAAGGCGAGGAAACCTACTGGGGCTATGGTATTTCTGCCTGCGCCACTTGCGACGGTTTTTTCTATCGGAACCAGAAAGTATTCGTGATCGGCGGCGGAGACACCGCCATGGAGGAAGCTAACTACTTGACGAATTTCGCCTCTTCTGTAACGATTATCCACCGCCGCCAAGAGTTCCGCGCCTCGCAAATCATGGTCGAAAGAGTGAAGAAGAATCCCAAGATCGATTTCTTGCTCGATTCGGTCGTCGATGAATACAAGGGCGCCACGGTGAACGGATTCCCAAGGCTGACGTCGATCGTCGTGAAGAACGTTAAAACTGGCGAACTGACAGAAGTCCCCGCCGATGGTGTCTTCTTCGGAATCGGCCACACGCCCAGCACAACAGTTTTCAAAGACTATATAAAAATGGACGAAAACGGTTATATCGAAACCCGCCCCGGATCGTCCTACACGAACGTCCCGGGAGTATTCGCCGCAGGCGACTGCCAGGACCACGTTTACCGCCAGGCAATCACATCGGCCGGCAGCGGATGCATGGCAGCAATCGATTGCGAGCGTTGGCTGAACGAGCAGGAATAGGTTTCAATCCTGATCTTGCCGAACAGTCTGTGGCTGACGTTTTATAATTCAAAGTTCACCACATTAACACAAGGATAAATGATAATCGAGTTCATTTATCCTTGTGTTTGTTTTATAGAGTTCAATGCAGGCTTTGGATGAGCTGATAAAAAAGTTGCAAGGAAAAAGTATAAAGTTGCAAGTAGAAAGAAGTGTAGGGGGCTGGTTCCGAACCCGTCCGATGATTGAATGATGTGAAGATGTGCTAATAATAGTTGCAAGTGGAAAGAAGTGTAGG
>CAZSWR010000033.1:0-32886 GCA_964610885.1 uncultured Hyphomicrobiales bacterium | reverse complement strand
TGCTAATCCGAGATTGTTTACGTAAGTTAGTCAACCTATTTCAGGACAAGACATGAGTTGACTTGCTACTTTTACCTTGTTACTTGCAACTTGCTACTTCTTTATCATCACATCAGCTAATCAACGGTCGGGTTCCGAACCCGCCCCTACATCAAATCATCGTATTATTACATCTGCTAATCACCACATTGGCTAATTGAAAAAAGTACCGCCAAATTAATTAATTCACTTTATCCGACAATTCTTTATATTTGTACATGGGAAGGGTGGCTCTGTTGCTTTGTTAGTGGCGCATATTCTTCCCAGATTTAAATTCAAACAAAGCCAATCAACACAGCATAGAGAATACGCAAATGAATCAAAGGGATATTTACAAATTAGTGCAAAACCTTGCAGCGCAAGTATTTAAAAATGAATTGGATATGTTGCGCTCGCTCGCGAAAGACATCGTTGACCACAAAGAATTTGAAATAACCGGCGGCCGCGTCTGGGAGCTGAATCCAAACGACAAATCCTACACCTTGCGCTTCCAGTATGGCAACGTCAGCCTGATTCCCGAAGACTACACAATGAGTATCGAGAACCACCCGCTCATGGGCAAACTAACCCAACAGCGAGCATTTTTGAACTACGAAACCGACGAACTGCTCAAAGAAAAGGGTATCGAAATATATTCAATCGCTGGCGTGGGCGAATTGGTCCGCGTGGGCAAAGAAAAGTACTACCGCTACGCTCTTGCTTTCAATGCGCCGCAAATACTTCAATTCTTCTACGAGACGCTCAACATTATCGCGAGCGTGGCCACGGTGGCCCTGCACGACATGGCCTCGCAAATGCGCCAAGAGAAGATGCACACTGCGCTTCGCCAAGCGTCCGAGATTCAACGCAGCCTGCTGCCGGAGCACAGCATCGATTTCCACGATTTCGAGATCTATGGCGTCTGCCTGCCGGACAGCGAAGTGGGCGGAGACTATTTCGACTACATCCGCGTGGCCGACAGCTTCGACGAACGGCTGGGCATCGTGATCAGCGACGCAGCCAGCAAAGGCCTGCCCGCGGCCATTCAGGCGCTTTTCGTTTCGGGCGCCCTGCGAATGGGCATGAACTTCTCGCCTCGGATCGGGCAACTGTTCTCGCGTCTGAACAATTTAATTTTTGATACTTTTCCCTACGAGCGATTCGTTACTCTGTTCTATTGCGAACTGACCATGTCGGAGAACAGGATGGTGCTCTACGCCAATGCCGGCCATTGTTCGCCGGTGCATTACCGTTCGGAAACGGACACTTTCCGCAGGTTGGACCCCACGGGCGGCTTCCTCGGGTTGATGGAACAGCAGAATTTCTCGGTCGAAAACATACGTATGCACTCGGGCGACGTCCTGCTGCTCTATACCGATGGAATCAACGAAGCGCAGAACTCCTCGGGCGAATTCTATGGCGAGGACAGGATCTGCGAACTGATCCGCCAGCATTGCAAAAGGTCGCCACAAGAGATTGCGCTCAAGGTGCTCGAGGACGTGCAGCATTTCTGCGCAAATTCAACGTACAACGACGACAAAACGCTCGTCGTCATCAAGCGCAAGCCCCCTGTCGCCGGTTAGGCCAGCCGCGAGAGCCTTTAGAGAGTGCCGATATCCTCGTACCAAAGCTCCGGGCGCTCTGCGATGAAGTCCGTCATCATTTTTTTGCATTCGTCCAATTGCAGATCGACCACTTCGATGCCGTGTTGTTCCATGAACTCGCGGGCGCCCTCGAAGGTTTCCGATTCGCCTGCAATCACTTTTTTAATGCCGAACTGAACAGCTGCACCGGCGCAAAGGTAGCAGGGCATTAGCGTGGAATACAGAATTGTCCCGCGGTAATTGCCCACTCGTCCTGCGTTTCGCAGGCAATCGATTTCCGCGTGCGTAACGGGATCGCCGTCCTGGACGCGCTTGTTGTGGCCACGGCCGATTATTTTCCCGTCGCGAACCAAAACGGAACCAATTGGGATTCCGCCCTCTTCCAGCCCCAAGTGGGCCTCGTCGATTGCTGCTCTCATGAATTCATCCATAGCTGCTCCATGCATTATTTTAGAATGTTTATCGGTAAAAAGTTTACTTGTTTCATGTATTATTCAATCATACATTAGTGTTTATAACGAACTACTTCAATATTTCTTTGAAGAATTAACTGCTTTCGGCACATAGTCATTCGTAGGCGGACGCCGGGGGCAACGGAATATCTGATCCACGGGTTCGCCTGTGGGTCTTACGTTATCGATTATCATATCATCAGTGCGTTAGCTCAAATTCCGGCCTTTTCATTTTGCAAATCATTGGTTTGGGATTTGTTCAATACAGATTATTTATCCGTTAGCTTGTCGGAGCCTACGGATGATGAATGCGAAACTGGAGACACACCCATGACACGCTCTCCGCAGCCAGCCAAAAAAAATTTTCTTATACTATGAAAATTGAATCCTTTTTTCCTTATATTGGGTTCCGACTGCCACTTTAAATTGTAAAGAGCAGCGCAATGACGAAAGGAAAGTTGAACGTGAATCCTTTTTTTCCTTATATTTGAAGAGATTATGAAGGATAGAAACTCAATTGGCTCACCATCGTATTCGATTGCCTTCTCCGGGGGCAGTGCCGGCGTATCTATCGCGGGAGACCTTCGCGTGGGCAACTCCGCCGAATATTTGCGCATAGTGCCGGAGTTGCGCAAAGCCAAAGGCATCAGCCGAGTTGTGCTCGATTTGTCCCGAGTGGGCGAATACGATTCGTACCTCGCCGTGCTTGTGTCCACCATCGGAAAGTTCTGCGGCGAAAGGAACTTCGGCTTCGAATTCGTCCCGAAGGACACGAGGATGCAACAATTCGTAAACACGTTGGTTCCCGCTCATTCGGCCGATGAATCAGAGAGCGCAAAACGTGGATTCATTGCCAGTTGGATCACAAACGTGGGCGAATCGTCCATCACATTCACTCGGGATGCGATTAGCTTTGTCGAGTTCGTGGGAGACTTGCTTATTAAAACGCTCGCGCTGCTGTTCAGACCCAGATCGATGCGCTGGCGCGAATTTCCGTTTCAATTCCTCCACACCGGCGTCTATGCGCTGCCGATTGTGGTGCTGATCGTATTCCTGATCGGATTGATCACCGGATACCAGGGCGCGCTTCAGCTTCAGCAGTTCGGAGCGGATATTTATATTGCGAACTTGGTTGGCATTTCGATTGCCCGAGAGCTTTCGCCACTGATGACCGCCATACTCGTGGCCGGGCGTTCCGGTTCGGCTTTCGCAGCCGAGATCGGCACGATGAAGGTGAGCGAAGAGGTGGACGCGCTAAGTTCGATGGGCTACGACCCGATCCGCTTCCTCGTGTTGCCGCGCGTGTTCGCAGTGATGCTGGCGATGCCCTTCCTGACGCTGATTGCCGATTTGGCCGGAGTGGTGGGAGGCCTTTTCGCTGCAATCACAACGCTGGACATCAGCATCACGGGCTACATGAACCAATTGCAAATCAGCCTCGATTATTACGACATATTTACGGGCATCGGCAAGAGTATCATTTTTGGCTATCTGATTTCGGCGATTGGCTGTTTCCGCGGTTTGCAAGTGCGCGGCGGGGCCGAAAGCGTCGGCAAATTCACAACTGCCTCTGTGGTAACCGGAGTGTTCCTGATCATACTCACCGATGCAGTTTTCACGTTCCTGTTCCAAGCGGTGGGCATCTGAGAGAGCGAAATTATGAGCAAAGAATCCGAAAATATCGTTGAAGTGCGCGACCTGACGGTGGCCTATAGCGGCCGGCTGATACTCGACCGTGTGAACTTCGACATACGCCGTGGCGAGATATTCGTCATCGTGGGCGGCAGCGGCTGCGGCAAAAGCACACTGTTGCGCCAGCTGATCGGATTGGAGAAGCCGACCGCCGGCGAGGTGCGCATCGATGGCGAAGACTTCATCGCCGCCCGTGGCAGAAAACGCATCGAAATGCTGCGCAAATTCGGCATACTTTTCCAATCCAGCGGCCTGTTTGCCTCGATGACGCTCGCGGAGAATATTGCGATCGTGCTCGAGCAGAACAAAAAAATCCCCAAAGAACTATACACAGACATCATCGACCTGAAACTCCGAGCCGTGGGGCTGGGCGGATTCGATGCGTTCATGCCGGCCGAGATTTCCGGCGGAATGAAGAAACGCGCTGCCCTTGCCCGCGCCATGGCGCTCGACCCGGCCATACTCTGCTTCGACGAGCCTTCGTCGGGACTGGATCCGGTTACGTCCGCCGCGCTGGACAAATTGATTATCGAGCTGAACCGCGCGCTCGGCGCCACGATGATCGTCGTTACGCACGACCTGGCCTCCATTCTGACAATTTCCGACAGGATCATTATGCTCGACCGCTCGGCCAAAGGCATCATCGCCGAGGGGACGCCGGACGAACTCAAAAATATGAAAGACAACGAAGCGGTTTACAATTTCTTCAACAGGATTGCATAAACCGGGATTAGATAATTTACTTATGAAATGAAAATATACCGGAGATAAACATGGGAAAAGTGCCGACTCGCAGGGTGTCCAGTCCGTTTTTGGTCGGGCTGTTCGTGATTTCGGGTGTGTTGCTGGCCTTGACTGTCATAATTTGGCTGAGCGCATCGCAATTCCTCAAGGAAAACACCTATTACGTAACGTATTTCGAAGGCTCCGTGGAGGGGCTGGATCCGGGTTCGCCCGTGAAATACCTCGGCGTGCCTGTCGGATCCGTTAGCAAAATTACAGTGGCCGAGGACGGACGAATAATCGAAGTAACCATGTCTATCGACAAAAAGATTAAAATTGTCGATTCGATGCGCGTGAAAGCCGAGATGGCAGGAATCGCCGGCGGGAAGTTCATGCAAATCTATTTCCCCACAGACGAGAAAATTGCCGACATGTACCCGCGAATCACCTTTAGCGCCCCGTATCCGATAATCCGGTCCAGCCCGTCCGGCATTCAGGAAATCGAGATTGCCGCGCGCGAAGTGATGAACAACATGATGCAGCTGCGCGTGGGCGAAATATCCGATGGGACTGTCGGATTCCTGAACGCTTCCACAAAATTCTTCAACAACGACGAACTCTACGAAATCGTTTCGCGCATCAACGAAGCCGGGGTAACGTTGAACCATATCCTGTCGCGAGCAGATACCTCGGATATTATTAGTAACCTGGGGCGAATGAGCACCGAACTGCTCAAAACCTCGGAAGAATTGAAAAATTTCGCGGTGGGGCTGAACACGCAAGTCGAGAAAATCGAACTTTCGACCAAGGTGGAGCACGCCTTTGCGGCCTACGACACGGCAATGGTAAACATCACGCGCATGGTCGATCTCTTGGGCTACCGCGGCGAAACCGCCCTCTTTGGCGTTACCGAGGCCATCGAAGAAATGAAGGCCACGAACCGCCAGCTCAAGAAATCCCTGCGGGCCGTGAGCGAATCGCCCACACAGGTATTCTTCCACGAGCCGCCAAAGAAGGAGAAGTAAAGGGGGAGATGGTGTTGGAGCTATTGAAGTAATGTTATGAATGAATATAGTTCCATATGCCATTCGCGAGCGAGTTATAAAATCGAAATATGATTATACCGCTCGAGCGGTTGTTGTATTGTAGCAATATGTTGATATTTAGAGATTTATTTCGTGTAGCGAATGTTATATATAGATGGTTGATTCTGTAGTATTTATATAACAACTGCTCGAGCGGTAACAATCTGCAAGACACACTCTTTCAGGCAATCACTTTGGCAGCAACATATTCGAGATAATACAAAATGTGAGGGGCTGTCTCACAAGTCCGAAAAACTGTTTTTTGTCATGTTGAACGAAGTGAAACATCCATTATTAGCAAGGACTTATGAATTGAAATAGATTCTTCACTACGTTCAGAATGACACTTTTGAGACAGCCCCCTACTACCAGAACGCACTAGAACACCACGCTGGCCAAATGGAACATTGAATTATTTGCCAGTTAGGCGAGTTTAATGATAATATCGATGTGCCTACTTGGTCATTTCCTCGAAACTTGTTTCCTGCAATTTTTTGGGATGGTCGTCGATTCTTGTGGCTTTCCCAGTTTGCAGATCTATCAATATTACGCCGTACAGAGGATGCGCGACGAGGAACTTGCCTTTCCCGAAGCATTTGCCGTAAACGAAGAACTCATCGGAGTTTGAATCAAATCCATTTTGATTGTCTTGAGTGATAAATTTCGCGATTTGCGTTGCGGTCGTATCCTTTAGCGAGAAAATGCCTTGTGCTGCAAAAACATAAAGATCGTCGCCCAATCGATCTATCGAACCCGATTGGAATTTGTCTGATTTCAGGACACGTTGCCTTTCATTCTTTTTTTGCAGTATGTTCCACTCGTCATCGTGTTGGAATGTGGCGTAGAATATACTGTCCGAATCGTTGAAAACAGACATCATTTGGGAGGGATAGAACGAAGCGCCGATCCCATCCCATTGCTCGTGGAATACCGAGTCTTTGAGGAAATCAGTGCATTTGAGAAAAAAGAAATCATAGATTGGTTCTTCGCTCGATTCAATGATTTCCTGCACTGAGCCATTGAAGATTTCAGCTTGTAATGGTATCGGGTGGGCAGACGTATCGAAAATTTTCTTACGAAAAACCACGTCCCATTGCCCATTCGCAAATTTGAATATTCTGTTTTCTGTTTGGGCATAAAGGCTTTTACTTTGGGCAATTAGCTTAATCCAAGACTTCTCCGGCAAATTAAGTGTTGGAACTTGTGTGGAAACGCCGCCTGCGATTCTCAATATTCGGTTTTTGCCCGCCAATGAACCCGCAAGGTAAAGTGAGTTTTCAATTGGCGCAATCGAATAAATCGAGTCGAATTGAGAGGATTCCACTTTCCTAATGGCAGTGCCATCATTTTGGGCAATAAAGTATTTAGATCGTATCGAATTGTACGAAACGAAGCATTGCTCGATCAGCATTGCATTGTTGAGTTTGAAGTAATTTGTTGGCTTCACGACTGCACCTGTACGTGAATTGTCAGGCAATCGGATTTCAACAGCACCGGAATCCACGACCTTCAACTCAACTGTCATGGAGTCAACAATTTTTTGCGCTTCTTCAGTTTCTAATTCTTGTCGATGTATTTTTTGTTCCAATCTCTCGATTTCTTTCAATTTGAAAGTAAGCAATGAATCAATGTCAAATTGTTTGTTGTTGACATGGTGCCAATATACCTTCAGGATGATATTTGATATTTCGTCGGGAGATCGAAAACCTCTTGAGACAAACCAATCTATTAGAACGGGGTTTCTGTCTCCGTGCAGCCAAATATTGCGTATATACATGCCCAATCCGAAGTGGTACATGATAACATCATCAGACTTAATCTTTTGGAATTCTGCTTTGTTCGAATCTGGCAACTCCTTGTCGAGGTATTCATTGCATTTCCGAAGGCATTCGGGCAGTGTATATGTTTGCGCCGAACAAGCCGAGAATAATACCAAAAAAAATATATACGAAATGATTCTCACGATGCCGCCTTATTTGTTTTAACTTGAAGTAAAATAAGAATAATTCGGCATACATCAAAATGATTATTTCGGCGCTTTAAGCTTTGAATGGGTATTAACTCAACCCCAAAGAATTATTAACCTTCGTAAGTTCAAATGTATCGATTCAAAATCGAATCCCAATACTCATTATTTGCTTTATATTTCATGTGGTTATCAAAAACACACACCTAAGATACTGTTGAAATAGTAGATAATCTGAAACAATAGGTTTCAACTCATTGCATACATCGCGGTAACTCATTGAAATATCGATAAATCCCCCAACCCCCTTTGTCAAAGGGGGCCAAAGAACGATATGTGCAAAAACATTGATAATATTGGAGATATGGCTTGTATCAAACCCACAGGTTAACCCGTGGAATGGCACGAGAATACTATTTCTACAAGCTCCTAGATTGGACCTAAAAATCATATTAAATTGCACTAATTATATATTTAGAAGGGTGCTTATGGGGCTGTCTCAAAACTGTCATTCTGAACGTAGTGAAGAATCCATGCCATTCATAAGTCATTGCTGAATATGGATGTTTCACTCCGTTCAACATGACCAATAAACAGCTTTTTGGACTTTTGAGACAGCCCCTTAGTGGGTGTGTCATACAATTTGATTGACACGCTTAGTTTTTAATAAAGTAAAGTGTCCTCTTCCTATGCTTCGCTCACGGCTGCGCTGCCCGCCGTTGAACCGATTCTTCTTGCTATCACTGCCATGATCAATGCCATTACGGAAGAAATCACTATCGTTACAGCTGTGGATACAAGTATATTCCCGACGCCAACCAATGGCGAAACGACGCCGCCCGACACGAAAATCATCGAGCCGAGTATCGCCGATGCTGTGCCTGAGTACTTTCTTTCCGAATCCAAGGCAATCGCCGTCGATGATGAATTAACCAGCCCAATACTGATCAATACGAAAACCAACGCCGCTTCGTAAAGCATAATGTTGCCCTCGGTAACAAGTACGCTGAAAGCTGCTATCCCGGATATTGCCATGCCTACGACGCCTGTCATAAGCCCTCCCTGGATCGTTTTGAACCTCGGCGCAGACAGGCTCCCCAAGATTATTGCGAACGAATTGCAAGCGAAACAAAGGCTGAACGCAAGGGGCGAAAGCCCGAAAAACTCTTGGAAAATGAAAGGCGAAGAGGAAATATAAGCAAACATCACGGCAGACGAAAACGATAGTATGGCAACGTTCAATACAAATGTGGAATTTTTCAACACAGGAACGTACAGGCCGAACGTGGCAAATAGGCTGCCGGAACACCTCCGATCGGCGGGCAACGATTCTTTCAGGCGCAACGAAAGCATTAGTATGGCCACGCCCAACAAGAATAGGCAAGCGAAAGTGCCCTTCCAGTCCGTAAACGTCAGAATTGCTCCGCCCAATACCGGCGCGCCAACCGGAGCCAATCCCATGACGGCTGCGGTCATCGAGAAAAACTTCACCAACTCTCTGCCGGAAAACAAATCGGCAGACGCCGAACGTGCGATAACCATGCCGCCCGCTCCCGCCAGCCCCTGAACGAGCCGGAAGAATACAAGCGATTCGATGTCCCACGCGAATACGCAGGCCAAGGTGGACACAGCAAATATGATCATTGAAATTATTAAAGGCCTCTTTCGGCCGTATTTGTCGCTCAAAGGCCCAACTATCAAGTGCCCGACGGCCATTCCGATCATGCTTGCCGTGAGGCTCAGCTGGACGAGCGAGACAGAAGCACCGAAGAATTCGCCCAACGAAGGCAAGGCCGGCAGGTATAGATCTGTCGATAGGGGAGCCAAGGCGACAAGGGCGCCCAAAGTGAACAACAAATATCTGTGAGAGTTTCTCATTATCATCTCTTTCTTTTTCCGAATAAAAACACTTTTACAAAATTACCAATATTAATTTCAACTTTATGATAGTATATTTGCACTTATTATGCGTATATTTGCATTTTGAATTTTAGAATTTGATCAAATATTCCAAATGAAAAAGCGAATCAGCAACAAAATCTTTATATACAAAGGGAACTCATCGGCAGATATTCGGTCGGCCGAATCGAATGGCGGCCCGCAGCAGGACTCTCGCCATTTGCACGACGACTTCCAGCTGATACTGATTCATCGGCCCAAGGGCAGGTGCGCGATTGGCGATACTTTCGAGGATTACTGCGCGGGCGACATTTTGCTTATCGGCAGGAACGTGCCGCATTGCTACGACATTTGGCAACCGAACTCGGCCGGGGCACCCACAAGCGCCCAAGACACAATCATCCATTTCAGGCATGAATTGTTCCAGATTAATTTCGATGAAATTGCCGAGTATCGATACGTGAATGCCATTCTTCGGAAAAGCGAGTCTGGCATTATATTCCGCAGCAAACCTCTCTTCAGGAAAGTTGTTGCAATGGCGAATCGCTTAGAAAAACTTTCCGGCGTGGCGAAGATCAACGAATTGATGCTGATGCTGGACACAATTGGGCGAAGCAAACACCGGAAAACCATTTCGCCGGAGGGATACCGGCCCGATATACGAATTGATTACGCAAGCGATCCGGTTCAGCGCTCGATTAATTACATCTACGAGCACTTCCGCGAGGAGGTGAGCCTGGAGGAAATTGCTGAGTATGCGAACATGAACAAAGCCGCTCTGTGCCGTTTGTTCAAACAGAAAACCGGAGCCACTCTGTTCGCGTTTCTGTCAAAAATCCGAGTGGAAAACGCATGCAAATTGCTTATTAGCGATGAAAACAATATTTCATATGCAGCCTACAGTTCAGGCTTCAACAATCTGGCCCACTTCAATAGGCAATTCAAGGCAATCATGCTCACCACGCCGAGGCAGTACCGCACGGCCTCAGGAGCGAAATCTTTGTAGGACTTGTCGATTGCGGAATAATTGGCGGGCGCGGGCGCGATTATTCATCCACTTTTTCGATTAATTAACCGACATAATCCTTTTTTTCTTAATTTTGCAAGAGCAGCCGAAACGAAACTAAATGAACTGTTTATTCGTTTTATAGGCGGCTTATGTGTTACAAAACGGAGACAACCGAAATGCCTACATACGTTTATAAATGCGAAAAGTGTGGCAAAGAATTTGAGTACCAGCAAAGGATAACCGAAGACCCGCTCACGAAATGCCCCCTCAATACGGGCGACGGCGGCGCGGTTTGCAATGGAGATGTGCACCGCAAAATCAGCAAAAACATCGGCTTGGTTTTCAACGGCAAAGGTTTCTACCTGACGGATTACGCTAAGAAATCAACCTCACCATCGACCACTTGAACCGAGGCGCCTCAAGAGCTTCCGGTTTACGATACATTAATTGCCTCTTCTGCCTTGCGACGAGGCAATTTTGTTTGAAAGCAAATGAACTGTTTCATCGGACGACAAAATGAAAATTGCTTTTATCTCTTCAGTTTACGAACCGCACAGGCCGGGGTCCGGCGTGGGGTACTTCATGGCCGAAGCCATAAAAAACACCGGTGCCGAATTGGAAATGGTCAATCTGCACAAAGAGCCTCTTCGTTTGTTCACAAGACTGTTCTCGGTCGCCTGCCGCACGCTGGCCGGCAAGCGCTACAACCGGACTCGCTCAATTATTGCTTTGCGCAGTGCCGGCGCGCGGCTGAGCAAAATGCTGAAGGGGCGTGATTGCGACGCAATTGTTACCTTCGGCTCGCTGCCCGTTGCCTTCCTCGAAACGGATAAACCTATAATTATCTGGACAGATGCTTCGTTCGACTGCCTTCTGGGTTACTACCCCGACTACATTAACATGCCCAATTTCAACATCCGAAATGCAAGAAAAATCGAACAGCTGGCAATCGACAAAGCGCGGAAGATTCTTGTTACAACCGAGTGGGCAAAGGATTCATTCGAGAAATACTATAAGGTTAAAAGCGGCAAAATCTCTGTTGTCGAATTTGGCGCAAACACCAAAGTTGTAAATACCGAAGAAACTATTCGGCACAAAATCTCAACGACTGATTACACGCGGCTGAATCTGCTTTTCGTCGCCCGCAGCGTCAGCGAATCCAAAGGGTTCAGCATTGCCGTCGGCGTGGCTAAAGAACTGCGGACGAGGGGCATCAATGCCTTCCTGCACGTTGTCGGAGAGTACTCCGGCGCCGAGCTGCCTGATTATGTTGTACTGCATGGTTTTATCGATAACTCGCTCGACGACTCGAAAGCTCGGCTGGGCGAGATATTCCGGCAAGCGAATTTCTTCATTATGCCCACACGCCACGACACATTTGGCCACGTATTCGCGGAGGCGAACTCGTATGGGATCCCTGCACTGGCGTCGGCTACCGGTGGCGTCCCGTGCGTGGTTCGCAATGGTATCAATGGCCGGACTTTCACTTTCGAGAACGAAGTTCTCCAATATTCCGACTATATCGAATCGCTCTGGGGCGATCACGAGAAATACGAATCTCTATGCCTTTCGTCGTACAATGAGTTTTCAAACAGGCTCTCATGGGCGCGCGCATCGGAACAATTGGCCGCAATTCTGCGGGAAATTACTAGACCAACAACGAATGAATAACGCAAGAGTCATCGGATGAGCATTAGACATTCGGGGTGTAGGGGCGTGTTCCATAACCAACCCCGAAGGGGTTGAATATGAATAACCCCGTCTCGCGAGGCGGGGAAACGGGAGACGAGGATGGTATATACAGAGATGTGCCACACTTCCGAAGTGTGGCACGTCTTTCTACTTGCTACTTTTACCTTTCTACTTGCTACTTTTTATCATCACGCACCGCGAAACATGAAGTACACGGCGCCCAAGATGCACAGCCCCGCCCAAACGAAGTCCATACGGAAAGGCTCTTTCATGTAGAACAAAGCAAAAGGTATGAAAACCGTTAGCGTTACGGCCTCTTGGATAATCTTCAGCTGCGCGACCGATGCCGTCTCGTAGCCCATTCGGTTCGCCGGCACCATTATCAAATATTCAAAGAATGCTATGCCCCAGCTGGCAAGCACGGCCCAGATCCAATTTACGTCCTTCAGGTTCTTCAGGTGCATGTACCAGGCAAATGTCATAAAAACGTTCGAGCATAGCAGCAGCACCACCGTCCAAAGCAGATTCGGCATTTTTCCTTCTCCAAGGTATTCTTTCAAACAACAAAATTTTCGCCAATGACATTATTCCTAAATATCATTTAGAAAAACCACTAAATTACCGTATTTTTGCTGTTTGTGGAAATGAATTTTTATTATTGTAATATTACACACCAAAAACAACAATTTCCAAAAACAAAGTAACACCGTTGAATACAGCACATTAAGTGCTTTGTATTTTTTATATACTGTGGATTATTTCTTGTTTCTTTTTGTTTTTTTGCATAGATTTGTTTCTTATTTGTTTCTCGATTGGAAACGCTATGAGATTAGCACTACGCAAAAAGAGTATAAGTGGAAACAGGCAATCCCTGTATTTGGATATTTACGACAATGGCAAAAGGCATTATGAGTATTTAAACCTATACTTAGAGCCTGAAAAAAGAACCGATAAGACAACGAAAACGAAGAATAAAGAGATTCTTGAGCTTGCTCATAAGATCAAAGCCAAAAGGGAAACAGAGCTTGCAAACGCTTCAAACGGCTTCATTGCCAAGAGTAAGACTAATACCAACCTAATTTCATACCTCAAAAAGTTATCTGAGAATAAAAGCGAAAATACAAAAATAGCATACATGCAAAGTATTAACTATCTCGAAAAGTTCAAAGGCTCAGATATTACATTTCAAAACATTGACAAAGAATTCATTCAAGACTTCATGGCATTCCTGTTTGAAAAAAATCTCAAGAAAAGCTCTGTTTCAATCTATTTATCCAAGCTGAAAACTGCCATAAACCAAGCCCTGAAAGACAAGGTTATTTCTGAGAATCCTTTTATTAACGTCTCAATGCCCAAACTAACCAAGACAAAAAGGGCATACCTAACAATCGAAGAAATTCAAACGCTTGCCGATACTCATTTACGCAATACACAGATTAAACTTTCTTTCCTATTTGCCTGTTTCACGGGATTAAGGATTTCAGATATTCTGAAATTGACTTGGCAAAACATTCAAAACGATACTATATCAATACATCAAAAGAAAACTCAAGAGCTTTTGATCATACCATTGACTGGGACCGCCAAACAGATTTTACAAATGCTGCCAAGAGATGAAGAAAAGGTATTTCGCCTGAAAAACACAACTACGATTTTTATGAATCTTAAGAGTTGGGCAGCAAGGGCGGGCATTGAAAAAAACATCTCGTTCCACACGGCAAGGCATTCGTTTGCCGTGAATTATTTGTCTCTTGGTGGGGATATTTTTGTACTTAAAGAACTGTTAGGGCATACCTTGCTCGAAACAACTCTTGTATATGCCGATATTATTAGCGAACGTAAAATCCAAGCTGCCAAGCTATTTCCAAAAATCAATATCTAACTTAAATTCTAAGGTGTGGTTATGAGTGAAAATCCTATTATTGAAAAACTTATTCAACAAAAGTATCATTTCAAGATTTATAATGAAGTGGATATTAAACAAGACTTGATAATGCTCGAAAATCCAAAAGACAAGAAAAAGTATCTTGAATTACACTCTATCTTTATCCCTGAGCATAAGGAATTGATAAGTTCAATAGTTGAAACTCTTGATGAACTCTTAAATTCAGACAAAAATAATAATCTCGAATTTGATGAAATGAAAAAAAAATATGATTCAATATGGAATCCTGATTCTGAATTTTATGAAAGTTATAACTTTGTAAATGACTTATCTTCTTTTAACTTTCCATTCATAGAAGAACCAATTTTCGATGAATTTCAAAACGAAATAGTATGCTCTCAGGATTCACTTTTCATAATTTTAATTAGCCTTATTGATCGTCGAAAACATGAGAATGAACTAAAAATTCAGGAACTTGATAATTTAGAAGAACTTGTACATTCTCTTCTGCCCCAAAATGTAAACACATTCATCGGTAAACTTCAAAAGGATTGGAAAGAAGTTTTCAAATTGGATTCTCTTAATCCATTTAGCAACTCAGAATTACTAACTTCTTATTTCGGCTTCGATTGCGAGCATACTCAAAGCAATCTAAGAATGAGAATCGAGGATAGTTTATTGCAAATGAACAAAGACGATTCGATAAAATACCTAAAAACAATTCTTTTATTAATTTCAAGGGAACTTGAATATTTCAATACCGCAATGATTGAAGCGCAAGATAAGGCAAAGCAATATGAGAGTATAAAGCATGATCACCATGATTATTACAATTTTTGGCATAATGCTTTGCTAAAAAGTTCATCGGCAAAAAATACGATTTCTAACTTGGAAAAACAGAAACAGTACTACGAAGACAAATTAAACCAATTCCAACCAAAAGAAGCGCCACCAATTGAAACACTCAAACAACCTGAAAGCGTGCTGCCCGAAAACTCACAGGCAGCAACTTATGAGCCTGAGAGACCAAAGATACATACTAAGTCTTACCAACCAATAATTAGAATATTTGAAGCAATGAGAGAATCTGAAATTATCTCTCTTGGAACAGAGCCAAGCCAAATTGCTCAATTATTTTTCCTTTCGCCTTCAAAAGAAGGAAATGATTTCCAAAACAGTTATGGTAAGACTAAATCAAACAATCAAAATATTCAAAGTATGACGAATTCAGGCGACGAACTTATAAAATTTGCACTAACACTGTGTAATCACTTAAAAACTAAAGACTTAGAACGTCTCGAATCTAAGATCAGTGAACTTCGCAATAAGAGACCTGATCAAAAATGAGCATTTACTTTTCTGCCTTTCCAACCCAAAGAATAAAGAAAAAAAACAATCCTATCAAGGTAAGAAACGTAATTTACGTAACTTACTTTGATCCTTATTCTTTCCTCTTAATTTCGCTTCGTGGTTTCGCGCGAAACTCATAATGCCACAAAAAGCCCTGAAAGAATCGAAGCCGATTCAAACAAGGCAATTTGTTAGGCGCAACTAAATTAATGATTTCCCAAACAGGAAAGGAATTTAAAATGAGTTTAAACACCATGAACGCCGTTATTGACTTTGAAGCAATAAACGCGCTGCCCAACCAACTAACAGAGCTTAAAACGCTTGTATTGAGCCTGAAAGAGCAATTCCACAGCACGAAGCAAGCCAAAGATGAAAGCAATGATTTGCTAACTTCAAAAAACGCTGCCAAGTATCTTGATATTAGCGTTTCGCACCTGTATTTCCTTACACACGCCAAACAGATTCCATACTACAAACCAAACGGCAAAAGAGTTTATTTCAGGAAATCTGAGCTTGATTCTTGGATTTCTGAGACCAAACGCCAAAGCCACGCCGAACTTGATAAACAGGCAGCCGATTTTGTTTCACAAAGCCAAAGGAACTAAAATGATAGATTCATATTATTGCTATGAAAAAGCAAAAGGCTCAAAGACAAAATATATTCTCAAGGCATATACGAACAAATACGATCCCCTTCACGTTACGACGGCAAAGAATGAGTTTGTGATTTACTTGAGCGAGCGCCCCGACTTCATCAATTCCAAGTTGGAACGAAAGCCACAATACACTCTTGATTGTGGAAAAATTAACGGCAAGAAATCATTCCATACAGGAATTTATTTCGAGCCGAACGAAAGAGAAAAAGGCTTTGGGGACTTCAAACAAGATTTGATTTTGGTTTCCTTAGCATTCGATACATTGGAAATCTTCGTTTGCAAAGGATCGAAACCTTATTTCGGCTCATTCTATTCCATGTTTATCGAGAACGAACAGATGATCGAAAACGAAATCGAAAGACTAAGAATGGCAGCTATTGACTTATAGACGTGCAAATCTGAAATGCTCGAGAGCGTGCAAAGTCAAAAATTGCACGCTCTGAGCAAAGGGCAGTCAAAAGCCATAGTCTATTTATTTAAGATGTTTTAGGTTTCACTTTTTGTTACACAATACAGATTGTTAGGCAATATGTATGATACGATCAAGTTGGGATTGGATAACGTAGATAGTTTTGATGTTTCGGCACTCACTGAGTACGTTCAATTTGCAAATAGGGATACAGGCGAACTGAATTCAAAAGCACGTTTGAGAAATTTGAGCGTTCGCACCTATGGCAATAGGATAATTATTGAAGGCTCTTTGGCAAAGTACCATTTTGGAAACAACCTTGCTTGCCTTACACGTGGCGAAACTCAAAAGGCTCTTGAGAGTATCGGCACTGAATTGCAAACAGATATTGAGAGAGCCAAAGTGTTTCGGCTCGATATTGCTTTGAACTTGATTCTTGATGAAACGCCGTGCAATTATATGCCTTATTTTGGCTCTCTTGCTCGATATAAGCGTTATTCGATCGATGAAAACAATTTGTACTATTCCACGAAGGAAAGAAATTTTTGTTTCTACGATAAGTTGAAAGAGTGCAAGCAAAAGAAAGAGCCGATACCGTCAATATTCATTGGTCGTAACGTTCTAAGAATCGAGAATCGATTTTTGAAACGATTGTACAAACTCACAGGCAGCACAGTTTTTGCGAAAGACCTTTATAATGAAGGCTTTTACATCAATTGCGTTAATGAATTCAGATCGAAGTATCAAGAAATCAAAAGGATTCCAATGAGCAAGATTACATCTAAAGCAATCGAGAGCCTAAACGGCAAAAACATAATCGAATTTATGGCAAGTGAGTACCTGAAAGGGATAGGTAAGGATAAGGCTTTGGCACTTATCGAGCTTGCCAAAAAGAACGCTTCGTTGGATAGGCAAAGGGCGTGGAAACTAAAGAAGAAAATCGAAGAAATTAGCACGCTGCCCGACTTCACAGAGCCAAACAGTTTGACTAATGAAATCGATAAGAAATTTGATATAGCGTTATCGAATTTTAGGTAAGACTAAAACGGGCAGCTCACGGCAAATTGAAAGAATTGATTCTTGCAAAATCAATCAATTTTGAGCTGCCTGTTTGAGAGATTATTCTTCATTTTACTTCTTTATTTCGCATTTTGCCATATCTAAAAAAGAAGAAAGTCGGGTTTTCGCATAAAAACGCCACTTATTCGATTTAGGCAATTTAGACAATTAGGCGTGTGTTTATATGCTTAGCTGCCCGAAAACGCCACCACGGCAATTTATGAGCGAAAAATAATGGCTAAACAAAGCCAAATCAATTAATTACGAGATTTGATCAAAAAAATAGGAATAAACCATGAAAAACACAGATGTTAAGCACAAATTCATTGAGCTAAGAGCGAACGGCAAGAGTTATGATGTTATCTCGAAAGAGATCAAAGTTTCAAAGCCCACTTTGCTTGCATGGAATAAGCAGTTTGAAAGGGAAATCAATCAAATGAAGTTTGAGCTATTCCAAGAGCTAATTGAACAAATGGCAGTATCGAAGCAAGACCGTGTAAAAACGCTATTCGAGAGACTGAGAAAGATAAACGATGAACTTGATCAAAGGGATTACAGTGCCCTTTCAATCAAGGATTTGTCTATTTTGCTCGATAGGACTGAAAGGCAGATCGGCACTGAATTGCAAACCGTCAAATTGAAATCGAATGATTTTGATATATTCGATTGGGAAAAAGAAGAAACTATCGAATATTGAATAAGGCTCAGGAATGAGCCTTTTTTGTTTTTTCCTTAACCAAAATTTTACTAACTTGCTTTTGTCAAATTTTACGATAATGATTCTTAGAGTTTGTGCAAGTTTTGTTTCTTATTTGTTCCTTTGAAAATATTCAATTGCGTAACCAATTGAAATTAAGATAGATACTATAATTATGAATATTTATTATTGATATATTTGGCTTTATGAAAGAAAAACTTATCTCGATACTCGAGCGCAATGCAGCGCTGAACGAAAAGTTGCACGACCCCGAGATCACGAGCGATTTGAAAAAATACACTGAAATTTCGCGAGAGCTGAAACAACTGTCGCAGATCGTGAACGTGGGCCGCGAATACGTCCGCATCTCCGACGAAATCGACGCTAACCGCGAAATGATTGCCGACTCTGCGACCGACCCCGAACTGAAGCAGATGGCATACGACGACATCGAACAGTTGAACTCCGAACTTGAGAAACTCGACAACGAACTGCGCGTGTTGCTGATCCCGAAGGACCCGAACGATATGAAAAACTGTATCTTCGAGGTGCGCGCCGGGACGGGCGGGGACGAAGCCGGTATCTTTGCCGGGGATTTGTTCCGCATGTACCAACGCTATTGCGAGCGTGTAAATTACAAAATCGAAGTAATTGATTTCAACGAGAGCGAGCGCGGCGGCTTCAAAGAAATTGTATTCTCCGTGGCCGGCGAGGACGCTTTCGGCAAATTGAAATTCGAATCGGGCGTGCACCGCGTCCAAAGAGTGCCCGAAACCGAAGCCAGCGGCCGTTTGCACACATCCGCCGCCACCGTTGCCGTGCTGCCGGAGGCCGAGGAAGTGGACGTGGAGGTGCGCGAAGAAGACCTTCGTATCGATATTTTCCGTTCGGGCGGCAAGGGCGGCCAGAACGTGAATAAAGTGGAAACAGCCGTCCGATTGGTCCACATCCCCACGGGCATCGTCGTCAGCTGCCAGGACGAACGCTCCCAGCTCAAGAACCGCGAGAAAGCTATGAAAGTGTTGCGCTCGCGACTCTACGACCTGAATATGCAAAAGCAACAAGATGAAATATCTTCGGCCAGGAAGTCCATGGTGAAATCCGGCGACCGTTCGGAAAAAATCCGCACGTACAACTGGCCGCAAAACCGCGTTACTGACCACCGTTTGGAGGGCGACGCAAAGAATTATCCTCTGAAGGAAGTGGTCGATGGCGCCCTGGACCTGATTATCGAGAACCTCCAAATCCTGGAACGCACCGAAGCGCTCAATTCGGGTATGGAAATCTAATGCAAATCGGGCAGATGAATCTCGGCGAAGCACTGAATTAATTCCGCATTCGTCCGATACTATTTGGAAGTTGTTTTGAAAAACACAAAGAGGATATAAATGGAAAACACAAGAATGTCATTCTTCGACGAACAGGCCGCAGCGCTTGCTCTCCAGAAATACATGACAAAAGTTTACGGTTGGATGGTCGGCGGTTTGGGAATCACCGCGCTGATTTCGTACTTGCTGATGGACGGAGGCGCCTGGATGGTCGCATCAAATCCGATACTCTTTTTCGGATGTATCATCGGCGAATTGGCATTGGTATGGTCAATTAGCGCCCGTGTGAATCGCATCAGCCGGACGGCTTCGCGCTTGCTTTTTGTTCTGTATTCGGCTCTGAATGGCGTAACTCTTTCGGTGGTCGTGGCGGCCTATACGCCCGCTTCGATCTCGTCCGTCTTTTTGATTTCTGCTGCAATGTTTGCCGCGCTAAGCCTCTACGGCACAGTAACGAAGCGCGACCTTTCGGGATTGGGCAAATTCATGTTCATGGGTCTTGTCGGATTGATAGTCGCGTCGATCTTGTTCGTATTTTTCCCGTCGGGACTGCTCAATTTCGTGATTTCCGTGGTCGGCGTCCTCGTTTTTTCCGGGCTGACAGCATACGACACACAGAAAATTCGCGAGAACGCGCTCGAATCCATGCAGGACGGCGAAATATCGGACAAGGGCGCAGTGGTCGGCGCGCTGATGCTATACTTGGACTTCATTAACCTTTTCCTTTATTTGCTTCGCTTGCTGGGCAATAGGAACTAATACCATGGAAGAAATCACAGTTTTTTTCGCGGTCGATGCCGAGCAATACCTTATCTCGGGCTTCCCTCAGGAAGCAATTGACCTGTGCCGCCGCGGCCTCGAGGCGTATCCCGACTACTCGGCGGCGTACACCGTGCTGGCCCGAGCATACAAAGCGATGGGCGAGGACGACAAAGCAGCCGACATTTTGGACAAAGCAGCCGGAAAATTCTCGGACAAACGGCTCTTCGAACCCGCCAAAAGAAACTTAGATTTCGTTCCGACATTCCTGAATCAAACTCCAACGGAGGAATCCGAGCCAAGCGCCTCGCCGGGCGCCCAGCCCTCAGAGGATTCCGAACAACCCGACGAAATTGTGATTGACTTGGAAGCCGAAACTATAGGTATTCCAGATTCGGAAGAAACCATGGAGTTCTCTGATTCGGAAGTAACTATGGAATCCACTGATCCCGAAGCCGAGGAGAATGATTTATTCGAATCTTTCATGAACGAAGCGCTGGCCGAGGCTGCCGAGAGAGCCGAAGCTGCCGCTGGGATTGGCAATGATCAAGATGAATCCGGCGAACAGGATTTAATCGATCTCGAATCGATGCTCGATTCGTTCGAGGCGGATGAAATTGCCCTTGAGCCTTCCGATGATTCCATCGAAGACACCGATTTGGGCATCACAGCCGAACAAATATCAGATGCCGATTTCGCCCAAGCTGAGAGCGGCCTTGAGCAAACTGACGAAGTCATAGCAAAGCAGGAAGATGGTGAAACTTCAAATCCAATGGCCGATTTCGATAGTTTAATGGCCGATGAAATTGACGAACCCAAGCCAAATAACCCCGAAGCGCTCGATTACATAGACCAAGCGCTTGCTTTCAATACGGGCGTCATGGCATCCGACCTATCTGATGAGTTCGCGCCGAGCGAGCCGCTCGCGGGTGGCATTGATGCCGTAGAGGAAGAGATTGATTTAGCATCCGAAACTGAGGAACAACAACCGGAAGCAGACTTCGTCCAGGGCGTCGATTCGGACGAAATAACCGATATTGAAAGCTCGACTGAGGTGGAAGCTGCCACGGACGAAACAGACGCGCCGGCCGGCGGAAACTTCATTCTGCGGGCTGTGAATTTAGCACCGGGCGAAGAAGACGACAGCCGCGAACTTCGCGCAGGCAACCTCTCGCTGATCCCGGGTTTGGACTTCTCGCCCCTGAAATCGGGAATTCGCCGGGCCACGCACAGGCCCATCGGCCAGGACTTGGACTTCCCGCCATTCGATTTCGAATTGGAGGAAGCCGAAGAGTCGGCCGTAACAGCGATTGTGCCCGAGCCAATCGAATCAGTTGAAGCCGAGAGGCCCGCCGGAGGATTCAATTTTAGTGAACTTGCCGCGCAATTGGAATCGGTATCGTTGCCGAAACCGCGGGCAGCCGTGGCCGAAGTGAACGAAGAAGCGCACGAGAGCGGTTTCGCAAGCGAAACAATGGCATTCATATACGAGCAGCAGGGCGCTTGGGAGGCTGCCTTGGATTCGTACAGGAAATTGCTCGCCGCCAAACCCGAACGCGCCGACTTCTACATCGAGCGCATTGAGAACATCGAAGGCAATATTAAGCTGCGCGGGATCGATAGATAATTTATTTTAGTTAGTTACTTATTATCCGATAATAATTATCGGATGTGTGTTGATTTGAAAAATGAGACGGTAGGCTGTTAGGAGCCTGTTGAAAAAGTATTGATCAGCCATCCCACTGGTTAACCCGTGGGTTCGATACAAGCCATAACTCCTATATTATCTATGTATTAGCTCATACCGTTCTTAAACCCCCTTAGAAAAATGGGGTTGGGGGATTTGCCGATATTTCAATGAGTTACTGCAACTCTGGCAATGGGGCAAGCCCCATTGTTGCAAATCTTTTACTATTTCAACAGGTTCCAAATCAGCTTATTAGAAAATAACCAATAAATCGAATGAATAAAGAAGCTACAGCCAAGAAGTTAATGATTTTTACGGATTTCGACGGAACCATTTCGAGGACCGACCTTGGCGATGCGATTTTCATGGAGCTGGGGCAATTCGAGCCGAACCATTCCAAGTTTATTTCCGGCGAGATGACGATTACCGAGTATTGGACGTCGGCCAGCTCAACGCTTCGCGAGGGCACGGGCGAAGACGAAATAGTCCGGTTCGCCGAGGCAAAGGAGATCGATGCGTATTTTGCTCGATTCGTGGAATACTGCCGCGAGCAGGAAATCCCTCTGTCGGTCATCAGCGACGGGTTCGATACGTACATCAATGCCTTCCTGCTGAAGCATGGCATCGAAGGCTTGCCGCGGCTTTGCAACTATTTCGATTTCACTGCGGGCGCCCCAAAGCCTGTCTTCCCATACAAAACTGATTCGTGCGAATGTGGAAGCGCGGTCTGCAAGAGGAATGCAATAATCGCCAAGACCGACCCGGACGCTGTGATTGTTTTCATCGGGGACGGGTACTCCGACTTCTGCGCAGCCACGCATTCCGACATAGTTTTTGCGAAAAATGGATTGGCTGCGTTTTGCAATGCCAACAAAATCCCACACTATCCGTACTCGACATTTTTCGACGTGCTGCGAATATTGAAAAAAATTGTGGAAACAGGTAAAATAAAAACCCGCAATTCCGCTCTTTTACTTAGAAAGAAAGCCTTTGAAACGGAGTGATAATGAACAATCGCAATAGAACGATCCGCGCCTGTAACTGGCCGATGACAAAGGCATTTCCTTTGTTCGTACTGTTTTTCATTTTGGCCATAGCCGGTGTGGCGCGTTCCGAAGAGCTTAAAGAAATCGTCATCGATGCGATCAAGGTCAACGATGCAGCGCTTGCACCCAAGGAATACACGGATATTGTGATTTCCACCGAGGACGAATTCGAAATCTTCTATCATTGCGAAGCGGGCGAATCCGAGAAAATCCCATTCCTGTTCAAAATTCTCACAAAAAACTCGAAGAATGAGAATTCGACCAATGTGAACGTTACTTCGATCAAAAGGAAAAACCTACCCGAAGACAAATACATCATTCAAATCACTGCTTTCGACCCCTCGGCCAATTGGACCTCGATGCCGGAAAACGTTTACTTCCGCGTGGACAATCGCGAGGCCGCAACCCGAAAAGAAATTAAGCAGTTGCGCGATCAGTTGGCCAAAGACAGCCTGGACCGAAAAAATGCTCAGGGCGCGGCAAACGGCACGGGGTTTGATATGATTTCTATTGGAATTGGCTTGCTTTGCGGCATTTCAATCGTTATTTTCGTAGTGATTGTGAAATCAAAGAATAGAGTGAAAGAAAAGAAGATTCTTTCCGGCAATAATGTAGGAGAACCCAAGATGGCTAATAACGTATCTCAGGAAAAAATTGATTCTATCGTAGTCGAAAATGCAGCGCTCAAAGCAGAAATTGCTGCCCTGCGCTCGCAGATAGATTCGATGCAGGCGCGCGGCGACGAACTTATCAAACAAAACCAAGAACTTCGCGACAGCGCCGACAAACTGCAAAAAAGCCAGAAAGAATTCGAGGAATTGCAGAAACAGAAAGATGACCTGTTCGCTATCATTATCCACGACATCAAGAACCCGGCCGCGCTCATCAAGAGCCTCGTCGAATTGCTTCGTTCGTACGACCTGACGGCCGGCGAACAGCAGGAAATTATCGACGACATATTCGAAACCACTGCACGAATCGTTTCGCTATCGCAAGAAGTGTCCCGCATCCTGGCTCTCGAAAGCAGCTCGCTTCGGATGGATATGGAACTCGCCGACATTACAGAAGTCGTTAACGATGTGTATCGCCGCAATTTGGTCGGGGCGAACAAGAAAAATATTGAAATGCTGCTCGATTTCTCGTCGGGCATACCGGAAACCATGATGGACGTGCAGAAAATTGATGAAGTATTGGACAACCTGATCTCGAACGCGCTCAAATTCTCGCACGAGAAGGGCACGGTCCGCATCCGCACGCACAAACAAGATTCAAACATACTGATCGAAATCAGCGACAACGGCTTGGGCCTTTCCGAAGAGGACATCAAAGAAGCCTTCCAGCGCGGTGCCAAATTGAGCGCAAAACCCACTCAGGGCGAACCCTCGAGCGGTTTGGGCCTGTGGATCGTCAAGAAGCTGATCGAGGCGCACAAGGGCCGCGTCTGGGTGAAAAGCACACTCGGCAAAGGCTCCACATTCTCCATTTCCTTGCCAATCGTTAAGGAATAGGTGGTGACTGCCACTTTGTTTTTAAGAGTAGAGCAAGGTATTAACAAATCCATGGCAATGTGCTTGTGCCTAACGATTTCGCATTTGGGTTTGTGTGATATTGTTTTTCAATTATTAGTAAACCAATATGAATCCAACAGAAAAACAAATTGATGAGATAGCAGAGGATATTGAATGTGGCATGAAATGCTATTTCAACCTCAAGACGGGCGAGATCGTAACTATACGCGATTTCGACAGCTGCCCTCTCGCAGACGAAGATCAATGGAAAGACGAAATCAAAAAAATTGAGAAAAATTCTGATGATTATTTTGAATTCGAGGGTTTCGAATCTCATAAATCTTTCCGAATAATGGCAGACTTTGCCAGCGACGTCGATGACGAAAAACTGCAAAACAACCTTATCGATGCGCTTAACCGACCAAAACCATTTCAGAAATTCAAATGAGTGATTAACGATTCGGGCGAGTACAGGCAGAAATGGTTCGACTACAAAAGAATGCGCTTGGTCGAATGGATCAATGAGCAAATTGAATTCAATGAGGACGATTTTGAATAATATTGACCTGGTTGAGAAAGTAAAAAGCTTAGTTCGTATAACTCTCCAAGAGAAAGGCTTCGTAAGCCCTGTAGATATTCTTTTGCAATTGGGCTACTTGTCCGCGAAGGATTACGATAATTGGCGATTCGGACGCATTGAATACCTCGAGAGGGCGTGCCAAGCAAATCTAAGCAAGTTGACCTTGATAAATAAGACGATCCGAAAATACTCTGACGAGCTGAATTTAAAAAGCTCATTGGCCGTATATAAACAGTTCGGCAAGGGTGCAGGCCAGCACCTCAGATTCAGCAAATCAGGCGACAAAGCAATTGAAGAGAATTACGCCACTCATTACATGGACAGCAAAAGACTTATCGAATTGAAAGTAGAGAAATCCGGCGAATAATGAATTACGCTTTGCATTCAACTCAATTACTTTTTTCAGATTATTATGAGTAGTGGACGCGTCAATCTGCGTTGATGCTCGATTGTTAACTGTGGATATTCGCCATATATCACGTAACGTTCCGGATTGCATTTACGATCTGAAGTATCTCGTCTCCATATTTCGATATTTTTATTGTTCCAAACCCTCGAAGCTTATCGAAATCCCCTAATTTTTCGGGTTTCTCTTTGGCAACGCCGATCAATTCAGTATTGGTGAATACGAAGTATTGCGGCACATTCATCATCAATGCCGTGTCGGAGCGCCATTTCTTCAGCTCCTCGAAGATTTGTTGCTCTTCGATGTCCAACTCAGTATCTTTGTCGTAAGAAGCTTTTCTGACGGTTGTGTACGATTTGTTCGCGCTGGCCTCGTCGTGATACACCAGAACTGTCCAATATGGAATTTCCGCTTGGACAAGCGAGGAACATGTTTTATTGACCTTTACCAACGAAAGGAACTCGTTAAGTTCCTCTTCATCGCTCTCCTGGTATGCCTGGCCAAGCCTGATGCAAAATGTTTTGATTCTCATAAATTGCTCCCAAAATTGCAAATCAAAATGATTTATTAAAAGCACACTGCTTTCCGGCGGAACTCTAATGAATCTCAGGACTAAGTATATATCAAACGTATGAATCTCAGACAAATATATGGATTATTTCGATAAATCAAAACAAAAAAAGTAGGGCTAACTGACGATAAATTGAGTACCTAACACACATCCGATGACTCTGGCCGTTCATTCGTTATTGATTCGTAATTCGGCAGTCATCGGATGAGTTGATTAGCAGAAGTGATGAAAATAGTTGCAAGTAAAAAGGTAAAAGTAGCAAGTCAGATCTATTTTGGACAGTACAAGCTGTAGGGGTTCAAAATTTTGAGCCTTACTTGTAACTTTCTACTTGAGAAAATGTGTAGGGGCGGGTTCCAAACCCGCCCGAAGGATCTGGTCATTTAGGACAAAACAAGGTAATTAGGCGGATATTATATAATTCCGAGGGCACGGCGTGCCGTGCCCCTACGAACTCTGGCAACACCGAAAAACCTTATTAACATTCCCAAACCTTCATAGCCCAGAGAATCCAACTCAAGAAAAATTATTACCTTATTCATATTTGAGTGAATAAGGTAAACATGTATGTTGTAAATAAAATCGATTATGCTATTAAGGTGGGAAGATGATAAGGTTTGGAGGCTCCTAGCAAATAGGAATTTCTTTTGAGTAGAAACCGCGCTAATAATGCTATTTTGGACAGTACACAATACAATACGTTATAGAACTTTAATAAATAAGGTTCTTTTTCGTTTAATGTTAGTATGTACATTTGAATTCGTTAACCTGTGGGTTCGGACTCCCATCGATTTGGCAAGGATGGGAAGATGGTCATGTTAAATATATTGGATGGTTTGAAGGCATGGATATGAACGAACGAAGTATATCAAAACGTTTTGCCTCGAAAGGTGTATTTCCTTTTCAGATGGCTTTCACGCTTCTTATTCCGATACGGAATCTTTTCCTTTCGCCTAAGGAATTGATGCGCCGTATCGAACTCCAAGAATACCACTCAGTCCTGGAGGTTGGGCCAGGTCCGGGCTACTTTAGTACGAAGTTTGCAAAAGCGCTTAAAACCGGGAAATTAGTGCTTGCAGATATTCAACAGGAAATGCTGGACTACGCACGCAGGCGCTTGGAAAAGCGAGGCTTAGGCGCCAATGTGGAATATTACCATTGCTCTGGAAATGAATTTGCGCTGCCGGATGAGTCCTTTGACCGTATTTTTATGGTTACAGTGATCGGAGAGGTGGAAAACAAAGAGCAATACCTTTCCGAATTCTATCGGTTGCTACGGCCGGGCGGTTTATTATCCATTTCCGAACAGGCGGGCGATCCCGACAAACTCTCGATCGAAGAAGTGAAGGAATTGGCGGCTCGCGGTGGTTTCGTTTTCCATAGCCTGTTTGGTACGAAGCGAAACTATACAGCAAATTTCAAAAAGGAAGTATAATTATTATTATTGAAGGGAAATGAATTAATACCCATCTTTCCTTTTGTCTTTGTGCTGCAAGTGGCAACCGGAATCTATGTTGAAACTGTTTCGGCTTTCAAGTGTAATTATAATGCGTATGAATCATTTTAATGAACTTACAAGTTGGATTGCATGAAAAACAGAACCAGAAACTCAATTTATCCAAAAGTATTTCAATGTGGAATCATCCTGCTGTTTCTTTTTATTATCAACGTTTTGTCTTGCTTTTCTCAGCCGGAAACTGGCACTTTGACCGATAAGAGAGATGGGAAAACATACAAAACCGTGAAAATCGGCGGCCAGTGGTGGATGGCCGAGAATTTAAACGTGGGCAAAACCGTCAAAGGCCAACAGGCAGGACTTTGGCAAACAAATAATGGAATCATCGAAAAGTATGTTTACGAAGACGATGAGAAAAATGCCGACATATACGGAGGGCTTTATAATTGGGAGGAAGCGATGGATTACTCCGAACCAAGCAACCTGTCAAACAAAACTGTACAGGGCATTTGCCCTTGTGGATGGCATATACCGAGCGATGAAGAATGGAAACTGCTTGAAATCGCATTGGGCATGCCCGAATCCGAATTGGGAAAATCCGGCGACAGAGGCTCTGACGAAGGAGACAAATTGAAGGAAGCAAACGGATCGCATTGGCAAGACATTATCGAGGAAATAACCGGAAAAATTCTGAAAGACAAAGGCAATAACGAAAGCGGTTTCACTGCTCTTCCTGCCGGGAACAGACACAATTACAACAAGATATGGGCAGGAAAAGGTACCGGGACTGCTTATTGGACTTCTTCTGCCGAAATTGATGCTTACAACTTCCTGACGCCATACATCAGATATGTGTCTTCATATTGGTCGATAATCGGAAGAAGCGTTGACGTCCAAGGCCCAAACATACTTGCTTCATACTCTGTCCGATGTCTCAAAGACTATTCAGCAAATAGTACTGATGGGGAAGAAAGCCAGTCAACACCATACATATATCCCAATCCGGCAGAAAGCTTTGTCACGATCGGAGATGCTGACCACAATGACGAATATTCAATATTCAACGAATTAGGTGAAAAAGCCATTCAGATCGGAAACAACCAATTCGACAAAGTTCTAAGAATTGATATTTCTTCTCTGCCGGCCGGTGTTTACTATTTAAGATACGGGAATCGTTCAAAAATGATAGAAAAATTGAAATAAATCTCATTAGCCAAGATTTCAGTATATGTCGTATGCCGAACGCCCGATTTATTATAAATGTATTTGTTAGCAAAGCAGTATTGATACTACCATCTCGAAATGGTAGTATCAATTAGTTGTTTTTCCATGTCATTCGACAAAGTGGAATTCTTCTCGATGCGACGCGAGCGATTAAAAATTTTTTAAGGACGTAGCAACATAAGCAGTAGCCCTCACCCTAACCTTTTCAACGATTGGAAGAACTTTACCAATTGGAGAGGTATATTTTTATTCATATCGATTTCCAACAGGTCGGCGCGCGCCTCGGCGAAACGCTTCTTTGCCTCTGACTGCTGAGCAGCGGCCGTGCGAAACATTTCGGCCACATCGGAGCAAGGTATGCTGACCTCTCTTTTCTTCGAGTGGTCATAGACCGTAATGAATCCCGATGGCGGCACGAACGGCGGTTCCAATCGTATCATCACGCCGATAACGCTGTGCCGATGCGCCGCCCTGCGAAGCTCTTGCTGGTAGGCCTCGGCGGAAAGGAAATCCGAAAGTATGAATACGAGCGATTGCTTCTTGACCGACGCTAAGCAATAGTCCAGACAGCACAGCGGAGACGAAGGTCGAGGCTTGAAATTCGCCGACAGTATCGAATCCATCACCGAATAGAGCTGTTCGGAGCCGGATCTGGCTTTCTTTTCTTTTTCAATCCTATCGGAGAACAGGCAAAACCCAACCCTCGAATTGGCGCGATAGGCCGAATGGGCAATGAGAGATAGGATTTCCGCATAGCCGATTCTCTGGCTCTCGGAGTATCCGCCGAGCGTGATCCCTTCGCCGACGTCTGCCATCAGTACGACGTCCTTGCGTTTGTCCTCTTCGTGTGTGCGCACCATGACGTCGTGCGAGCGCGAAGTTGCGCACCAATCGATTGCTCTTGCGTCGTCTCCGTCGGCGTATTGGCGAAGCCCGGCGGGAATCATTCCGCTACCCTTTAGCTTGGATTTAAATGCTCCGGCAATGAGTTCGGAAGCTGTCCCGTGCGATGAGATTTCTATGCGCCGGGCAATTTGTTTGATGTACTTGCGATCCATTACGGTTGGGGAATTATCTTTATAATTTCATTAATTACATCAATTTGCGATATTGAGTCTGTATCGGCCAAGTAGTTCAGCCCGACGCGGTGCGCCAAGACGTCCGTTGCGAAATATTTCACGTCTTCCGGCGTAACGAACGAGCGCGAGCGCATAAACGCCCTTGCCCGCGCCAAGGTGGCCAACCACGCTGTCGCCCTCGGCGATGCACCGTATTCCACGTAGTCGGCAAGCGAATCGAGGCCGAATTCCTTTGGGCGGCGAGTGGCGCAGACGAGCGAAATAATATAGTCCGAGATTTTCGGGTCGATGTATATTGACCTTGCAATTTCCCTGGCGCGAAGTATGTCCGCGATCGATGCCACTTTCCTCGGGCTTTTGGGTTTGGCTCCGGTCAGTTCGCCGATGATCCTTAGCTCGTCGGCCGGGGCGGGGTAGTCGATGATGATTTTAATTGCGAAGCGGTCAGTTTGCGCCAAGGGCAGATTGAAAGTGCCGTCTTGGTCGATTGGGTTCGATGTGGCGACGGCGAAGAATAGCTCGCCCAAGCGGTGAGTCTCGTCTCCGATGGTAACCTGGCCCTCCTGCATGGCTTCGAGCAGCGCGCTCTGCACCTTTGCGGGGGCGCGGTTGATTTCGTCGGCCAGCAGGATGTTCGTGAAGACAGGTCCCCGCCGAGTGGAGAATTGGCCTGTGTGTTGGTTGTACATCAAACTGCCAACAATATCCGCTGGCATCAGGTCGGGAGTGAATTGGATTCGTTTGAAATCTGCGCTAATCGAGCTGGCCAGCGCGTTCGCGAGCCGTGTCTTGGCCAATCCGGGCATGCCCTCCAGCAGCACGTGCCCGCCGGCGATCATTGCCAATAGCATCTTTCGCGTGGCTTCGGCCATTCCGAACACATGCCGTGCGCATTCCTCCTCCACCAATGAAATAAATCCATTAGCTTCGGAGACCCGTTCGGCCAGTATTTGCAATTCGCGAGTGCGCATTTCGTTGGTCATCGTGCTTGTACCTCATCGTTGGAGAAATCAACAAATACTTGATTGTGGCCATATGGTAAAATATTTCGCCTACGAAGGGAGTCGCTTTGCTTTGAGAGCCATGATCCTCGTGTAGGACTGGCGAATGCGATCCAGGCTGATCTTCCCGTCGGAATAGAGCCTGCGAATGGTCTGAAATGTGGTGTCGGCAGCGAATTTGTTGTATTGCAAATTGTTCGCAACCAAGATGATATCGACGCCCGCATTGATCGAGAGTTCCACGGCCTTCTCGAAGCCATAGTTCTCCGAAATCGCTTTCATGTTCATATCGTCCGTGATGACGACGCCATCGAAGCCGAGAGTGTTTCGGAGCATTCCGGTGATCGTGGAATAAGAAAGAGTGGTCGGATACACATTGTCGATATTTCCATTGAAAATATGGGCGGTCATAACCATATCGACGATTTTTTTGCCAAACAGGTAGCGGTATGGGTCCAGCTCGTATTGCTGCCAGGTGTTCGTTACGTCCACCACTCCGAGGTGCGAATCCGATTGCGAGGAGCCGTGGCCGGGGAAATGCTTCAGTGCGCAGGAAATGCCCTTGCTCTTGTGTTCGCCGATGATAATCTCGGCATTCGCGCCGACCACTGCCGCGTCCGACGAAAACGAACGCTCCAAGGCGCCAATAACGGGGCATTGCGGATTGACGTTGACGTCCACGACGGGGGCAAAGTTCAGGTTCACGCCGGCCCGAGAGAGCATTTCTGCCGTCCGTGCGCCATAGAAATGCGTAGTGTCGGCATTGTTCAGCGTACCCAAATATTGCTGCGACACGGATTCCGGGAAGCCGTATTTCGACTTCAGACGCGACACGCGGCCGCCCTCTTGGTCGATCGAGATAAAGAGCTTAGTCGTCGCGAAGGATTGCAAACCGGAGACCAACCTGGCCAGCTGCTCGGGCGATTGGATGTTGCGCTCGTAAGTGCCAAGCTCGGCATCTTTGTCGAAAAGAATCACTCCGCCGACGATCCCTCGGGAGATGTCGCGGGCGATCTGGCTGTCCTGAGCGACCTCAAATCCTCGGAAACCAACCATCACCATCTGGCCGATCATCTGTTCGGCGGTTAAATCGTGGGGGCCGCTGTCGGTCGTTGAATTGCAAGAAATCATGGCTAATGCAAGCAGTACAATGAATAAATATTTCATAAAAAACCTTTATCAATCAAAGTGCAAATATATACTAATTGTTATAATTTAAAGAAAAATTATTTTCCCGAGAAACAAAAAAACACTTGCTTCGTATTAACAGTGTTCAGTATATTAGCAGTGTTAGAATATTGCAATACTGTTAAACAGTGAAAGGTATTGAAATGATAGCGACCATGCTAATTGCGCACAATGCAAGTTTACTAAGTTTTTATAATATATTTATGGAGGCCATTATGGGCAAGAACGAGATTCAGGACGAACGCATGAGGCAATACTTCATTAACTCGGCCAAGGAAATCATTACGAGCGAGGGTATCAGCGCCGTCAGCGTACGGAACGTGGCCAAGAAGGCAGGGTACTCCTACGCCACGTTGTACAATTATTTCAAAAATGTTTGGGATTTGATTTTTGTCTGCGTGGAGGATTTCATCAAGGAATGCAAGGCGTTCGTATTGGCAGATATCGAGAAGGTCTATCCCGGCCGCGAGCGCATCGTCGCGATAACGCATTCGTATTCAAAATTCTTCGTGCAATACCCGGGGTTGTTCGATTTGCTTTTCCTCGAGGAAGCGAACGGGATTTCGCCCAAGACGTCGCTTGAGCCTGTCTATACGCTTTTCGACGAATTGGTCGGCAGCGAGTTCAACTTGTGCGTATCAGAAAAATTGATTAAGAAAAGCTCCGCGAAGCAAGTGCAATCGGGCATCAAGCTGGCCGTGCACGGAGCGCTTATGTTCTATATGACGCGCCGCCATACGCAGTCGTACCAAGAGTTCAGCAAAGAAATTGATTCAATAATTGATTTTTGGATAAAAAAATGAGGTTCATCCGAAAAACCGATACTTTCAAAATAATAAATTGCTATATTTGTAAAT
>CAZSWR010000032.1:0-33189 GCA_964610885.1 uncultured Hyphomicrobiales bacterium | reverse complement strand
AAAATCTTCCATTTCCAACCTCCAAAACTAAGAAAAAAAAGAAAATTTTCCATCTCTTTTTTTCTTTTTGCTCGATTTAATAAACACGGGAGATTTATGAAGTTCCGTTAATAATCCACAAGCATTTATTTATCAATTAGATACTTCGATGCCGCGGGCAAAATGTGGAAAACTATTTTCTGCGAACTTGAAAAGCGAAAGCAGCCCTTTTTCCATTTATTATCAAGACCGTATAGTCTGATAACCAACCGGCCAAAGCTGAGATGCTTGCCTCGTGGATATTCGATTGTCAAAGAACCTGAATTTTTGCCGATTTTGTTGCTTGAACCTTCGGAACCAGATCCCTAATCGAAAAATGTGTTGGTCGTTGTTGTTTCCCAATTCTTGCGTGCCGCACTGCCTTTAGCATCGAATTACGAATTCTTTGAAACAATTTTTGGGGAAGTTGAAACTTTTCCCATCAAAGAACGTAGTATTAATTGCTTCAAAGAACTCCTGGATTGAGTAACTGCTGAAGGTTCGAACACCCCTTCGGCAGTTTATTTTTCCTGCGGAAAACGATCTTACTCACAGGAATTGCTTCAATGAACTCTCGGCTCCGGTTCCTCCACTTCTCGTGCGGCCGGAAGGTTGGCCTCCGTTGCCTGTCGTCTTATTGATACAGACAACCGAATAGCCGTTTAGGTTACAAAATTTCTTCATTCCCGATTATCTGAAATTATTTCCTTTTGCATTTTTTCCCATTTTTGCAATAAGTGATTTTGTGAATCGTTCGATTTGTTGTTTGTAATACATTTTGAAAAAGGTATTATTATGGCTGAACCTCATATCGCACAAAAAGCTCCATACCAAGCTGATCTCGAACCGGGCACATATTGGTATTGCGCCTGTGGGCATTCCGCGAACCAACCCTTCTGCGACGGCTCGCACAAAGGATCGGAATTCGTTCCTGTGAAATTCGAACTAACGGAAGCAAAGTCAGTCCACATCTGCGGCTGCAAACACACCAAAAATGCCCCGTACTGCGACGGCACGCATAAGACACTTTAACCCCAAAAGTATCCGCTCACGAATTTGTCATACTGCCGACCAAAACAGCAGTATGACTTTTTTCATATTCTTTTATAGCGGAAGAATCATGTTGTAGATTGGATAATCTGTAGAGCCAAGGCATGCCTTGGCTCTACAGCTCTACAACAATTATTGCCAACCCCGACTTACCAGAAAATATTCATTGTGTATCGACGTTAATACTCGAACACGGTTGTTTTATTTGAAAATGATTTTCTTTATATACTTGATTGAATCTAAGGCAAGGCACGATTATGAGAAAAGCACCAATACTTATTTCTATCGCATTATTTATTTCGGCAATTTCGGTATCGCAGGCCAATGACTTCCTGCGCGCGTTCGATTCGTTGCATCAAAGCTTTTCGGCCAACTACCCAATGGGAAAATGGAAGGCCATTCGATGGGATTCGCTCCATTCTGCTCTCTTGCCCAGAGTGCAGTCGGCCTCGGAGAGAAATGATTCTGTCGCATTTTATTCAGTACTTATGGATTACGCCGACGCCTCCCGGGACGGCCACGTGAATATCCGCCATGGTTGGGCAGGGATTCGCGCCGAAGCAATGAAAAGGCAAATCGGCGGAAGCTATGGCTTTTGCCTGCTAAAGCATGACGATGGCCGGTTCATTGTCAATTTGATAGACGCCCTCTCCCCTGCCTTTACGGCCGGGATGCGCTACGGAGCCGAAATAATTGAAATAAACGGATTGCCCGCCAAATCGGCCATAGAATCCGTTCCAACTGCATGGGCAGAATTGGTACCGGCCACAGCCGAAGCTCGGATGATCAACCAATGCAGATTCATCGGCCGCGCTCCCATTGGATCTGCTATGACGATTAAATTCCTCAATCGAAATGCGCAGGAACCGTCCACAGTCGAACTCACCGCCGTCGATGACAACTATTTCACATACAACCAAACCTCGCAAATGCCAATCTACACTCCCGGCGAAGACGTTTCATCCGCCCTTCTGCCCGGCAATATTGGCTACATCAAGGTTACCAGCTTCTACGGCGATTCAATTACTTACCGGAAACTCTACACAGATTTTCGAAATGCAATTATTCAATTCAACGAAGCCGGCGCAAACGGCTTGGTGCTGGACCTTCGAATGAATTACGGAGGAATGGACGCGCTGGCAGCTGCCATCTGTGGTTTCTTCTATACCGACACTGTATTCTACGAACAATTGGCTTATTACAATCCCGATGACGATTCGCTCGAGGCCATGCCCTACGACGTTGGCCACCTGAACACATCTACATTGGATTTTGTTACCAACCCGAAGTATCCCCAAGGTACTGTCCACATCGAACCGCAAGGCATAAACTTCTCGAAGCCTTTGGCAATTCTGGTCGGGCCGAAAAATATTAGTTCGGGCGAAGGCCCACCGATGATGCTACGCAAACTGCCCAAATGCAAAACTATCAGTTTCTATGGCACCCATGCTTCGTTCGCTTTGGTCGGCATCGAGCACTATTTGTTCGCAGCGCCTGGCGACCTGTATTTCCGGTATCCTTACGGCGTTTCTCTCGATAAGAATTTTCAGATCCAGCTGGACAGCGATTCCAGTTTCTCCGGCGGAGTGGTACCGGACATCAGAGTACCGATAAACGACCAAACAATGGATCGCCTTTGCCTGGAGGGCGGAGACCCAGAAGTTGAATACGCTGTCAATTACCTGTCTTCGCTTGTTAGCGCCGAGGATAATTGCCATTCAGAGAATTTCCCGATCCTGGGCGAATGCGTCCCCAATCCTGTCAGCAGCGCTTCTGCGATCAGTTTCAGGCTGTCCGCGCCATCGTGGGCCAGACTTACTCTGATCGATGAATTAGGCAACACTGTCTGCCCCATCGCCGAAGGGATGTATCCGGCAGGCTGGTCGGAAACGAAAATCGACGCTTCCGGCCTACCAAATGGAGTTTATTACATTTTGCTCAAAACTGTGAACGCAACCACAGCCGGCAAGTGTATTATTATGAAATAGTACAATATATGTAGGGGTTCAAAATTTTGAACCCCTACCAAAATATATGGACCCCCAACAACTGAGCCATTAACCTTCGGAAGGTTAGTGGCAGTTATCCAATTACTCAAGGCTAAGAGCCTTCCCCCAAAAGTAACAATTACATAATACCGCGAAGCAGAAGTTTTCTTGTTGAAGTTGTTTGTCTTGTGTAAGTTATACCGCGTAGCAGTTGTTATATGAATAGTGGAAGAAATCGACCGGACATATAAACATTCGCTACGCGAAATAAATCCTGAGAATTCAACATATAGCTACAATACAACAACCGCTCGCGCGGTATATACAAATTTGATTATGACAACTCGCTTATTATGGTATTTGAGACTTGCGCCTTTTAAAAAAATAGATAAGATGCGAATGCCACTTTTTTAATGTCATACTCCCGTTGGTAGTCTATTCGCCGTACTGTTTGTGGTAGTATTCCATATACGAGCCATTTCGGACGTTTGAGCACCATTCTGGATTCTCGAGGTACCAATCAATTGTCTGTTTAATTCCTTTGTTGAAATCAACCTTGGGCATCCATCCCAGTTCAGTTTGGATTTTCGAGGAATCCATGGCGTATCTTCTGTCGTGGCCGGGCCTATCCTTGACGTATGTGATCAGATTCTCTGATTTGCCCAATTCCGAGAGAATCCTTTTGATGATTTCGATATTTGTTTTCTCTTCGTCTGCGCCCACATTGTACACCGAGCCGAGCTTGCCTTTCTCGAAGACATCGAGAATTGCAGAGCAATGGTCCAGCACGAAGATCCAGTCCCGCACGTTCAGTCCGTCGCCATAGACCGGTATTGATTTGCCGTCGAGCGCATTAAGTATCACCAAAGGGATCAGTTTTTCGGGAAATTGGTAGGCGCCATAATTGTTCGAGCACCTTGTAATCAGAGCTGGAAAGCCATAGGTATTGACGAATGCAGACACCAAATGGTCGCTAGAGGCTTTCGAGGCCGAGTAAGGCGATTTGGGGTCGATTGGCGTCGATTCGGAAAATTTACCGACAGGCCCAAGGCTGCCATAGACTTCGTCGGTCGAAACCTGAAGGAAGCGTGGAACCTTGGCGTTTTTTGCGCATTCCAAGAGGTTCAGAGTGCCGCCAATGTTCGTATCGACGAATGGCGCGGCGGAATCAATCGAGCGGTCCACGTGGGATTCTGCAGCGAAATTGATGATCCCATCGAACGAGAACTCTGAGCATAAATCAGCAACTAAGGTTTTGTCTTGAATCCGACCTTTCCAAAATGTATAATCAGGATGTTGTTCTTCGATGCGAAGATTCTCGAGGTTGCCGGCGTAGGTCAGCGCGTCGAGGTTCACAATTTTATATCTTTCGGTCGCGAGCGCAAGTTTAATAAAATTGCTTCCAATGAACCCTGCTCCGCCCGTAACTAATATTGTTTTCTTATTCATTAATAAAGACCGAATAATTAATAATTATCACCTAAGCCCAAAATTACAAAATTTGTAGCGTTTATCAAAAAACAAAACCCGTCTCAATCGATGAAACGGGTTTGTAAATGTCTTGAACCGAAGATAAATTATCTCTGTTCGTTGAAAGCGCCGCGAAGGCCGGTGAGCACTTTGTCGCCAATTTGGCGAGCAATTTCGCCTTTGACTTTGTCGTCGCTTGTCATAAACTCGGAGATAGCTTTTTCGACTCTTTGTTTGATGATGTCGGATGTTTGGCCGACGAGAGCATTTGCCAGAAGGTGCATGTCTTGTTTCGAATCGCGAAGGACGTCCAACTGATTGCGGTTGGCATCTTCCATTTTCTTTAGCATTTTGTCCATACGTTCTTCTTCTTCGGTGTAGATAAGAGTGATAGCCATAAGGAGAAGCATGGAGAATTCGAGTGTGATCGAGAGCAAGATGAACGAAGGTTTCGTTGCAGGGATGAACTTGAGGCCGCGGATACCGACGGCGACGATCAGAATAGCAGCACCGCCGTATGCCATACCGGTAACGTTGTTCGAGTATTTCTCTGTGAAGTGGTGGGCCATATAGAGGCGCATTCCTTTGAAGACCAAGAGATGGTTCGAGTGCCATTCGAGTCCGCCGCGTGTATCTTCGATCTCTTTAAGCACGAAATCGGAGAAGTATTCTTTGATTTTTGCGTCCATTTCCTTACGGAAGGCCACGAGATCCACGTCGCGATTGAAGTATTGTTCGAAGCGGAGATTGGCCTTTCTACCTTCGGTATCGGTCATGATCCTATCCCAGATGGTACGGAAATAGCCTTCGACTTCGGCGGCTTCCTTCAGCCGAAGTTTGTCGTCCGGCATACAGAGCAGGTCAACGATGTCTTCGGAGAAGTCCGTCTGGAGACGAATTTTGATCTTTGTATTGTCGATCTGCCGGTCGAAGAGAAGCGCAATGAAGCCAATGCTCGAGGGTATCACGATGGTGCAGAGCACCGAACAAACGATGCCGAAAACTGTAGCAAGAATCGTAAAACCGATCCAAGGCTCGAGGATAATTGCATTCTCGCCGAGTACTTCGGATTTAGCATACCATTCGAATCTTCCTTTCACGTAGCCGTGTTGGGGTTCGTTTCTTTCGATGAAGGAGAAATCGAAGATATATTCTTTATTGATCAGGTCCTTGGCAACTTCGACATTGCCCTGGCCCAATTCTTTTTCTTTCTGAGGGCTGGTGGAGGCATAAACGTTTCCATTGAACTTCACGAAGCCAATTTTATCCATTTTATCGCCTGCCGGCTTGAATAGCGAAACGACGAATTCCATGGCTCCCCAAGGAATCACGACGAACTGGAACAATACAAAGAACACAACCACTAGTATTGCGAAAACGCCTATATGTTGTGGTTGCACCTTATACTTTTTGGATTTGGATTGAGCTAAATTCTTTGCCGTCATAGCATAACTCCGTTAGATTATAAATGTTTCTTTTATTTCGTATTCAAATAATATTTAAGTATCTGAAATTCCGTTTAAATATTCCGTTTAAACAACTCTTTCAGATATTACAAAGTTAATCCGAAAAATGTATTTTACAAAAAGATTATTTTATTTTTTTCATCAAGTGGAAAACTTTGATAGTATTTCAAACAACTACTGACACAATTAAACCTGGCGAAATAACACTTCGCTTACATATATTAACACATCAATACGGTTTTTGATAAATAAAAAAATGAACTTTATGTTATTCGAAGCGATACTATTATTCGATTCAGATCAAACGAACCCGCCCTAAAGCTTTTGCGAATACGTATTTAGCGAATACACGTTTCGTCGATTGGCCGTGAATTATTAATTTTTTGCAACAATTGAATATTGATTTCGTAATTTGCATTGAAGTTAAACCAATTGAAACGATCGATATGGAAATTGTTAGAGCAGAAAACGTTGTAAAAAGATTTGGCGCAACTACCGCAACCGACCGCGTGTCTTTTGCAGCCAAGCAAGGAAGAATCCTTGGGCTGTTAGGCCCGAACGGAGCCGGCAAAACAACGATGATTCGCATGATAAACAACATATACGTGCCCGACGAGGGCAGCATCACTCTGTTTGGCGAGCAGCTCAATGCAGCGCACCAAAACCGAATGGGCTACCTGCCGGAGGAGCGTGGGCTTTATAAGAAAGTAAAAGTAATAGACCAATTGACTTATTTCGGAATGTTGAAAGGGCTTGCGCGAAACGAAGCCATCGAGGCCGGCAACAAATGGCTTCACAGGCTCGATGCTGCCGATTGGGCACCGAAGAAGATCCAAGAGCTTTCGAAGGGAATGGCGCAGAAAGTGCAGTTCATCAGCACGATTATGCACAATCCAGACCTGATTATTCTCGACGAACCCTTTTCGGGATTCGATCCGATCAACCAAGAACTGTTCAAGAAGCTGATTCTCGACCTGAAAAAGGAAGGAAGGACAATTATCCTTTCGACGCATGTGATGGAACAGGCCGAACAGCTCTGCGACGACATCGTCCTGATCGACCGCGGCCAAACAGTCCTTAGCGGCTCGCTCCGCGATATCAAGAAGAACCACGGGCGCGATGCAGTGGCGATCGAATTCGAGGGCAGCGACGAATTCCTTGGTAAGTTCTCCGGTTTGCGCTTCAGCGCCCGCACAGAGGGACGTGCCGAATTCAGAATCGACGATCCGAACCTGAAACCCAGAACAATTCTCGAGGAAGCATTGAAACAAGCTGAAATTGTTAAATTCGAATTAGTTGAACCAAGTTTGCATGAGATTTTCATCAAGACCGTTACAAATCAGGAGCATAAAAATGTACAGTAATAATACTAATACAACAAATCGCCGGAAAATCTTTACAATAATCCAACATGAATACACCACTCGCGTCAAATCCAAAGGATTTATTGTGGCAACGATACTTGGTCCGATTTTCATGTTATTGCTGATTGCAATCCCGGCCGCAGTACAGATTATGAGTATGGATTCGACCGAGAAGAAACTTGCCGTCGTGGACCAAACCGGTCGAATCGGCGAAAAACTTGTTATGTCGGACACCTCGAAATATTTTTTAGTAAATGAATCCCAAGAATCGCTTCAGTCCAAAGTAAACGAAGGCAAATTAGACGGATACGTGCTCCTGGGAAGTGATTTCATCACGACCGGCTCGGCCGATGTATTCACCAAGGGCGGCGGCGGGATCGGCTTTCTTTCATCGCTCGAAGGTTCTCTGAAATCGGTACTGACCAACGAAAGGCTCAAAGATATTGGCGCAGCGCCAGAATTCATGAAGCTGATCGAAAAGGGAGTTACAGTAAAGACTCAAAAAGTTACCGAAAAGGGCACGGAAAAAGACTTCGCGGCAGCCTCGGCGGCCATTGGATACGTCCTTGGATTCTTGATATACATGATGTTGCTTATCTACGGGGCAATGGTCATGCGGGGCGTGGTCGAAGAAAAGGCTAACCGCATCGTCGAGGTTCTGGCTTCGTCCGCCCGGCCGATGGAGATTATGATGGGCAAAGTTATTGGAATCGGCGCTGTTGGCCTTACGCAAGTGCTGTTCTGGGTTATTATGTCTGCTTTGCTTTTCTCTGTTGGCGTTCCCATCTTGGATTCGATGATAACCAAACCGGAAATGGTAGCAGCAGGAATGCAGGCCCAAGGTAGCGGAATAAACATTATGGAAATCGTTCCAACCTCGATCGATCCGTGGTTGATAATTGGCTTCTTTTACTATTTCCTTGTTGGATATTTTATATACGCAGCCCTCTATGCCGGCATCGGCTCGGCTGTGGATCAGGAATCGGACGCCCAACAGCTTTCGACAGTCATCACGCTACCTGTTATCATTCCGATTCTCTTGGTTGGAAGCATTATTAACAATCCCGACAGCACACTGGCCGTAATCATGTCTCTCATACCGTTCTTTACGCCTATAATTATGTTGGTACGTGTTTCATCGACCGACGTGCCTTTCTGGCAAATCGCTACTTCTGTTGTGCTTACTTTACTCACTCTTTGGGGCACTCTCTGGGCAGCATCGAGGGTTTACAGAATTGGTATTTTGATGTATGGGACCAAGCCCAAACTCAGCGATCTGATCAAATGGGTTAGGATGTAAGAAACATTTAATCTAAATAAAACTTTAAGGCCTTCTTCAGAGGCCTTTTTTATTTCTCTCAACTTATATTGAAAGAATTATTTTTTCTTCTTGTTTTTACTAATTATTATCCTTATATTGTTCTTCAACTATAAGCCGAATTGATTTTTTACGAAAGCAAAGGATCCAAGCCATGAAACACTTTTTGATTAGCGCATTCGCAGCACTTGGTATTCTATTATTAGGATCGTGCTCCCATGATTCCTCGAACTCGGTTACTCCGGCGGCGAACCAAATGATTGTTGGAACAGTTGTTGACGACGTTACAGGCCTACCGATTCCGAATGTTGTTATAACTTACGACAATGGATCCGGCAAAATAACAACCGGAAATGATGGACTATTCCTTTTGGAAACGCTCAATGATTTATTGAAAATCACTGCCGAAAAAGATGGCTATGAGAAAATTGAGATCAACATTACAATCACTCCAGACAAGCCGACAACTATTACCATCAGGCTTAGGCGGCATGCTGTCAACGATTTTGAACAGTTCCTTTTGGCCTACTACCCCTTGGACGGCAATGGAAACGATGCTTCAAGCTTCGCTTGGCACGGCACGACATCGAATACGACCACCGTTGCTGACAGATTGGGCCGCGAGGGCAGGGCGCTCGCTTTCAACTCGGCCATTCCTTCGTTCGTCGATATTCCTTACTGCGAAAGGTTTAATCCCGAAGAATTTACGTATTCGTTCTGGATGAAACCCGAATCCAATCCCGGCGTCGAATACACAGCTGGCGCCCCAACAGGATACATTGATATTATCAGCCGTTGGGAGCACTGGGGCGACAATTATTCGAACTATTTATTTGGCCTCGACCACAATGGTTTGGTGAAATCGATCGTGCTGAACAACTATGGAGGCACACATAATTATAGCTATATCCAGACTAATGGTCGCGAGTTTACAACTGAATGGACACATGTTGCGTTTACTTACTCGCAAAACACCATGAAAATATACATCAACGGCCAATTGAAGAAGAGCCAGTATTGCATAAGGCCCCAGGATACCTATTTTTATGGAATCCGACTTGGTGCGCGTATATCGGTAGAAAGGCAATACAGCGCATATAATGGCCTTTTGGACGAGGTTAGATTCTATGGGAAAGCGCTCGATGATACTCAGATCGCTTGTGTGTACAATATGCAATAAAAATATTTTTCAGGATGTGCCACAGCTCTCGGTTGTGGCACATCTTTTTTTTTATTCTGCCAGCCTTCTTTTCAGTTCCTCAATGATTCTGTCCTTTTCGGAGAGTTCTCTTTCTCTTTCGGATAGCTTATTCTCTTTTTCAGTCAGTTCCTTCTCTTTCTCCGAAAGTTCCTTTTCCTTGTCGGAGAGTCTTTGGCGAAGTTCGCTCATGCCGGCCTCGAACACTCGGAGGGCTTCCTGCTCTTTCTCCAAATCTTTTCGGCCATCAGGATCGGTACCCGCATGGTGAAGTATATTAACTATGTTCTGCATTGTCTCGTCGGATACCGAGAAAGGATAGTTCTTCGTTAGCTCCGTCTCGTCTATGAAATTGCCCTGCTCGAATATCGTAAGCAACGTCTCCAGCTTGCTCTGGAGTCGCGGTTGGATGCGGGGAATCTGCACCACAAAGCAATCATGCGTCAGCTTCTCGATGAAATCACTTTTCTTGTCTATAACTGTATTTGTTATCAAGTCTGTGTATTGGCGGCTGACTTTGATAACTGACGATTCAATTTCCGGAAGCGAAAAGCCGAGAAGGTATATCGTAATAATCGGAAGTGCACTCTTGCGCACGCCGGTTCCTGAATGTATCTCGTCTTCCTTTTTGTATTGCTCGCCCAAGTAGTTCCTGAACCGCATCAAATCAACCGAATTCTTCGCTTTCTGTATCTCGATCAAAACTTTCTTAAATTCGCCCTCGGCGGTGCGGATAGTTGCGATGAAATCAACGCGATACACGGCAAGCCCAAGCAGGCCATACATGCGCTCACGAAAAGCTTCGAGGCCCGAATCGCCCTTTGCGGCAAGCTCCAACTCGCGGTAGTACGTAAACTCCTGGGGCCTGAGTTCAATCTCTTCGATTGTCTCGCCGGTAAGCGTCTCAACGAAGAACTTTGCTACGCGCTGGTCTTCCATTAGCCGCTTGAACACTACGTCGTATATCGGATTTGCTATGATCATCTCAGGGCCTCTTGCAAAAAACAACATCAAATATAAATAAAACAATCATTAAGTACAAATATAATAAACTGTATTAATAATCTATTTCGCAGTGTCCTCGATTATTCTTTGATTTGAGGTGCGACCAAATCTAACATCGTGTGTAATTCGTATTGAAACAGTTTTAGAGTGTATTCTAATCGCATAGGTACATTAATTAAGTACATTTTGGTATTTTATGGAGTTTGGAAAATGAAAAAAATATTGCTGACATTGCTTCTGTTCTTGATTGCAAATCCTAATTTGTATTCGTATAAATGGGAACTATTGGGAAAAGAAAAAATTGCCGGAAATGCAGACGAACTTTACGTAATCGACAAACAAGTGGCCTATGCAATTGTAACCCCATTCACAGTTTGCCGAACAAGCGATGGCGGATCAAATTGGGAATACAGCGTCATTCCGCAAGAGTTTCATAAGGGATATATTTATAGCGCAAGTTTTTTGACTGATCAAATCGGATTCCTCTGCTTGAACAATACAAAGAAATCGACTATCCTGAAGACTACCGACGGAGCAAAACATTGGACAGAACTGGAAAGCGGCATTAATAAGCCAACAACGAAGATCCAATTCATCGACGAACAGTATGGCGTGGCGCTCGGCACAAAATACGAAAACGGCACAAGGATGCCTTACGGCACTTCTTGCCTCTATTGCACCGAAGATGGCGGCAAAACATGGACAGAAGTTGTATTACCAACGAAAGCTGAACTCTTCGACATGTACGCAATTAGCAAAAACAACATTGTGTGCATCGGTGCAGAAATCAAAACCGAAACTCCACTGGCAATGCAGGCAGCCGTTTGGACATCAAAAGACAATGGCCGGAATTGGACAAAGGCACAACTCGATGCCAACAAAGCCGACTTTACGATGGCTATCAGCTTCGCAAAGAATGGTACTGGATTGGCCGGAATGAATGACGGCTCGCTATACAAAACCACGGACTTTGGAAACACTTGGAGCAAACAGAGCTTCCAATTCAATTCAAAAACGCCAGGATCGTCCACGCTTAGCTTGAGCTTTGTGGATAATACTTTCTGCACCGCTTCCGACCTCCAGGGCGCGCTCACCTCTGCCGACGCAGGCAACACGTGGAATAGAGTGCCAAGCAGCTTATCGACAATAAAAAAACTTCAATTCACCGATCCCCAAACGGGCTTTGTATTGCTCACGGACTACAATATTAAGAAAACAACTGATGGCGGCAAAAGCTTTTCCTTCGTAACCATCGAGAATAAAATCAATAAGAATGATATACTCTTCATCGATCAAAATATAGGAATCATCCTATCCGGCCAACCCAATCCAACCATCGAACGCACCGAGGACGGCGGCGTAACCTGGCAAAAAGCATTTGAAACAAGTGTCGAGTCAAATACTACTGGTGCTGGTTTCGTGAAGGCTTACCGCCATCAATCAGGAAAGTTGTTTGCCTTAGGTTCGGATTTTGATCCAGAAACCAAACAGAACAAATACTTCATTTATTCCTCATCGGACAATGGAAAAACCTGGGCAAAAGATGCAAAATTCGACGTTTCGAAACTCTCACGCGATTTGCTGCTTGACGAACAAGGAACTTTCTGGACAAATCTGGGAAACAACCTGTATCGTAGTAATGATCTCGGCGAAAACTGGACTCTCGTGAAATCCTTCACTCAATTCTCTTCGATGACTTTCTCGAAAAGAAGCAATGCAATTTGGGCATACAACTCAGGTTCGCGAATATTGGTTTACAGCAGCGACAATGGATTCTCATGGAAAGAACTATCCACGCCTCTCCCCTTCCTTACATCTGTCTATGCGTTAGGCAACCAAAAGGCAGTTATTTACGCTTTCAAACAGGGAGTGGTGGACGGCACACTCTACCAAACAGACGATGGCGGCGCGAAATGGAGAAGAATACTCGAATCGTGGAATCCTTACTTCCCGAACAAACCTTTCGTTATCGATGAAAACAATGTATGGATGGCCGTCGGCGGCGAATCATTGCTAAACACAACAGATGGCGGGCAGACATGGGGAATGATCTGCACCACCAGCCAAGAAGATGAATCTCTTTCCAACAACCAAGGTGGATGTTCAAACATTGGCTATGGCGTCTCGGCTTGCTACTTCCTCGACAATTCGACCGGTTGGGCGCTTGGGAGCTTTGTAACACGCTATCGCAAGGAAATTTCCACCTCAACGGATGGAGATCCGGCATCAGCAAGTTCGCCCAAACTATTCCCAATCCCGTGCGAAGGCTCGATGACAATCTCGTTCGGCAACTGTGGCGTAAGCGAAGCAGCAATCTCTGTTTTTGGGCTGCTCGGCAACGAAATTGTAAAAGAATCATATTACAGACTCGACGCGAGTGGCGAAACCGATCTGAATCTGCTCGGCTTGGCTTCGGGATGCTACATTCTTAAAACCAGAATCAACGGCCTCGAGAAGTCAATTCCGTTCTTGGTAAAATAATCAATTTGATAAACAACAGAAATTTTTAAGGCCTCTGCATCGCGTTAGTGGGGGCCTTTTTTATTCTTTTAATCGTGGCCGAAAGAACAATACAGCCCCAACGGCACACACCAGACACAAAGCGAAAAGGATGTTTTTATATATCGAATAGTTTGAACCGCTTCCGTCCAGATAGATATTACACAGAATCGCTTTCGGGCTGGTAGATTTATCTGACACGATGACTTTCCCGCTGCGGTCGATTACACCAGCGAAGCCCATATTTGAATTGACAACAACCGGCTTCCTGTGCTCGATGGCTCGTAGGCGAGCCGATTGGAAGTGGATTTCGGCAAAAGCGGAATGAGCAATCCAATTGTCGTTGGACATGAGGACGAATGCCTCGGTGCCCTGCTCGGCCAGCAAAGAAGCGGGCGCATCGCTCATCGATTCGTTGCATATCATCACTCCAAGCTTGCCTAAATCTGTCTGAACAGGGTGTGGATTGGCATTCTCTAAATATGTGAATTGAGATTCATTGAAAAATGGCAGTTTCATCCAGCCGGATTGGGCGCTACCGAGCAATGGTTTTTCCATACCTCGCAGCAGGACAGATTTGTCGTAACGGCCGGCCACAGCGCCCAATGTATCAACGAAATACACTGAATTGTACGATTTCGACGAATCAATTGCGTCGCTCGTGAAATACGAAATCAGATGCCGAATGCCCTGATTCTTTGTGATTCTTTTAATTTCTTTGAATAAATCGTCGTCCTCGGCAAATGTCCACGGCACTGCCCCTTCGTTCCAAACGATCAGATCGGGGCGCAAATTAGCGCCTTGGCGGGCGAGTTCGAGTAGTGATGAAGCATACTTATTTAAGTTTTCCTTTTTCCATCGCAAATCCGGCGAGGAATTGTCGTTCAGAATTGCAATTTTGACTTCTTTGCCTGTCTTTGCATCAATGCTTTCGGATCTGATATATCCAAATATATAAACAAAAGCAACCAAACCCAATGCCGCCAAAGCAAGGTTTCGTTTCTTTTGCATAATCGCCAGGGCAAGTAGTGAATTAATAAAGATGACGAGAAAACTCAAAGCATACACTCCGCCGAATTCGGCCAATTGCGCGGCATAGCAGTTTCCGGCAAGAACTGAACCAATCGGATAGTCCAGAAGAGGCACGCCATCAATTGCGAAAGAAAGTATGAATTCAAAAGATACTACTGCCGAAGCAACGAAAACCGATTGGATGATTGGCTGTGGAATGCTCCACCGAGCGCGCAGCCTGAAAGAATATGCGAACAATAGCGATAGCACTTCAATCTTCAAAGCCATTGAGCCTTTTAAGCCCAAAGCTACAATGTACTCCATCACAGAATGGCCGCCAACGTACGCCGCCACTATATCCAAAATGTTGTAATACTGGACAATCCCGGCAATGAATCCAACGAAGAAAGCTAACAGCTTTTTCCTTTCGGACATTATCACATAAATCGGAACGAAACAAATCCATACAATGAAATGCCAGCTAAACAAGTTAGTCATCCCAACCAACACACCGGCCAGGATGGCGATTGTTAAGCTCCCCGTTTTCGAGGCCATCAATTTATCAAGAGTATTGTTCATTCTAATGGTAGTGATTCTGAAGGAAAACAAGCAGTGCCACAGGGAGTAGGTGTGGCTAAGCAATTATTATATGATAAAAGTAAAAAAGGATTGATTCTCATTTGATATTTTGTTGCGCTGAGCTTGATTTCAGAGGTATACGCATTTTAATTAGCAAACAAGTATTCCTCTCTCTAAGATTTTATGCGCAAATCCACTTGGGTCGCTTGATTCTTTGATGATTATTGGTTCGATTCTATTGTCGATTCCGTCAACCAATTCAAACAATTTAGCAGATAATTCCCAGTGATTTGGGCTGATTTCACTAACAAAAAAGGCAACATCAATATCACTTATTGATGTGTTTGTATCATCTGAGTACGATCCATATAGAACTACTTTATCGAATTTCAAAAAAGCACCGGCACGGTCGGCAAGTGTCTTTATTTTCTCAATAATGCTCGCATCCATACCAAGAACTCCTTTGTTTCGTTGAAAATTTCGCTGCAATACTCTGACGATAGCTGTTTATATAATTCTTTCTTATTGGTCGGGTATCTTGCTTCAATGTTCAAAGGCAATTATTCCTGAATATCCCTTGGAAAATACAATTCATTCAAGCATTTCAAATTACAAATTTATTTCGAAATATTTAACACATATTACACCTGACATAAAAAATCCCGTACTAATGAAGCACGGGATTTTTAGCACTAATTTTGAATTATTTCTTCCGAAGGTTAAATTATTCTTTTACACAAATCTTCTCCAAACCACAACGCCACCTATCAATGCAATAAGCCCACCAAATGCAATGAGGCCCCACTCGCCAAGTGTTGGGATGGCAGTAAAGAAGACTGACTCGGTGTAATCAATTGAGCCATCGGAATATTGGCGATAAATTCTGTAATAATAGTTTCTGCCCTGTTCGAGGCCGGTGAGATCTGTTGAGAAATTGTTGTTGCCATCAGGAGAAATCGAGAAAGTCAATACTCCCGCACCGCCCACAACCGGGTCGGTTTCGGTTGAAACTAAAATACCGGCTGTTTCGCCCTCGCACATTGCACACACGCCATAGATGCTGTTTGTATTGGTGGACGGGTTAGCAGTCAATCGGAAAGAAAACGACGGGGAATGGTATTCGTATGCACCCAAATCAATTGTATTATAAATACGGGAATTTCCAGTCATATCAGTTGATTCCGAACAGTAAGAATTGTTGCCCCTGTCGATACATGGCGAGCAGGGCAAAAGCCGCGAATCGTTGTCGCTAGCAAAACATGGATTAACATAAATTGAATTAGTCTGAACGCCTGCACCAGAATTACCATCATAAGGGTAAATACAAGAATTATATAATACATTTGTCCCGTAGAAATGCGTACCATAAGGAGAAATATTGTTGAAAAATATCGAATTGTAGATTGTTGCTGAGCAGGATTCTGTATAAACTGCACCGCCTCTGCCGCCTGTGTTGTTCCGATAGGTGCAGTTCCTAATAGTTGCACCATTTGCTGCAGCAATAGCGATTGCGCCACCTCCGTATATTGTATTGTTATTTCCAGTAAAAACACAGTTTATGTATTCATTATTTGTACAAAAAGTTTCGGATGACGCTCCCCCATAGCCATCGCAATAGTTGTTTGAAAAAATACAGTTAATCCATTTATGACCGTTTGTATAGAAGCATTCTACAGCACCACCAGTATAGCTTGCGCTATTCTCGAAGAATACGCAATTAGTAACCGAGCATTGACCACCATAAAAGAATGATATTGCTCCCCCGGAAACAGCTGCGTTGTGATGAAAAGTGCAATTCCTGATTGTTGGACTTGCATAACGATTCTTTATGCCAGCTCCCGAACTTTGAGAGCCACCCATATTTTGATCAATAACATAGCCATGGCATACGGTAACCCCGTCCAAAACTGCCGTAGTATTAATTGGATTATTGTTAACAAAAACAAAGTAACTGTTGTCATTGTCCACTCCCACAGTGCCTATGTCTCCACTAATAATAGTTTCGTGAATACCGTTATATCCATAGTCGTACCTTTGGCTCACGGCTGTTTCCGAACCAGCGAATCCACCGTAGATTTCCACACCATTTTTCATGCTGAACGATTGATTTCTGTCGGTTTGCGATCCCGATACCTCGCTTGTGTAGTAAGTACCGAATTGCACCCAGATTTGGTCGCCGGAAGTAGCAGCAGTCAGAGCGGCTTGCAACCCTTCGTGAGCGTTGCTCCAGCTCGAACCGTCTTTTGTACCTGCTCCGGAAACGGTAACATAGTGCGTGTCTGCAAGTGCAAGCGAAGGCAGAAGGAGGCAGGTAATAAATGCAGTAAGTAGTAACTTCTTCATTGGAATTCTCATATTGTAAATGATAGTTAGCTGTATTAATCTATAATGTAAGCCCGAAACAATTGCTTTGTCATAAGAATAAAATAATTTTTTGGGGAAAGATTTGTTTCCCTTAGTACAAATTAACAAAACCCTCTGAAATATCAATAAAAAAACATCAGTCAATATACAAAAAGGACTCCACCACGTTTGTGAAGCCCCTTGTATCAATCGTTTTACATTTACCAAATTATCCCCAGGCAGCATTGAACCATCTGAAGGTTATTTGAATCTCTTTACGACAATCTTCTCCACACCACGACGCAGCCAATCACGGCAATAAGGCCACCAAATGCGATGAGGCCCCACTCGCCCAGGGTGGGGATGGTGGTAACAGAAATTGTAGGCAAGTAAAACAACCCAAGATCATTGCGATAATATGGTTTGATTTGGTATGTTGTGTTGGGAGCAAGCCCGCTCACGGTTGAGCCAATTTGTCCAATCCCGGCTCCAGCGCTCACAGTTATAGTTTCGCCACTGGGAGAGGTATATTCGAAACCGCGGTCCAGTATATAGTATGCACCGCCATCATCGACGACCGAGCCGGAGAAAGTGAACCCGTTCGGAGTAATCGAAGCAACTGCCAAGTTGGCAAAAGAAGGATCGAAATAAAGGAATTCGTATGCTCCGATGTCGTGGCGCCAAATCGGTGCGCGGCCTGTAGCATCGGTCGAAGGTGCGCCATTGCCGCCCGCGGGCAGAGCATCGATGGCGACTGAACCACGGCCAACCGACAACACGGGGACGAAACCGCCTTCGTCCGAAAGCGAGCTTGAAATATTAATATTGGTTGCACTGCCCATCATATCAGTTGGAGCGATTGGGGCGACTGCTGTCACTATATCATTTTTGAAAATGTTATATCCGCCGGAAGTGAGCGTTCCACCATAACCGAAAGAGTTTTCTCCATATTTATCAGCATTATTCCAAAAGATTGAATTCTTTACTGTCCAAGTCCCGGAAATTGCGACTGCACCGCCGGAATAATAGGGGTCGGTGCCAATGCTGCTCCTATTGCCATAGAAAGTACAGTTGGTTATTGTAACGTTTGCTCCCTCGCTTGTGTAAACTGCACCACCGTCATACGTGGCGGAGTTACCGAAAAATGTGCAATTGGTAAGGTTCATGGTTCCGCTGCTTTGGCGCAAGGCACCTCCCCAACCGTTTGTCGCCACGCAGTTCATAAATGTGCACCTTGTAGCGTTGACTGTGCTTTGCGCGCCGGCATAGCACATCTCTCTGTGCCCTGTCAGGTTTTCGCCATCGATAATGCAGTCATTAAGATTATAAGTAGCTCCGCTGCCATTAGTTAGTAGGTGGTTTGTGGGTGTCGTGGTTGTGTAAACGAACTTGCACCTGTTTGCAGTGAATGTATTGTTGCATACAAAACTTCCGTTACAGTCCATATGAACCCCTTCGAATTGTGAGGTACCGATCGTAACATCGTTGAACGTGGCGATTGCCGCGTATCTCATCTTGATTGTGCAATCGCAGAATGTGCCCTGTGATCCCTGAATGGTAAGCGTATTCTTACCGGGTCCATTAAAGGTGATTTCCGAATTAATATCCAAGAAGCCTGCGAATCCGGACAATTGAATAGTACCATTAACTCCGGTTAAATCCACAATATCAGCTCCGGGGTTAGCATTGGCCTGCCCGACAGCCCAGCGGACAGAACCTGCTTCGGTGCCGTTGGATGTGGAAGTAACCACATAAGTTGCTGCGTCAGCTGAATTCTGAGAGCAAATTACAATAATAAACGCAGCAAGTGCCGTACAGCATTTGGCAAGTAAGTGTTGTTTCATCAATTGAATCCTATATGAATAAAAAAATATATTACTAAATAAAAGATTGGTAAACAAAGGGGATACAAAGATAAACCAAATGCAACAAAATTGCAAGTTGTTTTTTGATAGAAACGTTGTGGATAGAATGTTTATATTTGCTTCGTGGAATTAGCTTCGTGGCTTTAACCTTCGGAAGGTTCAATAGCATTCATTTAAATAGTTTCCTCATCAATAGCATTGGCGATTTTTCCAACTCCGCAGGAGTTGAACATGAATAACCCAAGCTCGTGAGCTGGGGACATCAGTAGACGCGGGCGTCGTGAGCCTTCCAAGACGAGGCGACGAGAACAAGTAATCGACTGAAATACTGATAGATGTGCCACACCTCCCATGTGTGGCACATCTTAATAGTTTTTTTTATGATAGTTTTCTCCAAACCACGACGCCACCTATCAATGCAATGAGGCCGCCAAAGGCAATAAGCCCCCACTCGCCGAGCGTAGGAATTGTGGTGAACGAGAACTCTGTACCGTAGAAGACAGTTCCATCGTCGGCTATCGCATACGGACGGACGTGGTAAATTGTATTCGGTGCGAGTCCTTCGATGCGGCCGGAAAAAAGCCCTTCGGCAAACGAACCGCTCTCAGAAGTGTGCAGATCGTTCAAACTGGGGCTGCCGCTTGTATTGCAGCAGAATCCACGAGCTACGATGTTATACCCGGCCGCATCGGCTATGCTTGCAACGCATGTGGCCGCTGTATTCTCGATTCCACTGCATACTTGGTTGTTTATCACGACTTGGCGCACGAAAAGGACTCCGCTCTTCGTGGCTGCGTACAATTTAGAATTATGGAAAGCAAAACCCGGCACTTCATACCTGCCATCGTCTGTGCCGACCATACTCCACGAATCGCCAAAATTAGTTGACTTGAAAATTCCAGCTTTCGTTCCAGCGTATAGCACTCCATTGTGCAAAGCAAGAGATTGAATCTTTACATTGCCCAAACCGGAGTTTTTTAAAGTCCAATTCGTCCCGGAATTGTTCGACCGGTAAACGCCGGTTACTGTACCTGCGAAAAGGAAAGTGTCCCATGTCTCGAGAGCATAAGCATATCGATAGGAACTACTGCTTGCTTTCTGAGTCCACGTATTGCCTCCGTCCGAGCTTGCATATATGCCGTTGTATTCGGTTCCGACAACAATAAAGATTGAATCCTGAACGATCGAGCAAGTGGCGCGTCCTGTTAGTCCGGTATTCTTTGCGCTCCACGACATGCCGTTATCGGTTGATACGTATGGCCCGTTTCCGGTGCCGGCCCACAAATCAGTACCGATAAATTTCAAAGACTTAATCGACAGAGCGGTAAGGCCCGACAGCCCGTTGTTTCGCGCTGACCATGTGTTTTCGCTATTTGTAATCGTAAAAATTCCGTTATTGGAAGTTCCGACAAAAACGCGCGAACCATCCGTTGCCAATGCTTTCATTGCCGGAGTTGGCAGGCCATTATTGACGCTCACCCAAGTGGAGCCGAAATCTGTTGAGCGGTACACTCCACCAGTCCAAGTGGCTGCATACAGAACCGAACCGCAAAAGACCGTGGCATTGATATCAACACATCCCAGGCCGGAGTGCTTTTGTGTCCAGCTCTCGCCGGAATTGTCCGAATAGTACATTCCGCTTCTTTGCAGCCCCGCAAAGATCCTGTCCCCGTTCGAGCCAAAGGAATATGCGATTAATGATGTAGGCGAATTGCCAATTGCTGCGAACCATGTTCCGCCTTCGTCCGTCGAGCGAAAGATGCCCGCTTGGGTTCCGGCGTAAACTGAGTTGTTGGCGGAGTAAAGCACTTTCGTAACGTGATCGGTAAATCCATCGTTTGCCGTTGCCCATGTTTGCCCCAAGTCGGTGCTTCTGAACACTCCGCTAAATGTAGCTAATAAAAAAGTATTCCCGGCTGAAACAACCGATGTCGAATAAAGATCAGTTATACCCGTTTCGGATATTGCCCAACTTGCTCCGTTGTCAGTGGATTTGCATATATGCGAGTACGTCGCAACTACCATCGTCTGGTCTATCTTGGCAATGCCATAAACGCCCATTTCAGGCAGTCCAGTACTTGAATTGTTCCACGTCGCGCCATAGTTGGTGGACACGAACAGCCCACTACTGTATGTGCCGACGTAAATATCTGAACCGGAAACGAGAAAACAATTAATCCCGTCCACCCCGATTCCGTTGTTTGCCGGCTCCCATGTCGTCCCCCTGTCCGACGAGCGGAAAACGCCATAATCGTACGAACCGACGAGAACATAGTCCCCAATGGTCGCAACGCATGTCAGGCAGGTGTCTGTTATGCCATTGTTGCTTTGCAACCAATGTTCCCCGTTGTCCGACGAGCGGAAGAACCCAGCTTCATCGGTCGCATTATAGACGTAACTTCCGCTGGTTGCGATTCCGTTCGAGGTAAAAGCATGATATGGACTGACCCACATATGATCAGCCCGAGTATTAAGCACAAAACAGACTAATAAAAAGGCAAAAAGTAGAATCCTCTTCATATTATCCTCCAATCGATCGAACACATCGGCGTTGCAATACATAATTACATTTTGAGGCATGCTTGCCTTTGCGTTAATAATTCTTTCTTATTTGCAAAATAAGGAATTATTTAGAAATAAACCAGATAATATTAAATTATATTTATTTAAAATTTTAAAATCTCATTAATATTCAAGATGTCTGCACTGTGATTTGACAGATAAAATGAGAAAGTTCAATTAAGATACAGGGGGTAGTCCAACAGCTTGTGCCTTTCTAATATAAGGGAAAATGAATTCTTGTTCATCTTTCCTTTCTTCATTGCGCTGCCCTTGAAAAATAAAGTGGCAGTCGCCACCTACTTGTTACTCTTTTCTGCCGAGTCCGAGAGAACATCAATGATATAATATTTCCAAAAAACTAAAGCAGTGCCACTCCTCAGCGGGGTGGCACTGCTTAATCATCATGCGTTATGGTAGCTTCAACCTTCCGAAGGTTCTGGGCCAACACTCCCACAATCGAAATCTAAAGCACTATCCTACTTGGTTTCAATAACATAATTCTGCACAAATATACCTTTTTCGGTTTTGGCAAGAATCTGGTATTTGCCCGGTTTGAAACTTGTAATATCGAATGATGAATTCTGGTATTTGGCATTTTCGTATTGCTTGGTTCCGACGTTGTACAGCTGGGCATCGAATATCGTAAGTGCAATGTCGAACAAAGAAATGGTCAGAATAATTCGATTGGACGCCAAGCCCGTGTTGAACCTGATGTTCTTTTGATTCACGTCATAAAATGAATTTGCCTGTTGAGCCTTATTTGGCACAAAGTTCCAACCGGATTCTGTATAAACCCCGCCAACAACAGACCAGCTTCTTACAATATAACCTGTTGGTGGATTTCCTACAAACAACCATTCTTGTCCGAATTGATCTGATCCAATTGTGGTAATATCAACGCTACCATGTGTAGCATAGAACTCAGTTTGTTCGCCATTGGCCATGGTATATGATCCGGTATCCCAAACCCATTTCCCGTATGTTACAGCTCCATCGGCCGCGAAGCAATGAAACGAAAACATTATTAAAAGTGCGCAAATCGCCGCAAAACAACAAATTGAATTTTTCATAAACTCTCCATTTTAAGTATTAGAAGAAAATTTATTCAGAAAAATACATACAGATTATTTTCATTAACACTTGATTATTGAATTTTCAAACCTTCCGAAGGTTAATACCACTGTACCTTTATCAAATAACTTAGTTTTGAATCCTTAGGAAGGTTAGGCATTAGCATACAATCGATTTAGTAATACAATATAAAACTATTCAAAAACTAACCGTTCGCCCAACATGTTCCGAAACATTTCCAAAGCCTCCGCGTAGAATTCCTCGCAAGTGTCCAGGATTACGACATATTGAATCCGGTCAGACATTCTCTTGTAAACGCCTTTTGGTGTGTAGAATTTCATATCGCCATTGCCAGGCTCCGATTGGGGCAATGGCTTAGGCATTTCGAGCTTGGAGCCGGGAAACTCCGGCTGGCGGCACTCCTTGGCGAGTACCACTAGCTTACCGCCGCCAAATTCTGGATAATTCTTCGAGTTCGAAAGAACATATTTAATTGGGAAATCCCGTGCCGATGGAATCTCGAATGGCTTGTATTCGCCCCAATCCAAGAAGCCATCGGTCAAGTGGTGCAAACTGTCTTCCGAATCGGGGATATAAGCGATTACCATGAATTTTATTGGGAGCATCTCACCTTTGGAATTTGTTTTCCTTTTGGGGAATATCTGAACCATGGTTCCGCCTTTCTCGAACTGCATCGTCGAAAAGCCCCATGACGTATCAATTCGCACCCCCATGCCAAGCATCGTGGAGTATATGAATCGCTGATTGCACGTATCGCATGGATCAATGTCCCATATTTCGCTATCTGCGTATGTTGAATCCCTGTGCGATTTCATCAGTTTCGACCTTATGGCGGCGCCCAACATTGTTTCGAAATACGACGGTGCGCCAGTAATTCTCTTGACCATTTCCATTGCAAAAACTGAAGTTGCAGGCATATTGGCGGAATGAGCTGCCCACGCATATTCGGCCCAGAACTGATCGGGCGTCTTGCTTGTGGCCAATTCCGCTGCTTTCCGAAACATCTCAATGCCGGCAACGGGCCGCGCCGAAGTTGATAGATACATCCCGCAGAACCAATAAGGCCGGTAGTCTTTGGGCGCTAAAGCGATCGCCTTTCCGTACAGCTCTTCAGTGGAGATTTGAAGATCATTCGCATCGAGGTTATATAGATACGACGATACATCCCCGAGCAACATATAGTAATCAGCCGTATTACGCTTTGTTTCGGAAATGGCGGCATAGGACTTCTTCAATCTGTCAATGATGGAATCTCGGGGCACCTTTTCCTGCCAATCGTTGGTCCAATTAGCGAACGTATGAAAATAATCAAAGAGGAAATCAATATGCTCTTTCGTCCGCGTATCCTTTTCGTAATCGGTTAGGTCTAAAAAATGAATATCAGCTTTGGCAGAAAAAAATGATACAATGAATAACAAAATAATACACTTCTTCACATCTACTCCCACTAAAATTTTGAATTGAACACGAGAGTAATTTACAATAATTTGTTAATATTTCCAAAAAAAAGCCCTCAACGCAAGCTGAAGGCTTTCTGTGTATATTTCAATTAAAGTTAGACTTTGCGAACTTCGATATTTGCAGTTTTCTCGTTGATTTCCACTTCCGCACCGTTTACCTCTGCGCTGCGTTCGATAGACGAGGCAAGTGTCTCGTTCTTGATGTAATCAACTTTTGCGAGCAAGGCATTGGCGGTTTCGTCGTCGGTGGCGAAAACAATCGAGATGCGATCCGTAACCTCGAAACCGGATTTCTTGCGCAAATCCTGCACGCGGTTCACGAATTCGCGGGCCAGGCCCTCTGTGATGAGTTCGGGCGTCAGTTGCGTGTCTAGAGCCACTGTGAGTTGCTCATCGCTCATCACGAGCCAACCTTCGATATTGTTCGAGACGATTTCGATGTCGCCCAAGGCAATTTCCAAATTCTCATCGCCGACCGGAAGAGTGATCGAGCCGTTTTTCTCGATTTCTTTCACTGTCTTGTTGTCGAAACCTTTGATGGCATTCGCCACGGCTTGCGTGTTCTTACCGAATTTTTTGCCTATGGTTTTGAAATTCGGCTTGGCGCTGCGCGAGACGATGTCCGTATCGCCGGTAACGAATTCGATGGCCTTGATGTTCAATTCTTCGCAAATAATTGCCTCGAAGTATTGGATGTCGCGGCGTTGTTGCGGGCCGTGCACAGGCACGAGGATGCGTGCGAGCGGCTGGCGAGTTTTGATCTTCGATTTCTCGCGGAGCGAACGGGCAAGGAATACCACTTTCTGGGCCAAATCCATCTTGCGTTCGAGTTCGGCGTCGATTTCGTTTGCATTCACTTCGGGCATGCCCACCAAATGAATCGATTCAAGGTCGGAGTCGCGGCGCAGCCTCTGGTACAAGTCCTCCGAAAGGAATGGAGCCGTTGGGGCAATCATAGCCACGATCTTCAGCATCACTTCGCGAAGCGTTTGGTATGCTGATGATTTATCTTTGTCTTTGTCGCCCTTCCAGAAGCGGCGGCGGTTGCGGCGAATGTACCAGTTGGAAAGTTCGTTAATTGTAAACGATTGGATGGCGCGGTGGGCCTTCGTCAGTTCGTAGGCGTCCATCAGTTTGCGGAACTCTTTGACCAATGTATTTGTACGCGAAATCACCCAACGGTCGATCTCGGGGCGCTCGGCCACGGGGATCTCAGGCTCTGTGCCGTCGTAGTTGTCGATGTTTGCATAGAGAGCAAAGAAGGCATAAGTGTTCGTCATCGAACGGAAGAAATCCGAGATAACCGTGCGGGCAATGTCTTCTTCGTTGAAAAGTGTCGGCTTCCAAGGCGGATTGTTCACGAAGAAGTACCAGCGGACCGCGTCGGCTCCGTAATGCTCCATGATGTAGAACGGATCGACCACGTTGCCCTTCGATTTCGACATTTTCAAGCCTTTTTTGTCGAGAATCAATTCGTTGACGACGATGTTTTTGTATGCCGGCTTGCCGAAGAGTGCTGTTGCGATATTGTGCAATGTGTAGAACCAACCGCGTGTCTGGTCGATGCCCTCTGCGATGAAGTCACCGGGGAATTGCGACTCGAAAAGCTCTTTGTTCTCGAACGGATAGTGGAACTGTGCGAAAGGCATGGAACCGGAGTCGAACCAAACGTCCACTACTTCGTGGATGCGGCGATAGGTTTTGCCGTTCTTTTTGAAGATTACTTTGTCCACAAACGGACGGTGCAAATCGATTTCGAGGTCGGTTTCCTTCAGCGGGAGCGATTTCCCGTTTTTGAATTCATAGATACCTTCGCGAAGCTCTTCGATCGAACCGATTGCAAACATGTCGGAGCCGTCCTCTGCCACCCAAATCGGGATCGGAGTGCCCCAGAATCTGTCGCGCGAAAGAGACCAATCCTTGACCTCTTCGAGCCAGTTACCGAAGCGGCCCACGCCGATCTCGGGCGGTTGCCAGTTGATTTCTTTATTCAATTTCTTGAGGTCTTCTTTGTATTCCGGCGATTTGATGAACCACGAATCGCGAGCGTAATAAATAACGGGGTTGCCGGTGCGCCAGCAGTGCGGATAGCTGTGCAGGTAGTCGTTCGTGGCGCGGTAAATCTTGTCGGCATATTTGAGCGCGATGATAATATCTTTGTCGGCGCCCTCTTCGGTGTGGTCTGTGTATGTAAATGTTTTCACTGCGCGGCCGGCGAAATCGCCCATATCGTCCGTGAAGTGGCCGTTTGGCGTAACAGGTTGGACGAAAGGCAGTTTGAATTTGCGGGACATTGCGTAATCGTCTTCGCCAAATGCGGGAGCCAAGTGGACGATGCCCGAGCCGTCTTCGGTCGAAACAAAGTCGCCGGAGAGGATTGTGAGTGCATTTGGGAATTCGTCGCGGTCCAGTTTGGCGTATGGCACGATCTGTTCGTAAACAGTGCCGAGCAGATCCTTGCCTTTGAATTCAGCGAGAATTGTGTATTCGCCATCGAGTACGGAGAGGCGGGCCTTGGCCAGCACCAATCGGTCAACGAGTTCTTCTTCTTTGTTCTTGCGTTTGTTCTCGACGAGCACGTAGTCGATGTCTTCGCCCACGGCCAGGGCCACGTTCGCCAGCAGTGTCCAGGGCGTAGTCGTCCAGACCATCAGTTGGGCGCCTTCGGTGGCGGGCACTTTGGGCGTTACGATTTTGAGTTTCAAAAAGCAGTTCGGGTCGCGGACGTCTTTGTAGCCCTGCGAAAGCTCGTGCGAGCTAAGGGGCGTTTCGATGGTCGGCGATTGGGGGACGACCTTGAAGCCTTTGTAGATCAGGCCTTTGTCGAAAAATGATTTCAGTGCCCACCAAACTGATTCGACGTAGTTATTCGTGCAGGTGATGTAGGCCGAGTCCATGTCCACCCAGTATCCCATGCGGCGGGTCAGGTAGCGCCAGCCGAGGTCCATTTCGATATTTTTGTAAACGAATTCTTTGCAAGCGGCATTGAATTTCTTGATACCATAAGCCTCGATGTCTGCTTTGTCTTTCAATCCAAGCTCTTTTTCCACTTGAATTTCGACGGGCAGGCCGTGCGTGTCCCATCCGGCTTGACGGCGGACGTAGTGGCCGGTCATTGTTTTATATCGGCAAATTGTGTCTTTGATCGTGCGGGCCATCACGTGGTGTATGCCCGGTTTGCCGTTCACTGTGGGCGGACCTTCGTAGAAACTAAAATTCGGCAGCCCTTCGCTTTTTTCAAGTGATTTTTCAAATATTTTGTTCTTTTCCCAAAAATCGAGTATATTGTGTTCGAGAATCGGGTACGACAGATTTTCAGGTAGAGGCTTATACATTATAATATTCCAATTTAACATTGCAAAAAAAACAAGCAACAATATTATCATATTTCTATGAAATTTCAAAATATTTATTTTACTTTTTAGTCAGTTTGTAGCACATTTCCAAAGATTCAAAAGTGATGAAAACTATTTATATTTTATTGATTGCATTTGCAGTAGCCCTTTTCGCGTCTTGTTCGCCGGAGGAAGTCGTTAATACGTCCGAGCAGAACCTGCACATATTGGCTGTCTTGGCCCAAACCCCCGGATGCCTCTCTTCAATCAAAATGCCCGAATCCACCGTCGAGCACGCCGATTTGCTCGCTCGGGCGGGCATCGCCGTAACGGGCAACCCAATCAGCTCGGTTCGATTCTTTATGAACCGTACGTACGTGGCCGTACCGGCCGACGGCAAGATCTACGTTTTGAGCGACACGAACTACTCGAAATTGGCCGAAATCGATTTCTCGCAAACCGGCGACTCGCCCGTCGATATTTGCTTCCCCAACTCCACATCCGCGTACGTTTTGTGCACGAGCACAAGCAAAGTCCATGTTTTGGACATCTACTCGGATTACAAAAAAATAGAATCAATTACAGTCGGTGCGAATCCTGTCGCTATAAATTGTTTCCTGAACAAGGTGTTCGTGGCCAGTTACAACGACAACAGAGTCTCGGTTATCGATACGCGCTCGAACAAAATCGAGAGCACAATCGTTACTGCAGACCGTCCGGCATTCCTCGAAGTGATTCCCGAAGTTAGCCGCCTGGCGATCGTCTGCCGCGGCAAGGGCAAAGAAGCCGGAAGCACCGAAGCCAAAACTGACGCGATCGTGAACCTCTACGACCTCACTACGATGACGCTGAAAAAGGATATCCCACTCGCGAAGGGTTCGTTCGCCGCATCGGCGCAGAATCCCGTCTCGGTTACGTCCAACGCAACAGGGCAAGCATTTATCCTGAGCAGCAACTACATCTTCCGCCTCGAGACAATCGCCGGTGTCCGTCTGGATCTGTACAAAAAACTGAATTCCAATTTCTTGAATTACTCCCGCTGGCTGGACCGATTGATTGTTTCGCAGCAAGTATCCAAACGCCCAATGCTGACATTCAACACAGCCGCGACCGCCGAAGAATCCTCGAAAGTGCTACCTGACACCGCGATCATGGCCTATCCGGTTAGGTAAGGCAAGGGCTACTTCCTTAAGAGGCTGTTGAAATAATGTAAGATTTGCAACAATGGGGCTTGCCCCATTGCCAAAGTTGCAGTAACTCATTAATATATCGACAAATCCCCCACCCCCCTTTGTCAAATGGGGCTAAATAAAAGATTAGTGTAAAACACTGATAATAATAGAGATAAGGTAATGCTCGATCCCACGGGTTAACCCGTGGGATGGCCGATCAATACTTTTTCAACAGGCTCTTAGGCACGTATTGGGAGTAATACATCCGAATTTATACCGCGTTAGCGGTTGTTGTATTGTAGTGATTTGTTTCCCCTTTGTATGTTATACCGCATAGCGGTTGTTATATAATACTCTACATGAATCAACCAAACTTATAAAACATTCGCTCGCGCGAAATCATTCTTTAAAATTCAACATTTTACTACAACATAACAACCGCTCGCGCGGTACAATACAATCCCGACAAATATTTGCATACTCATAATCCCAATTATTCTTTATCATCTGACATTTTTGCGATACCCTCATCCCCGCCACTTCTCCCGACAGGAGAAGGGAGTATGAAAACGTGTTTTTATGGCAAGTCCCTCGTCGCCTTTGGGAGAAATTGATTCAGGGGTTGGAGGTTTTTCTAACGAACAATTTAAGTTCATTAATTTCAAAATTTAAACCTACACAGCGCCTACCAGAGATATACTACCATTCCGAATTGGTAGTATGACTTTTGAATAATAGCATGGCCGAGACGTCAAATATCTTATCCCACTTCCAAAAAAATTCGCGCACTCCGCCACCTTCTCGCTTTTTTTCCGTAATTTTATATGATGTATGTATTGCATTAAATCGAAAATACTGAAATGAGCAAACTACTATACGCAACATTGTTTTCATTAATCCTTGGGCTTACTGCCTCGATGGCGGCCAATTCCCAACCAATGGAAATGAAAACTCCGCCAAAGGACAGCACGAAATCCCAAAAGGATTCCGTGGCCAGGGACACTGTGCCGCCCAATATCCCGCTTTCGGCGCATGGTAGCATCTCGAATAAATTCCAACCATACCGAACAATCACCAAGCGTGACTTGCTCACGCTGCACTACACCGGCTTCGCGGACGTACTCTCGGCCATGCTGCCGGCCTACCCGCTTTCGCTGGGCAGCGAAGGCCAGCTGAACTCCGTATCTCTCTTTGGCGGGGCGCGCACGGGGCTTGCTTTGCAATTCAACGGCAGGCAGATCGCCCAAGCGGACTTCGGGTACACCAATCCCGAAATGATCGCGCCCGAATTCCTCGAATCCGCCGAGGTTTTCGTCGGCTCTTCGGCCGTCATACTCTCGGACAATGCCTCGAACGCGCTGGTGAACATCAAAGAAATCAAATACAACACGTCCCGGCCGTACACCCGGCTCTGGTACGCTCAGGGCGATTACGACTACGTGGCCGCCGATGGAGTCTTCAGCCAAAACTTCTCAAAAAATTGGAACTACACATTCGGTTTCCGCCGAATCGGCAACACAGGCCGCTTCAAGGGGAACCAGATGGACGCTTGGAACGTTCGGTCGCTTCTGCGGTGGAACTCGTCGCCGAGCACAAATTTCTCGCTTGTGCACGTTTTCACGAACCACGGCACTCAAGAAAATGGTGGCGTCAACCGCGCGCTTTCGTCGAAGCTCGGTGACAACCTCTCGGCCGTACCGATGTACAATTGCTTCGATGACCGGGTGTTTCGCCACGACCTGACGCTCACGATGACCTCACTGGTCTCCGGCGATTCGTCTAACGTCTTCAACGCAACAGCCTACTTTTCGCATACAGAGAACGAACGCAACTACCCGGAAATAGTTTTCGCCAAGCAATCCGACACGATTGCGCGGGAGTTCTACTCGTCCCGTCAGATCGGCGCAAGCGCAGCCTGGGAGCTGTCTTTGCTGCACGTCTTGGGGCTGCGCACCGGTGGGGAAATCTATTACACGACTTTGGATAAATCATTTTTCACGCAAGAGTTCCGGGGCATGAACCTTTCGGCATTCGCGCTTGGGCAGTTCCGGCCCTTAGAGAGCGTGGAGTTCACAGGCGGCGCCAGATGGATGCAGCGCGACAACCGCACAGCCATCGCTTTCGGAGCCGGCTCGAAGATACGGCTGAGCGAGTCTATGCAGTTCTTTGCAGATTTTTCGTTCAGCGAACGGCTTCCCTCGCCCGCCGAAAACATCTCGCTGAAAAAAGAAGCTAATTCGTTAATGATTGCCGAATTTGCCTATGCAACGCAGGGCTTTCGTTTCTCTGTGGGCGGTTTTGCGCGGCGCGTCGAGAATCCGGTTGTCTATGCGTTCGATTCGATTGGCACTGTGCCGGTGGCCGCCGTGGCCGAAACGGGTGCGTCGAGGGATTGCTTCGGAGCAATCAGCTCGGCCGAATGGCAGATCACTCGCGCAATATTTGCGAAAGCATGGGCGCAGTCCTATTTCTCGCAGATCGACGGCAAGGACTCGCAAACCCTGCCGCCGCTCTATGCCGGCCTTTCGTCGTACTACGAAATCCTGCGCGGCGAAAGCATGCTGCGGCTCGGCTTCGATTTCAAAGCTATTGCGCCATTCAAGGGCGAACGCTTCTACCCTATCGCTCGGAACACACAAACGAACGAACTCGAGAGCCAATTCATTACGAACGGACTGGACCTCGTCGCCACGGCGCGCCTGGGCAATGCCTTCCTGCGGATCAGCTGGATGAACGTAATGAACCAAGTGTTCTACTACGTGCCATACTACCCGCAGAGCGAACAATCATTCAAGCTGTCCGTTTCGTGGAACTTCCTGAATTAACGGGAGAGCGGAGGTTTATGTAGTTGTTTTCTTATAGAGTATTTTGAAAAACTAAGCACAACAATCATCAATCATAAATTGCTTTGGGTTCAAATAAGACCCACTTGTTATCAAGAGTCTTCTTGAAATAAAACTCATATATTGCAGTACTGTCCTTTTTAAACATAAGTATTTGCCATTCCAAGTCTTCATTTTCGTATCCTTTATCAATAATACGAAGATCTAAGAATTCCATATCATGATTTTGCTTCAAGCAGTCAATCAATGAGCTTTTATTTCTAATATCTATACCATATCCGTTGGAAATACAAATACTATCTATCATGACAGGATTCTTCAGTATTTCGTAAACAAGGGCTACGTGCTTTTTCTCTCCTCGGCAAGCGCACAAAATCAAGAGAATTGAAATAATACATAACTTCTTCATAAAACACCTAATTAGCATTTGATCTGTATTTTCCACATAAAACTAAGAAGTCCAAAATTCGAAGCATCATTTTGAGAGGGCAATGTAGGTGCTCACGGGTAGTATTGAATACTAATCGTAAGCATATTATTGCCATTCGTATATTGCATGTGGTTGAAACAAAACCCACTTATTATCAAGAGTTTTCTTGAAATAAAACTCTAGCCCATCATTACCAATTCTAAAAAAGAGTATTTGCCATTCAATGTCTTCATTGTCCATTCCTTTATCGATTATTCGAATACTATCGAATACCAACCCAGGATTCTGTTTTAGACATTCAATGAAAGAGCTTTTGTTGTATATATCAATGCTATATCCATTTGCTGTACAAATACTATCAAGCATAACAGGATTATTGAGTAATTCATAAATCAATTCAACGTGCTTTTTTTCTCCTCGGCAAGCGCACAAAACCAAGAGAATTGAAATAAAACATAACTTCTTCATAAAACACCGTTTAAAAATTGGATATGTCTGGCATCGCCCCGCACCAAACGAATCATTTTGAGTTAACCTTCAGATTAGTAAATTAACATTATTTTCATCAAGAATCAAAATAAAAAAGAGCAGTCAAGAAATCTGGTTCAATAGTGTTTTAGGCGGGTATAATCCCCAATACCAATATGAGCGAGTTATCAAAATCGAAATCAGATTTACCGCATAGCGGTTGTTATATTGTAGGAATATGTCGAATTTTCATGATTGATTTCGCGTTAGCGAATGTTATATACGTCTGGTTGATTCTAGCGTGTTTTATATAACAACCGCTATGCGGTATGAATTGCACGAAAAAAAAACATCTGCTACAATACAACAACCGCTAACGCGGTAAGGAAAAATTCTGGCTGACTTATGGACGGTAACCATTTACAACACCATAGAACTCATTTCTTAGACAGCATTTTGGGACGGGTTTGGAACCCGCGCCTACATTATCTGTATGTCATTGACGAATAGGGAAATAGGGCACGGCGTGCCGTGCCCCTACATTGTTTTCACACAAACAAATCACAATAATCAAATGAATCACAGTTCAGACAATCAGCTCTTATCTAACTAACCTTTTTATTCCAAGGTCAACCCGGTTATTTCTGCTAAGC
>CAZSWR010000031.1:0-34530 GCA_964610885.1 uncultured Hyphomicrobiales bacterium | reverse complement strand
ATAATTAGTTCAAAAGAAAATTAATTTTTAAGTCCCCTCTAAAAAGAGGGGATTTAGGGGTGTGTGAAGATAAACAATTGAAATATTAAGTAAATAATGAGTGTGAGGATATCTTGTATTCCAACCCACAGCGCATTATTTCATTATATGTTTGCAATACAGATCGAGTAGCACGTCGGCAGCTTTGTTTCCCATTTGGCTCGACTTCTCCAAATCTTTGCAGGCCATGACGAAATCCTTGAGGTGTATATAGACGATGGCTCGGTTCAGGTAAACATCGTTTCTGTTTGAGTCGAATTTTAGCGATTGGCCGAAGTCCTCCAAGGCATTAGCGTATCTGTGCATATACGTGTTCACGCAGCCGCGTTTGTTCAGCGCCTCGGTGCTCTGAGGGAATATTTCCAAGAGGATATTTAAATCTTTGATTGCTTCGTCGAATTTCCCCATTTTAGCATTAATATCGGCCATTCTGGTAAGCGGTTCCGGTTTGGTATTGTCGATCGAGTATGCAGCGTCCAAGTCGTCCAGAGCTGCTTGCATGTTCCCGGATGCTGCCAGGATCTCGCTCCGAGCGATGAATGCATTGAAATAATCCTTTTTTTGCGAAATGGCAATGGTGTATTCATTGTTGGCCCGATCAGTATCTCCAGTCCGAGACAAGTATTTGGCGAAATGGAAATGGGCAGCTGCGCAATTAGGATTGTTTTTGAGTGCATTGGCGAAGAAACTATCGGCGTTTTTGTAGGCGCCATAGGTCGAACCTGAGAATATTGAAAAATAAACAATGGAAGCCAGGGCTAATGCAATTGGGAATTTTCGACCTGCCTGCTTCATTTTGCTCGGAAGCAGTTCAACGGAAAAAATAATAAACCCGATTGCAAACAAATAGGCGCGGCTGTTAATGATATCGTATCCATACGAAAAGAATCCGTTCCCGCTATCCAAAAAGGCAATCGAAGTGATGAGGGCAAAACAGAAAGTAAAAATCAGACGGTTCCATGCCTTGCTTTTCTTCGTTGCAACGCGAATAATAAGCAGCACAATGAGTGCAACACCAATTGTGTATGCGACGCCATCGAACGATTGGAAAGTGGAGTATCCGGCGGGAAATGCCATTTTCCCGATGATGAAAGGTATTCCCTCCAAATTGTGCCAAATGGTATTAATTGTTTGGTGGTCGGCTTTGAGCGCTTCCTCTGCCAAGGCTTTGAAGTATAGCCACGTTCCCGTGATTGCAGCCCAAATCATGTACAGCGTTATATCTTCGACCACGAATAACTGCCTTCGTCTGTATATCAATAGATAGACAATGAAGATAATCGGCAGGAAGACAGCCGACTCGTTCGTAAGTAGCGCCAGGGCATAGAAAAACATATTAAGCCCGAAGAAAACAGGCAGTCGGCTATCGGAAAACCTAATGAAAGAAATTATTGACAACAAACCAAAAAGCACTAACAGCAAATCGCCTCGGGCCGGCAGCCATAGAAATGAATGGAGCATGAACGGATTGACAACCGTCGCAATGCTGATCAGTAGCGATAGCACACGGTTGTATTCCAACTGCATGAACAGGCGAAACAGAAAGAAACCTATGAGCGCTTGGATGATAAGATTTGTTATTCGAAAAGAAACAAGGGACCCGCCGCCGATTGTGGCGTCCGCCATGAACGTAATCGACATCATTGGCCGATAGGCCTGGGACAACTCTTGCTGAGCCGGGACGTTCCCGAGGAGTATGTCGTCGGCATTCTTCCAATTCCTTAGTTCGCTCATCTGGGATTCGATTAACACGTCGTCCCTGAAATTGGAATAGTCGTACCAGATTGTCGGAAAATACAATCCGAAGACAACAACGAACATGACAACCAAAGAAATTGGGAAACGAGTTAGCCGCTCGAGCAGCAGCTCGAATTTTTGGAAACTATTTGAAGGTTGTATTTCTGGGTTCATGGTGCCTCCTTGATTCCTTACTTTATATGATAACGAAAAAGAAAGTCTTTTCCTTTCGTGATTCCGATTCTTTTTGAAGAAATTATTTCCGACGGGCCGACGTCTAAGTATTTCGATATAAACAGGTTGGGCGAACACAAGTCTGAGCCGTCGTCTCCGAGGGCGAAGCCAAAAGCCCGAGCAAAATTGCCAGGCCCCGCGAGCAATTTTTTGTCGCTATCAACTCCTCGATTTCTCATCATTGTTCCTTTGCCATCGATCGGGGCGCCGCCACGCAAAAGTACTGCTTCGCCAACTCCCGGGTTGCCCGTTACGACGTTGATGCAATGGTGGACGCCGTAAATCAAATAAACATAAAGCGTTCCGCCAATAAAAAACATTGAATTGTTCCGCTTCGTTTGCCCCGAGTACGAATGGCTGGCCGGATCGTTAGCAAGGTAGGCCTCAGTTTCGGTTATGACGGCTGAAATCACATCGCCCGAATCCAATCGGCGAACCAAAGCGCAACCCAAAAGGCTCTGCGCCACCCCGAGAGTATCATGCAAATAGAACTCACGCGGGACGGGACAGTATTCCGCGGCCAATAATCCTCTCGTGCTTACAGTATCAGCCAAAACTCATTTCCTACACTATTTCTCGAACTCCTCGAGCAGCCGGCCAATCCTTTGTTGCCGTTGCACTTGCACTTTGCGCGAGCCAGTGCCAGTGCTGCCGCAATAAGTAGTGTAGGAAATATTGTGCCATTAGTAGAAATGTGAATAAAATGATGATGCGAAAATAGTAGCAAGGTACAAGGTACAAGTAGCAAGTCAACTCTATTTAGGACAGTATAAGGACAGTATAAGGACAGTTCAACTTGTACCTTTTTTCTTGTTCCTTGCAACTTTTTCCTTTCAGCTTTCATATGTAGGGGCGGGTTCCAAACCCGTCCGACTTTTTCAGCAAGATGTGCCACACTTTGGAAGTGTGGCACATCTGCGTAATTATCTGAAATAGATGAAGATAGAGTGGCACTACCATTCCAAATGGTAGTGCCGCTTTCCAGGAACTATATACTCTTTGAAATCAACTGTTCGGCAGACTATTCTTATCTGACCTCTGCGCCGGAGCCTATGGATTCGTCCGCCGGGTGGACCAAGCAGAGCTTGCCCTCGGCATTGGAAGCGGCCAGCACCATGCCCTCGGACTCCAGGCCCATCAGTTTGGCCGGCTGTAGGTTCGCCACGACGACGACCGTTTTCCCCACCAATTCCTCTGGCGAGTAGTGTTCGGCAATACCGGCGAGAATCTGCCTTTTCTCCGATCCGATTTCCACCTGTAGGACGAGCAATTTTTTCGATTTCGGGGCTTTTTCAGCGGAGATAACTTTCGCCGTACGGAGTTCGACACGTTTGAAGTCGTCGATTGTGATCATATCGCGAACCGGAGCGGCCGGTTCTTCCTTTGCGCCCAATTTGGCCACCTCGGCGGCGACGGTTTCGTCCTCCACGCGAGAGAAAAGAATCTCGGGCGTGCCGATTGCAAGGCCTTCGGGAAGGAGCGGATAGAGGGCTTCCGACCAGAAATTGTGTTTCTTCGTTGAATTGTCCGGTTCCCCAGTGGTGCTTTCCATTTCGAAAAGTGAATTGATCTTCTTGCACGTGAATGGAGTGATTGGTGCGAAAAGCACTGCAAGCGAACGAACCAATTGCATGCAGACGAAAAGAGTCTTGGCGGCCACTTCGGGCGATGTTTTAATCGATTTCCACGGCTCTTCGTCGTTGAAGTATTTGTTGGCTGCGCGGGCCACGTTCATCGTCTCAGTGAGTGCATCGCGGAAACGGAAGCGGTCGTAGTTTTTGTTTAGTTCGGAGAAAGCATGGAAAATTGATTTCAGCAGTTCGCGGTCGTTCGCCTCGAGCGCCGGGTATTTTTTCTCGTCGATATTGGTGTTTCCGGTTGCCAGCTCGGCAAAGAGTGCCTTCCATTCGGACGGGAGCGATTTGTATTTGTCGGCAAGCGTGGGGACTGCTCCGCCAAAGTTTTTGTGGACAAACTGCAAGGCCCGGTTGGCAAAATTGCCGAAGATCGAGGCCAGTTCGTTATTGTTCCGTGCCTGAAAGTCTCGCCAAGTGAAGTCGGCATCTTTCGTCTCGGGGAAATTCATTGCGAGTGTGTACCGAAGGGCATCGACGCGAGCGCCTTCGGGGAAATTCTGAACGAAGTCCTTCAGGTCGATACTCCAATTCCTGGATTTGGAGAACTTCTGGCCCTCGAGGTTCAGGAATTCATTGGCCGGCACGTTGTCCGGCAGTATGTAGTTCTCGCCGCGGGCGTGTAGCATGGCTGGGAAAATGAGTGTGTGGAATACGATGTTGTCCTTGCCGATGAAGGCCAGGTACCGCGTATCGGGGTTCTGCCACCATAGTTTCCAGTCGTCCGGCCTGCCGATGCCTTCGGAAGCGAGAAGTTGCATGTGTGTCTTGGTGGCTGAAATATAGCCCAAGACAGCATCGAACCAAACATAGAGCGCTTTCCCGTCCACTTTCGATTCGTCCAATCCTTCGATTCCGTCCAACTTGACGCCCCAAGTAAGGTCCCTCGTAATAGCTCTTTCGGCGAGGCCCTGGCGCAACCAACTGCGCGTTTGCTGGAGGACGTTTTCTTTCCAATCCTTTGCATGGCCTTCTATATACTCTTCGAGCCAAGTTTGGAACATATCGAAGCGCAGGTACCAGTGAGTGGTTTTCTTCACGATTGGTTTCTCGCCGGAGACGAGCGAACGAGGCTCTTTCAGTTCCAATTGGTCGTAGTATGCGCCGCAGGAGTCGCATTGGTCGCCGCGGGCGCGGTCCGAGCCGCAGTTCGGGCAGATTCCCTCGACGTACCGGTCGGGGAGGAACATTTTTGCCTTTTCGTCATAGAATTGCTCTTCCTCGCGTTCGACCAAGAAGCCTTTCTTGAGGAAATCAGCGAAGAACTCGCGGGCCACGGTGTGGTGCACGGGCAGAGAGGTGCGCGAGAAAATATCGAAAGACATCCCAAACCGCTCGAAAGCGTCTTTGTTTGCGATGTGATATTTATCAATAATTTGTTGGGGAGTAACCTTTTCCTTGTCGGCTGCAATGGTGATTGCGACGCCGTGTTCGTCCGAACCGCACACGTAGAGCACATCTTCGCCGGACATTCGCATTCTGCGGGCGTAGATATCGGCGGGGAGGTAGGCTCCGGCGCAGTGTCCGAAATGAACGTATCCGTTCGCATAGGGTAGGGCGGATGTGATTAAGGTTCTCTTCATAGGTTATCCAAATTAAAATACAAAAAATGAAAAATTGTTCAAATGGCACTTCAAGCAAGTTGCAAGTCTTTGAGTGGCTTAGCCGATTGGCTTGCGCGCAATCACTAACCGGCAATCGTTCACCCTGTCCTTCAGCCGGAAGTATTCCTCACGGTCGTATTCGGAGTAATACAGCAAATAGTCATCGGTAACGATGATTTCGAGGCCGCACTCGACGAGCACATTCGCGATTTGGTCCCATTCGATGTGGTCATCGGGCCAAACGTGTATATCGCCCTCTTCTTGGTACTTGGGGTTGATGGTTTTACGAATCCTTTTGATGTACCATTTCGGGCTGAGCAAGCATTTGATGGAAAAGCGGCGTTTGTACTTTGCCTTGAGCGCCACGTATTCTGGGATTTGCTTCCATACGTCGGGGCTGCCCTCGTGGTCGATATATACCAGCCCGCCTGGTTTCGTTACTCGGCAGAATTCACGAATAATCGCCAGATAGTCCGGCACGTGGTGCATTACTGAATAGGTGGCAACCAAATCGAAAGTGTCGTCCTCGACGTTGGAGAGGTCTTTGCCGTTCAGCAGTATCGATTGGGCAGTAGGGAATTGACTTTTCACATGGTTCAGAAAGACGCTTGATATGTCTGCCGAGTACACGTCGAATCCCAAATCGACCAAATGCGACGTAAGGTTGCCCGTACCGCAGCCGTAATCCATTGCCTTGAGGCGTCCGTCGCCATCGGGCAAGAAGGATCGGGCCTGGGTCAGAGCCTCACGTAGGCGCTTTTGCTCAATGTCGTTGAGTATTTCGCCGTGCTTTGCGTTGTATCCGGCGCCCAATTTATTATGCAGCTTTTTATTATATACAATCTGGTCCATATCGTCCGTGTTTTATTAAAAAACTGAGGCTTCCGCTCCGGGCCAATGCACAGAGTGGCAGAATTGCCATCGAAGCAATTTCAAAATTACTTAAAATATTCAATTATCCGAAGAAGTAATTTATTCGGCATGGCCGAAATCGAAGATTTAATAGGTTTTATAACGTTTTGTGTGGGCGCTGACCAAATACCATTTTGAGAGAGTTGTTAAAATAAAAGGATATTTTACCGCGCGAGCGGTTGTTGTATTGTAGCATATTGTTATAATTTTTGTAATTATTTCGCGTAGCGAATGTTTTATATGATTGGTTGATTCAAGCAGAGTATTATATAACAACCGCTAACGCGGTATCAATACGTAAGATATTGCTTTTTCTGGCTGGCTTATTATTACATATTGAACTTTTCCCATACAATTCGTTGTAGAACCAAAGCATCTGCCCATTCAATTACTACCAATCTTCATTATATAAAACAGTATCATGGAAACACGGAGCCTCTGCCCGACGTAAGCCATTGATTTATTTCACAGGGGGAAGCCGCGTTGCATTCGGAAATGGTACGTTTCGGGGCGAATAATAATATTTATACCGAAAACGATGGTAAATTCTTTTTTTTCTTTAATTTTGTAAAAAGGAGAGTAGTGTTTATGTCGAAAGTTGAATTAAAAAATATTACGAAAATTTACTCCGGCGATGTGCCTGCCGTGGACGACGTCTCTTTCGAGGTAAACGAAGGCGAATTTGCCGTGCTCGTGGGGCCTTCCGGTTGCGGGAAATCGACGTTGCTGCGTATGGTGGCCGGACTGGAAGAAATCACCTCCGGCGGGCTATATTTCGATGGCGCTTGCGTCAATTCGCTGCCGCCCAAGGATCGGGATATCGGAATGGTTTTCCAAAACTATGCGCTGTATCCGCACATGACTGTGTTCGAGAATATTGCTTTCCCGCTAAGCGTCAGGAAAGAAAGCAAAACAGAAATCAAAAAAAGCGTCCACGAAACAGCCGAAATGCTCGGTTTGGCTCCTCTTTTGGAGCGGAAACCCAAGGAACTTTCCGGCGGCCAGCGCCAAAGGGTCGCTCTGGGCAGGGCCATCGTCAGGAAGCCCAAGGTTTTCCTTTTCGACGAGCCACTTTCCAATTTGGATGCGAAACTCCGCGTGTCCATGCGTGCCGAGATTACAGAAGTCCAACGCAAATTGGGCACGACAGCGATCTACGTAACCCACGACCAAGTGGAAGCGATGACGATGGGCACCAAGCTCGTCGTGCTCCGCGATGGGAAACTGATGCAAACCGGTTCGCCCGGCGCGCTGTACAACGACCCGGACAATCAATTCACCGCCGGGTTCATCGGCAGCCCGCAAATGAATTTCTTCAGTGGCAAATTGGTGGCCAGTGGCGAAATCCGATTCGAGGAGGCAAACGGCGCCTTTGCGCTCGCGCTTAGCGGAAAAAGCCTTCGGCAACCCGCCGCAACGAGCATGGACAAAGTTACTATCGGGATCCGCCCGGAAAACGTCGAACTGCTGCACGGCCGGCCGGATGACTGCCCTAATTCGTTCTCTGCCGTTGTGAAGAACCAGGAGTACATCGGGCACGAAACACTCCTGCATTTCTCATCCCGTGGCGGCGCCTTTGCACTGCGCTCCACGCAGAGAATGGACAATATGCTGAACAAAGAAATCAAGGTGCGCCTGCCGGAATCGGCGATTTTCGTATTCGGCGCAGATGGAAATAGATTATAAATAGTATTAACATAGGAATCGTAATGGGATTATTTGACAAATTTAAACAAAAGGTTAGCTCCGTCGTCCAGACAGCAACCGAAAAAGTTCAGGCGGTAACCGAATCCGTCGTCGAAGCGGTTAGCTTAAAAAAGATTAAAGACGGGCTGGCCAAAACTCGCGACAGTTTTGTGGACAAAATTCAAAACGTGCTCGGAATGGGCCGGAAGATCGACGACGCCCTTATCGAGGAAATCGAAGAAATTCTGCTCACTTCCGATATCGGTGTGGACACCACAGAGAAAATTATCGGCTCGCTGCGCCAAAGAGTGAAAAAGGACAACATCGAGGAAGGCGAAAAAGTCTTCGATATACTGCGCGAAGAGATTGAGAAACTGCTCATCGAATCGCCTTCGGCCGCAAACGATGCGATTTATGACATTCCCGAAGAATCCATTCCGCACACAATCCTCGTTATCGGCGTCAATGGTGTTGGCAAGACAACCACAATCGGCAAATTGGCCTATAACTACAAAGCAGCAGGCAAAAGCGTCATCATCGGAGCAGCCGACACATTCCGCGCCGCAGCAAACGAACAGCTCGAAATCTGGGCCGAACGCGCCGGCGTCGGAATTGTCCAACAGAAACAAGGCTCCGATCCCGCGGCGGTGGCCTACGACACCTTGAACTCCGCAATCAGCAAAAACACCGACGTCGTCATCATCGATACGGCCGGCAGGCTGCACAACAAAGGCGGTCTGATGGCCGAATTGGAGAAAATCGGCCGCGTTATGAAAAAGCTCAAAGATGACGCCCCGACCGACGTATTCCTCGTCCTCGACGCCACGACCGGACAAAACGCCATTCAGCAAGCGAAAGAGTTTATGAAAGTCGCACCAATTACGGGCATCGTCCTCACGAAGTTGGACGGAACCGCAAAGGGCGGCGTCGTGATCCCGATCGCCTGCGAATTGAAAATCCCGGTTCGCTACATCGGCGTTGGCGAAAAGATTGACGACCTGCGCGTTTTCGATCCGCGTATGTTCGTTTCTGCCCTTTTCGACAAAGCAAGCAACAACGGCCAAGAGCCCGAGAACGAGATCCAGGAAGAGGACTAATAGAATTTTAGCAAATCCCCCTGGCCCCCTTTGCGAAAGCATGATAAAGAAAGATTGTGCTAATACATTGATAATATAGGAGATATGGCTTTGGTCGAACCCACGGGGTAACCCGTGGGATGGCTGATCCATACTTATTCAACAGCCTATTAGGCGCCTGTTGAAATAGTAATTTCTGGAAGCAGTGGGGCAAGTCCCAATACTTCCATTCATGCTGGGGCTGTCTTAAAAGCGCGAAAAAGCTGTTGTTCTGTCATGTTGAACGAAGTGAAACATCCATATTTAACATTGACTTATGAACGGCAATGGATTCTTCGATTCGCTTGAGAATGACACTTTTGAAACAGTCCCCTGGGAGAGAGGTAGAGACTATTTGCATGGGAAGGCCTGGAAGATTATAGCCTTTTGAATACAAATAAATGGCTTTTTTGATAAGAATTGAAAGATGTTTCAATGAGCGATTTTGGATTTATTCGCGTTGCCGCCTGCTCGCCCGAGCTTCGAGTGGCCGATGTGGATTTCAATAGCGATAGGATTGTCGCCGCCGTGGAAGAGGCCGCCCGGGATTCGGTTGGCTTGCTTGTATTCCCCGAATTGTCCATCACCTCGTACAGTTGCGCCGACCTTTTCTTCCAAACATCTCTTTTGAAGAAAGCGTTGCACGCGCTTATCAGAATCGCCGACCAAACGGAATCCTTGGATACGGCTTTCGTTGTTGGTTTGCCAATCCTGATTCAGGGCAAGGTGTACAATTGCGCAGCATTTCTCCAAGCCGGGGAAATCTTGGGTATTGTGCCGAAGACCTACCTGCCGAATCGTGGCGAATTCTACGAGCAGCGTTGGTTCGCCGGCAGCTATGCCAACGATACGGATGCGCTCGTCATTGGCGAATACGAAGTGCCACTTGGGAACGATTTGCTATTTCGCGACGAAACGAATCCAAACATTGTATTTGGTATTGAAATATGCGAAGACCTTTGGGCCGTCAAGCCGCCGAGCGAGGATATGGCGCTGGCCGGAGCCACTGTCATTGCAAACCTATCCGCCGGAAACGAAGTCTTGGGTAAGTCCGAATATCGCCGAGATTTGGTAAGGATGCAGTCCGCCCGTTTGCTTTCTGCGTATTGCTATGCCGGCGCTGGGATTGGCGAAAGCACCACTGATTTGCTCTTTTCGGGCCACCTGATGATTGCCGAAAATGGGAATATGTTGGCCGAGTCGCGGAATTTTGAGTTCGAAACGGATATGGTAACAGCCGACATAGATACCGAAAGGCTTGCATCGGACAGGTTGCGCCACAATTCCTTCTCCCAAGACGAACCGGCCCGCGAATACCGCGAAATTTTCTTCGAGGCGAAAACACTCGAGAGCGATTCGCTCCGCCGCGAAATCAACAAAGCTCCATTCGTGCCATCGGACAAATCGAAACGCGACGACTCTTGCCGCGAGATTTTCAGCATCCAAACCGCTGCCCTGGCCAAACGCTTCAGGCATATCGGCGCGAAGACTGCCGTCATCGGCATCTCCGGCGGCTTGGACTCCACGCTCGCGTTGCTGGCCACTTGTATCACTTTCGACAAACTTATGCTGGACCGCGCCGGGGTCTATGCCATCACCATGCCCGGTTTCGGCACCACTCAGCGCACAAAATCGAACGCCGTCGAACTGGCGGAACTGCTCGGAGCCACAGTCCTGACTATCCCAATCGGCGAGGCCGTCCGAAACCATTTTCGCGATATTGGCCATTCCGAAGAGATTAAGGATGTGGTATATGAGAACTCGCAGGCAAGGGAGAGGACGCAGATACTGATGGACGTGGCCAACAAAGTGGGCGGAATTGTGATCGGGACGGGCGACCTATCCGAAATGGCGCTCGGATGGAGCACATACAACGGCGACCACATATCCATGTATGGAGTCAACTCCGGAATTCCGAAGACGCTCGTTCGCTATATCGTCGAATGGTGCGCCGATAGGCTTTTCGAGGGCAGGGCCACGTCAATTTTGAAAGATATTTGCGACACGCCCGTTTCTCCCGAATTGCTCCCACCGGCGGAGGACGGCACGATTGCCCAGGAGACAGAGGGCATCGTCGGGCCGTATGCTTTGCACGATTTCTTCCTTTACTACTTCGTCCGTTTCGGCTTCGCGCCCGAGAAGATTGCGTTTCTCGCCGGCCGCGCGTTTGGCGATGAATACCCTGCGGATACAATTAATAAATGGCTCAAAGTGTTCCTCCGAAGGTTCTTTTCGCAACAGTTTAAGCGCAGCTGCCTGCCCGATGGAATCAAGGTCGGGAGCATTGCCCTTTCGCCTCGTGGCGATTGGCGTATGCCGAGCGATGCCGAATGCCGCATATGGATGGAATCGATAGATTGATTCGTAGCATATAAAAGATAGTATAAAGGAGTTGGTCCATAGGGTTTTGTGTGGGCAAAAGTCCTAAATACAATTTGAGCATGTTAAAGTAGGAATTGTTTTATACCGCGCGAGCGGTTGTTGTATTGTAGCGAAATATTGATTTTTATTATTAATTTCGCGTAGCGAATGTTTTATATGCCTAGTAGATTTATGCAGTGTTTATATAACAACCGCTATGCGGTATGATTTGCAAAGTAAAATTTACTACTACAATAAAACAACCGCTAACGCGGTATCAATCCGATAGAATTACTTTTTCTGGCGCCTGCTTATGTTATGGTGGACTGTAACTTTTCAATTCGCCATAGAATCATTTTCATTGTTTTCCATTCCTATAAAAATAATATTTTTTGTGCTTACTCACATAAAATGTTATCGAAGCAATAGAATAAACTTGCAGTCTCTGCATTGCCCCAAAAATAATCTGTGAGCGATTTCACGAATTCACGAAACCTTTGTTCGTATAACACCTTTCATTGTGAAACAGATAACATTTAATTTTTTTATTACATAATTATGTATTAATTTGATTTAAGTATTATGATACTTTGTATTAATATATTATGTATTTCGCAACAATCAAACTGCAATATAACTTCGAGGGCATGAAAGCAGACTGGCGCTATTGCTCTCGCTTTTTTTCTTTACAATCCGGGGATTTGTATTATGCATGATTCATCACATCCCGAGCCGCTAAGGCAAACGCTGAAGCAAAGGGTTGAGCACTATACCGGAGAAAACGTTGCTATGTGCTACCAGTGTGGCAAATGCACCGCCGGCTGCCCGCTCGGTTCGGATATGGACTACACTCCGAACCAAATACTGCGTATGCTCCAGCTGGACCTGCCGGCTCTCGAGGAGAAAATACTCACTTCGCTTGGCATTTGGCTTTGCCTTTCGTGCGAGACCTGCTACACCCGCTGCCCGCAGGAAGTGGACTTCCCGAAAGTAATGGATTTCCTCCGCTCGGAATCGATTCGCCTGGGCAAGGTGCATCCGAAAGCCAAAGATATTATCGCGTTTCACAAGACTTTTCTCAGCTCGATTCGCTCAAACGGAAGGACTCACGAAATGGGCCTCGTCATTGGCTATAAAATGCGTACTGGGCATCTTTTCCAGGACGTAATGAACTCGCCGAAGATGTTTACGAAAGGCTTGCTTAACGTTTTGCCACACAAAGTGAAGGGCAAAGAAGCCATTGAAAAGATTTTTGCTAAAACCGGCAATAAGGAGGATTCATGACAATAGGATATTACCCGGGCTGTTCGCAAACCGGAACCGCCAAGCAATACGATGAATCGCTCCGCGGTGTGTGCCGTGCGCTGGGCATCGATTTGGCCGAGGTTGACGATTGGAATTGTTGTGGCGCCACAGCCGCGCACAACATGAACCGCAAGCTTTCCGTGGCACTGCCGGCGCGCAATCTGGCCTTGGCCGAAAAACAGGGCTTAGGCGAATTGCTCGTGCCGTGCGCCGCTTGCTATTCGCGCCTGATGGCCGGCCAGCATGAGTTCCTCACGGATGCCAAATTGAACAAAGAAATCCCCGAGATTATCGAAATGCCGCTCGCCGGTTCGACGCGCATCTTCAACGTGCTCGAATTCGCCCGCGGACACATGGCGCCCCTGCTGAAGGAGAAAGTAACGCGCCCGCTGAATAAAAAAGTAGCCTGCTACTACGGTTGCCTGCTGGTTCGCCCGCCGCAACTCGTCAAGCAAGACCGCCACGAAGACCCGCAGACAATGGAAGAACTGATGAAACTAATCGGTGCAGAACCCATCGATTGGGCATTCAAAACTGAATGCTGCGGCGCCGGGCTTTCGATCACGAGGACGGACTTGGTGGCCAAACTATCGGCGAAAATTGTCGAAGACGCGATCGACCGCGGCGCGGAAGCCATTATCGTGGCCTGCCCGATGTGCCATTCGAACCTCGACCTTCGCCGCCCGGAAATCGAAGAGCAATTGGGCAAACAAACCAAGATTCCTGTCCTGTTCATCACTCAGGCGATTGGATATGCCCTCGGGCTGTCCGACGGCGAACTCGGGATTCAGAGGAATATGGTCAGCGTGGATACATCGAAATTTACAACTGCAAAACCAATCGAGGAGGCTAAATAATGGCAAGAATTGGAGTATTTGTTTGCCATTGCGGCGAAAACATCGGCGCTACCGTCGATTGCGCCCGCGTGGCAGAGCAAGCCGGCAAATTCCCCGGTGTGGTTTGCAGCGTCGATTATAAATACATGTGCTCGGACCCCGGGCAAACTATTATTCGCGAAGCAATCAAAGAACATAAGCTGACCGGAGTGGTGGTGGCCGCCTGCTCGCCGCGTATGCACGAACCGACTTTCCGCCGAGTGGCCGAGGAGTCGGGCATCAATCCGTACATGTGCGAAATGGCGAACCTGCGCGAGCACTGCTCTTGGGTGCACGAAAAGGGCGACGTTACCACAGACAAAGCTACCGAAATGGTGCGCGTGCTCGTCGAAAAGGTGAAACGCAACCAGCCGCTTTTCCCGATCAAAGTGCCAATCACGAAGAAAGCTCTCGTCTTGGGTGGCGGAATCGCCGGTATCCAGGCCGCGTTGGACATTGCCAATGCCGGATACAAAGTAGTCATGGTCGAAAAGGAACCCTCCATCGGTGGGCACATGTCCCAGCTTTCGGAGACATTCCCTACGCTCGATTGCTCGCAGTGCATCCTGACGCCCCGAATGGTGGAGGTGGCGCAGCACCCGAATATCGAGCTTCATACTTACTCCGAATTGGAGAGCATCGAAGGCTTTATCGGCAATTTCAAAGCGCATATTCGCAAAAAGGCCCGTTCGGTGGATATGAAATCTTGCTCCGGCTGCGGCATGTGTATGCAGAAATGCCCGATCAAGAAAATCCCCGACGAGTTCAATGCCGGACTTGGATACAGGACAGCTATTTATGTACCTTTCCCGCAGGCCGTGCCGAACAAACCGGTTATCGACCGCACTAAATGTACTTTCTTCAAAACTGGCAAATGCAAGCTCTGCTCCACCGTCTGCCCGTCGAATTCGATCGATTACGACCAGAAAGACGAGATCATTACAGAGGACATCGGAGCGGTGGTGGTCGCCACAGGCTTCAAAACGCTGCCGAAAACGGAATTCCCCGAATACGGCTATGGCAAATACAAAGACGTGATCGATGGTTTGCAATTCGAGCGCTTGGCTTCAGCCTCCGGCCCCACGCTCGGCGCGATCAAACGCCCCAGCGACGGCAAAGAGCCACAGACGGTGGTCTTCATTGCTTGCGCCGGATCGCGCGACCCCGCCAAGGGCATCGAATACTGCTCCAAGATTTGTTGTATGTACACCGCGAAGCACGCGATGCTGTACCAGCACAAGGTGCATGGCGGCAAATCGTATGTGTTCTATATGGACATACGCGCTGCCGGCAAGAATTATGATGAATTTGTCCGCCGCGCCATCGAGCAGGACGGAGCAAATTACGTTCGCGGCCGCGTCTCGAAGATTTACGAAAAGAACGGCAAACTGATCGTGAAGGGTGTCGATACGCTAATGAATTCGATGCCACTCGAAATCGAAGCCGACATGGTGGTGCTCGCCACCGCCGTGCAGGCAAACGACGAGGCAGAGCAATTGGCCCAGACGCTGCACATCAGCTACGATCCGTACAAATTCTTTGCCGAGGCGCACCCGAAACTGCGTCCGGTGGAGACGAACACAGCCGGAATCATGCTCGCAGGCGCTTGCCAGGCTCCGCGCGACATTCCCGAATCGGTTTCGCAGGCCTCGGGCGCTGCCGCCAAGGTTTGCACCCTGTTCGCCAACGACGAACTGAAACGCGAGCCGATCGTGGCCACAGTGAACCGTTGCGCTCCGCCGACCTTTTCGACGTGCGTTGGATGCTTCCTGTGCGAATCTGTCTGCCCGTATCTGGCAATCGAGAAAGAAGATATACTTGCCCGCGACGGCTCCGTTATCAAAACCGTTGCGAAAATCAATCCCGGGCTGTGCCAGGGTTGCGGCACTTGCGTCGCTCTCTGCCGCTCGAAATCAATCGACCTGCAAGGATACACACACGACCAGGTCTATTCCGAAGTTATGGCTTTACTAAACAGGAGAGAGGAATATGCCGAAGTCTAACGAAAAATTCGAACCGAAAATAATCGCATTCGTTTGCAATTGGTGCACATACGCCGGCGCAGACCTCGCCGGGACCAGCCGCGTGAAATACGCCCCAAACGTGCGAATTGTGCGCTTCCCTTGCACGGGCCGCATCGATTTCATGTTGCTGCTCAAAGCCTTTGCTAATGGTGCCGATGGCGTCATTGTCTCCGGGTGCCACCCGAACGATTGCCACTACACGTCGGGCAACTTCCACGCGCGCCGCCGGTGGATGGTTTTCCGCAATCTCTTGAATTTCCTCGGTTTCGATACCAAGAGGGTCTTTTTCTCGTGGGTTTCCGCCGCCGAAGGTGCCAAATGGGGCGCCCTCGTGAACGAAGTGGTCGAAAATGTCCGCGAACTGGGGCCTTTCACGGACTATGCCCGCTTGGAAAATATTGGTATCAACGCCGAAGGCGAACTTGTTTCTTAGTCCTTTTGGCAATTGATTTTCGGCGGGGATCAGATTCCAAGACTGGGTTGTCTGAACTCGAGCGAAAAGCAATTGCGGGTTGATTCATAAGTAAGTATATTAAAAATAAAAGAGATAAATATGGAACAATTACAAAAGAGAGTGCGGGAACTATTCGACAAGGAAGGCGTTGGATTGGTAGTGGGATACGCAAAAGGACTCAAAGACACTGCCAGGCCGTTTTTCGCAGATAGCCCCGACAAGATTGATAAATTGATTTTCGACGACACATGCGTCCAGAACTTGGCTGTTTACCTGAACAAACCCGAAGTGCGCCGTTACGGCAAGGTTGCCATTGTGTCGAACATTTTTGCCCTGCGCTCGATGCTTGTTTTCTCGAGCGAGAACCAATGGAAAGACGACAGCATCGTCGCCGTTACGGTTTCGCCCGAGGGCCAAGTGCTTTCATTTTCGAATGCAAAAGAGGTCGAGGCATACGTGGCCACCCAGAAAGTGGGTATCCCCGAAAAGGCCCGCACACTAATCGAAGAGATTACTGCAAAGCCGCGCGACGAGCGTTGGAAATTCTGGGAGAAGGAACTGTCGAAGTGCATCAAATGCTATGCCTGCCGATCGGCCTGCCCGATGTGCTATTGCACCAAATGCGCAGTGGAATGCAACCAACCGCAATGGATCTCCACGATCGCCTCGGGGCGCGGGAATATGGAATGGCACATAATTCGCGCCATGCACCTGGCCGGCCGCTGCGTGAACTGTGGCGAATGCGTCCGCGCCTGCCCGATGGAAATTCCGCTCGGGCTGCTGACCGCCGAACTTAACCGGTTCGTCGAGGACAATTTTGACGAAGTCCCCGGCACGAAGGCCGAAAGCGAATATTCACTTTCTCATTTCAAAGTCGATGATAAAGAAACTTTTATAAGGTAAAACAATGACAACAAAAACATTACGGAAAGATAAATTAGCCGAACTGTTCGATCGGCTGAAAGCCTCCGGTGCGGTCATCGTGGCGCCGGTTCGCAATCGTGAGAAAGTGTTTTTCGGGCAAGTAACGCGCTTCGACGAAATTACTTTGGATTACATCCAGACGGCACTTTCGGCAAAAAGTACGGTTTTCCCGCGCTGCGAAGAACTATTCACTTTCGAAAAAGATGGTGATTCTTTCAAGGTCAACGATCCGAAATTTTCCGACAAAGAAATCGTGCTTTTCGGGCTGCGCCCGTGCGACGCCGCTACTTTTGGATATATGAAGGACTTCTTCCTGAAGGAAAACCCCGACGTACACTTTGCCAACAGAATGGACAGGCTGACGCTGGTTGCCATTTCGTGCAAGAACCACGACGAATACTGCTTCTGCACTTCGGTCGGGTCTTCGCCCTCGGACGAACGGAATGCGGACATACTGCTTACCGAAGTCGAGAATGGCGATTTCTATGCCGAAGTGGTTACGCCGAAGGGCGAAGCATTGGCCGCCAAGTCCGAGGGCGGCTTCGTAGATTCGCCTGCAATTGACAAATCGAAACACGTTACGCAAGTGCCGGAAGTATTCAATTTGGAAGCTCTTCAGGCAAAGCTCCGCGATGGCGCATACGACAATCCGGCATGGCTTGCCAATTCGCTTGCCTGCTTGGGCTGCGGCGCTTGCGCGTTTTCGTGCCCCACATGCACCTGCTTCGATATCCAAGACGAGAGCAATTTGGACGGAGGCCGCAGGATTCGGACTTGGGACACCTGCGCGCTCGGGCTGTTCACTCTGCACACATCCGGGCACAACCCGCGCCAAGTGCAGAGTCAACGCTGGCGGCAGCGCATATTACACAAATTCGACTATTCAGTGAAAACACTTAATCAGGTCTCGTGCGTCGGGTGTGGCCGTTGCGGCCGCGTTTGCCCGGCTCAGATGAGCATTATAGAGCAAATTAAAAGCTTAATGGAGGCATAATGGACAAAAATATGTATAAACCATACATGATGCGCATCGAGAAGATTACCGACGAGACACCCGATGTGAAGACATTCCGACTCAAATTCCAGAATCCCGAGGAGGCGGCCGCGTTCAAGTTCGAGGCGGGCCAATTCGCCGAATATTCGGTCTTTGGCGAGGGCGAATGCACATTTTGTATCGCTTCGTCGCCCACGCGGAAGGACTACGTGGAATGCACTTTCCGCAAAGCAGGCAGGGTTACTACTGCCCTGGCGAATTGCGAAGAGGGCGACACAATCGGATTCCGTGCTCCGTATGGCAACACATTCCCCGTCGAATCTTGGTTCGGGAAGAGCATCGTTTTCATTGCCGGCGGCATTGCGCTTCCGCCGGTGCGTTCCGTTATTTGGAACGTTCTCGATTTGCGCGATAAATTCAAAGACGTAACCATCGTATATGGCGCGAAAAGCGTCAAGGATTTGGTTTACAAGCACGAACTCGAAGAGTGGGAGAAAATGCCCGACGTGAAGCTGATCACCACAGTGGATCCGGGTGGCGAAACCCCGGACTGGAAGGGTAAAATCGGTTTCGTACCGGCCGCGCTGAAGGAAGCTGCCCCCTCGGCAGACAATGCGATTGCAGTGCTTTGCGGCCCGCCGATCATGATCAAGCTGACGATGCCCGTGCTTTCGGATTTGGGTTTCGGCCACGAGAACATCTTCACGACGCTCGAGAACCGCATGAAATGTGGTATCGGCAAGTGTGGGCATTGTTCCGTCGGCCCGTACTACGTCTGTAAGGACGGCCCCGTGATCACCTACAAGGAATTGCAGAACCTGCCACCGGAATATTAATCAATTAGGAATTGGCGTTTATGAATGAAAAAAATCCGCGCTCTGGAAGTGCGGATTTTTTTTGGTAATCTTAGAATAAATATTTATATTATGCTTTGCCTATTGGAAGAGTTGTCTAATCGCTTGGAGAAGGTGATGATTAAAACTATTGAAGTAAAGAATTACAGATGCTTAAAATACATCAAGATTGACCTCGAAAGATTCCAGGTGCTTGTAGGAGCAAATGCGAGTGGAAAGACAACGTTTTTAGATGCGATCAAATTTATATCCGATATTCTGAATTCAGGGCTTGATACAGCAGTTGTTGAAAGATCATCAAATTTCAATGACTTAACGTATTCAGGGCTGGGAGGTGATATTGAATTTGCTATTGAAGCAATTATTCCAGAGGGGAAAAGAGATTTATTATCTGACAAAGAATTCATTACTGTACGATACGAAATTGGAATTCGTTTGAATCAAACAACAAATGAGCACGAAATATTTGAAGAAAAAGTGATTTTGCTTAAAAGCATTGAAGATATTAATGAACAATTACGAATGGAATTCCCTACTTTCTGCAAGGATCCAGCAACCATTTTAAACATTAAGTATCCTGCCAATCGATCAAGAAATGTTATAACGAAGAAGTATGATGGAAATGATAGGTTCTATAACGAAATTAGTGCCGAAAAAAACGGTGGCTGGCTTCCTGCATTCAAGTTCGGGACAAAAAAATCTGCACTTGGAAATTTGCCATCAGACGAATCAAAGTTTCCAGTTTCCACATGGCTACGTAGTTTCCTGATCTACGGTGTTCAACTATTTGTTCTGGATAGTATGAAAATAAAGTTTCCAAGTGCTCCAGGCCAATCAAAGAAGTTCCTTACCGATGGATCGAACCTTCCATGGGTTATTGATGATTTCAAAAAGAAAACACCAAGAAAATTCCAACGTTGGATTGAGCACTTGCAAACTGCCTTGCCTGACCTGAATTCTATACATGTCCAAGAAAGAGAAGAAGACAGGCACAAGTATATAAGAGTAGAGTATAACACTGGGATAGTTGTTCCGAGTTGGCTTGTTTCCGATGGTACGTTGAGGATGCTTGCTTTGACGCTCCCAGCATATTTGCCCGATTTTTCAGGAATTCTCATCGTAGAAGAGCCTGAAAACGGTATTCATCCCAAGGCAGTGGAGACAATTTTTCAATCACTATCTTCTATTTATAATGCACAAGTGTTTTTGGCAACGCACTCAACTATGATAATTAGCCAAGTGGAACAACTGAACAGTATTCTTTGTTTCGCCAAAACCGACAGAGGAATTACGGATATTGTGAACGGTATGAACCATCCTGATTTAAAAGGATGGAAGAAAGATGTTGACTTAAGTGTTCTATTCGCAGGAGGTATCCTTGGATAATCAGAAGGATTTATTGGTACTCACGGCAGACGGCGATGCTTATCAATTGTTCGATGGTCTATTAAAGAATATTAAAGACAAAGAGAAATTGTCGTTTACTTATAATATAAAGAAACATCCGCAGCATGACCCGGGAGTTCTGAATAATTCAGCTTCTTTTGTCAGAACTTATATAAACAAATACAGATATATTCTGATCGAATTGGACTTCGAAGGCTGCGGTGCAGAGAAGAATAAATCGGTTGAACAAGTAGAAGAGAAGGTTTTTAATGATCTATCGACTAACGGATGGACTGGCAGATGTGCTGTGATTGCCATCAATCCAGAATTAGAGCAGTGGCTCTGGGGACCATCACCGATACATTTGCAATCGGCAATTGATTGGGAATTTAACGAAACTATTTATGAATTTGCTGAGAAGAATAATCTACTTAGGGGTGGTCAGCAGAAGCCTGATCGCCCGAAAGAATCATTTGAGAGTATACGCAAACACGCTCGATTCCAAGCTTCTTCGTCTGTATTCAAGAATTTTGCAATGAAGGCAAGCTATTCAAAATGTACTGACAGAGCATTTCTTAAATTAAAGGAACAGTTAATTGAATGGTTTGGTAGTAGTAATGAGAGAATTTAATACAATTGCGTCTGCAAGGACGGCCCCGTGATCACCTACAAGGAATTGCAGAACCTGCCACCGGAATATTAATCAATTAGGAATTGGCGATTACGAATGAATTATGCAAGCAGTGCCACACCGCCGAGGTGTGGCACTGCTGGTTTATATCTTGCGTGTCAACGTATGAATTAACGAGCAGTTCATACAAGCCAATCAACGTAATTTCTAATTTGAAATTCGTAATTGGCTTTGTTGCAAAGCAACACTACCAAATAAAAAAGCCCCGCGTTGGGCAGGGCTTCTTTTATATTTATTTCTCGGAGGAACGAGATTAGACGCAACCGGTGGGTTTGTTCAATCCAGCTACCTTGCAGGCGCCTTTGGCCGGGCCGGAGGGGAACATGTCGTAGATTTCTTTCAATTGGAAACCGGTTTCTTTGCACATCTTGCGGATCATCGGGGCAATTCCATATTGCTCGTGGTATCCACGAATATAACTTATCAGTTTCCAATGGTTTTCTGAAAGCTCGGTCAGATTCTCTGTGGAGGCCAACGCGAGAGCTACGCCTTCGTTCCATTCGACAGGATTCTCCATAAATCCTTCGTCGTCCACGGGGATTTTATACTCATTAAACTCGAAAATAGGCATCTCAAACTCCTGAAATGTAAGGTTTAAAAAAAGAACAATCTCTTCGATTACAAAATTACTTAATATTATTAATATTTCAAGCGATTTCTTTTTTTTCGTTCGGGAGAATTCCCAACAGCTCCTTTTCGATCCACTTCATGGCATACTCGAGCAGCTTTTCGTCGTTGGTGCGGTATTCCAGTATCTCATCTTCGTCGGCCTGGACGCGCTGAAGGAAGATGCTGTCGAATACGAAATCGCGGAACCGGTCTATGTCGTACGATGCCATGTAGAACATTTCGAGTTTAACCGGCTCGATTGTACCATCCTCGAAACGGCTGTCCGAAATGATTTGAATGAACCTGTTGTGGAACTCGATGTATTTCGCGGCTTTGTTGCGCTCGACCCATTCCTCGGGGCTGTGGGCAATCCGGGACAGGTGGCCTTCGCAGAAATCATCGGTCATAAGGTGGAATCTCGATTCGTTTGGTGGAATCGCCAGCGGGTACAGCCTGCAGGCCAACGGGCGCGATTCGTAAACAGAGCAGTCGTCTCCATCGATCATCAGGCATTGTTCGTTCTCGTTGCGGAGCATGAGCGCAGGGAACGGAAACTCCGACGAAGAGGGCATGGCAGTGTATTTTTCAAGGAATTCGCTGCTCGAAATTCCCAATTGCTTTTTCATCATAATGATGTCGAACGGCGTCAGGAACACATGCGATTTCCGGCAGCAGTCCCCAAAGCATTTGCAATCATTGTTGCAATCGAAACAAAACTCTTCCCCGCGGGCGAGTGGAGCCGATTCGGTTACGTAATCGATTATGTTAAAATTATAGAGTTTCATGCAATTCTTCGTTTAGCGATAGTTCAAGAGTTCCAAATCGAGGACGATTCTCTGCCTGACGAGATACTCTTTCTTTCGTTTCAAATTCTGTTTTTCGGAGGCGATCCAATCAGGATCAAGGATTTTCTCTTCGAGAATATATGGGAACGTGGTATTCATGCGATCGATTTCATTTTTCAATGTGTCGATCTTTCTCCGCATCTCGTTGGCCACATACTCTGTGAGGACTTCGTTGGGAGCCTCCGCGACGAGCACTTGGGGCACCCACCTGCGATGGAGTTCGTCGAGGTCGCTATACCGCAGTTCGCGGAAAAGCGTGCGGGCTTTCCACCAAATTTCTTTGTCCTGCTCGGTTCGGTTGGGGTTGATATCCGGATGGAAACACATTGCAAAATCTGCGAACAGCCTAATAGCCTTGTCGGTTTCGGCCTTAGTGGGAATGATGCACAACTCGCTTTTCGAGAAGATCACCTTCTTCCGGGCTTCCTCGACGCGCCTTTCGTATTCGCTCAATTCGGCCTCGGCTTGGGCGGCGGCAAGATCGATATTGATGCCCATTCCGGAATCAATTTGGTCAATAAGTATCTCGATTTTGCGTTTCACTCTTTTGTTCGAAACGTCCAAAGTCATGTATTCAAGTAGTAATTGGCCCAATTCGCGCCAATAGTAATGCTCCAAGATTCGCGCTAAGGTTTCCTTGCGGAATTCGTAGTCAGCAAGGAGCGCGGCAAGCTCTGTTCGCAAAAGAGAATTACTATCTTGTTCCATATTCAATACTTAAGCTCGAAATTTTTAATTCATTACTGCCACATTTTGAGAGTGTACTCGAAAACTCTGGCAAAATAGTTTCAAATTATGCTTCGGGCATAACTTTGCAAATTAAGAAAAAATTCTCTTCGGACAAAGAAACCACAAATATAAAACCATGTTGATGAGCTGATGTGATGATTGTCTGAACTGTGATTAATATAATTCGTTTGATTATTGTGATTTGTTTGTGTGGAAACAATGTAGCGATATAAAACCAACCCCAAAGGGGGTGAATATGAATACCCCCGTCTCGCGAGGCGGGGCAACGGAAGACAAGATCGGTATTTACAGAGACTTGCCACACCTCTGAGTCGTGACACAACTGTAGTAGGGGCGGGTTCCAAACCCGCCCGAGTATCAATCATCAAGGAATACTTTTGAATTCATTACCAGTTTACATCCGTAGGGGGCACGGCTCGCCGTGCCCCTACACATCATTCTACTTGCAACTTGTACCTTACTCCTTGTACATTGCTCCTCGCTCCTTGTACCTTGCTCCTTGCAACTGTTATCATCACATCACCACATCAGCTAATCTCTGCGCAGGTCACAATAGCCTCTTTCCATTCAATTTTAAGAAGTTCACAGATTTTATGCTGTTTATTTGATAAAATTTATTATATTGAGTAGCTGTTTTTTAATTAATTGGTATTAAATGGAATTTATAACTCAAATTGAATTGGCAGACTTCGAACAGGTACCGCACCCACGCGTGGAAAAATCGAATTTCTCCTTTTCTTTTTCGTTCCTGCCTCGCGAAGAACGTAACGCAATGAACTCTATTTATGCCTTTTGCAGCTATATCGACGATATAGTTGACAACGAAAACGAAACAGGAGACGGCGCCGCCGAAAGGAAAAATCGCCGCTTGGACTGGTGGGTGGGCGTTATCGAACGTGTCTATGGCCACGAGATTAAAAACTCCGTGCTCGCCCCGTTCGTCAGCATGATTGACCGGTTCAAGATTCCGAAACAGTACTTCCTGACTCTCATCGATGGTTGCCGCAGGGACCTCTACCGGAACAGGTACGAAACATTCGAGGAACTGAAGGACTACTGCTACTCCGTGGCGAGCGTCGTTGGGCTGATCACGATCGACGTCTTCGGGCACAAATACGAAGACACCAAAAAATACGCCGTGAACCTTGGCTATGCGCTCCAACTGACGAATATCATGCGAGACGTCAAAGCCGACAAAGACCGCGGATATATTTACATTCCTCAGGAGGACCTCCGCCGCTTCAATTACTCGGAGGAAGACCTGATGAACGAAGTCTATAACGACAACTTCATCGAACTGATGCGATTCCAGGCCAGCCGCGCACGTGAATACTTCTACAAAGCCCGGACATACTTGCATCCCGACGAGAAAAACACTGTCTTCACAGCCGAAATGATGGACGCCATCTATTACCGCCTGCTCGAAAAAATCGAACTGAACGAATACAACGTCTGGCGCGGGAAAATCAGAGTCTCGCCCGTCCACAAAGCCATGATATTCTTCAAGCAATGGCTGTCACTGAAACTGTTCGTTGGGCGTTTCCGTTTCAAGAACTCCTAAAATCCGTTTGAATAAGTATCCCTAACAACCCATGGGTTAACCCGTGGGCTGGATACGATTTCTATCTGCAACATTATCAATGTATTAGCATATTACATTCTTTAGCCCCCTTTGGCAAAGGTGGGTGGGGGATTTGTCGATATATCAATGAGTTACCACGATGTGTGCAATGGGGCAAGCCCCATTGTTGCAATTCTTGTACTATTTCAACAGGCTCCTAAGAATATGGTACAATGACGAATTGAATATGCACAGGCTATCAGTATAATTTGCACTCCTCAAGGAAAGTAATTGTTGCGGATTTATACCGCATAGCGGTTGTTGTATAAAACTCTACTTGAATCAACCAATCATATAAAACATTCGCTACGCGAAATCTTGTATAAAATATCTAACAATATGCTACAATATAACAACCGCTACGCGGTAAAACACTATCTTGATTTTGCAACTCACTCAAAATAGTATTTGATAAAGTACTCACACAAAACGTTATAGATCCCAAAATATATTATACTCTTATCATCATACACCTATCGCTTCTTCCATGGCAATTCGATGCGGAAGGTGCTTCCCTGGCCCGGCTTGCTGTCCACAGTGATTTGGCCGCCATGCTCGGCTACGATTTGGTTCGAGATGCTCAGTCCCAGGCCGGAGCCATCGTTTTTTGTCGTGAAGTACAGATTGAAAATCTTCGGCAAGTTCTCCGGCGGAATTCCTTCGCCATTGTCGGCAAAGCTAATAGTTACCCATCCATTCGATTCGGCAAGGCGGATTTCTAATTTCCCACCATTTTTCATCGCAGCGACCGAGTTCTGTATTATATTCAAAAACACTTGCTTCAATTTGTCCTCGTCTGCCATGATAATCTCGGAGAACCGGCAATCGAGCGCGATCTCGATGTGGCTGGCTTCGGCCGCCGGAGCAATGAACCGGACGCAATTCTTGAGCAGTTCGGCTACGTCGCAAGCGGTGGGCTGAATCTCTTTGGGGCGAGCGAATTCGAGGAATTGCCGGATAATCTTGTTCACTCTTTCGGCCTCCGAGCGCACCGACCGCGCCAAGTTTTTGAACTCTTCGTCGGAATCGGCCGCTTGGAACTCCAAGAGGAACCTTTGCGCGATGATGCTGATTGAATTGAGCGGATTGCGAATCTCGTGAGCCACCTGGGCCGATAGTTCGCCCATTGCCGACAGTTTGTCGCGCCTTTCGGCCTGGCGCCGGGCTTCGTTCAATTCCGTGAGGTCGTTGAAAACAATCACCCACGACCGCGCTTGGCCATCCTCGGAACGCACTTCGGAAATGCTATATCCAATCGGCCTCTTCGATCCGTCCAACTCGATTTCTGTCTCGGAATACGTCGCGCGAGGCTGCTCGAAGCGGAACCAAGGCATCCCGTCGCCGGACAGGTTGAAAACGCTCTTGCCAACGGTGTCCGAGCCGAAGAATCGCGAGCAAGCGTCGTTTGCAAGCATCACGATGCTCTCCGAGTCCACCACGAGGACGCAATCGGAAATGCTTTCGAGTATCGAATCGTTCAGGCTCTTTTGCCGGGTGTGCTCGGCCCGAAGCGAAGAGTACCTTTTCCGAACAAATCCAAGATAGAACGCTAAGCAACTAACAGCAAAGAATCCTATGCCCAGCGCAATGTTTCTCGTGAGCGATTGGCGGAGCAGCTCGTCGAATTTCACCATCGAAATGGCAAGCCTGATCAGCATTGGAGGCTCATCGCCGATGGAAAGCACAGCCACAGTTTCCAGCACGTTGTCCGAGGCAAATGCAAGCGAACGCGACATAGTTTCGCCTCGTGAATATGCTTCGAGCAGGAAAGAGTCGGCGGCGATCGACGAGATTTCGGAAATGTTTGGCGTGGCCGAAATAATGCCGACTGTGTCTTGGAGCACTAAATATGCGATGTCTTGGTTGTCGCCAATCTCCGCGATTTGCTTTCCGATACCGATTCTTTTTCTGAATTCCAAGAGCTTTTCGGCGCTGTATCCCGCCACGGCGTATCCCAGGGCGGTGCGCCTCGCCACAGCGTAAATATCATCAAGGGACGAATCCACAGATATGATTCCCAGTTCTGAATATTCGCCTCGTTCCAGCTCTGCTTCGCCCAGACGATTAATTAAATCGGGAGCAATTGCGCCGGAGAATCCGTCGGATGCGCGGCGAACTTGGCCGTTTTCGTCAATTAAATAAAGAGAAGTAATCCCAAGCTCGTCGGCTGTTTCGGCAAAGTTGGGCTGGCTGGATTTACCATAGCAACCGGCAATAAAAGCAGCAGAATTGAGCCTTTCGACGATTTGCGTTTCGATTTCGTTATTGCTCAGAATTGCGTTTTCGATGCTGAGCCTCATGGCGTCGGCGAGGTTCTGAGTGCTTTCTTTCGCTATGGCAATATATTCGTCCTTGCTTTCGTTCCATTCGTAATAGACGAAAACCACTGCGGCGGCCAATAGCGCTCCGAGAGTTAGCAAAACGTAGATTCTGTTTATTTTTGGCAATTTTTCCATTTGTTAAATATTAAGACTATACACTCGCCCGCCATCGATTCGAAACCGAAATGCACGATACGAATCTACAATTTAAGAATATTACACGAAGAATATGCGAAAATATTAATCGCAGCTTCCTGCAATCAGTTCGCTCAAATTGGTTGATCATTGCAAGAGCACATTTCACTGTACGATAGGAAACCTCAGATCTATAACGCTTTGTGTGGGTACTGTACCAAATACAATTTTGTGTGATGCAGAACTCAATATTTCTTTGTACCGCGTAGCGGTTGTTATATTGTAGAAAAATGTTGACTCTTCAGGATAGATTTCGCGCGAGCGAATGTTTATATGTTTGGTTGATTAATGCAGAGTATTAAATAACAACCGATACGCGGTATCAATACGCAACAAATACTTTCTTTTACTGATGTTTACGCACCCAAACGATATATAACCGAAATCTCTGGTTTCGTCTGGCGGTACCTTTGAAACAAAAAACCGCTTCCTGTGTGGTGGAAGCGGCTTTGTCTAACTGAGATTAGGAGTAGATTATGGATTTGTACCAACCAAACCTAGCGCTGTATTAGTCCATGATTTTCCGCAAAAAAGCAGGCTTTTCGAGGTCTCTTTTTCTGGCCTCGTCGATAGTTTTGATTTTCCTTTCGCCGGCCATCTCCATTTCGCCCAAATTACGATCGAAATCCTGGCGAGCGGATTGTCCGTTGCGGATGAATGTGGGTTCGTCATAGTTCTTGAGCGCCGAACCCGACGGGCTTCTGTCCGGCATTCCATAGGGCTGCTGGGCCGAAACCGCGACTTGAGTGAATTTGCCGTTGCTGAAACCAGTTGCTGGTTGGGGCATCGGCACAGGCGAGAGGCCTAAAGTAGTCTTCGGATCGCGGACAATGTTGTTGTTTCCAAAGATAGATTCTTGTTTATGAGGTTGCCTTTGTGGGATTTCGTCGTGCGCGGAGACTTCAGCTTTCTTGAAGCCGGTAGCGACGACCGTAACGGTGAGCACGTCAGTTGGCTCTTCGGTATAAACGACGCCATGAATCAGGTTGACGTCGTCGCCGGCTGCGTGTTCGATGATCGAAACTGCTTCGCTGATTTCTTGCATTTTCATGTCGCGGCTGCCGGAAATATTGACAAGCACGCCCTGAGCGCCGGAAATTGAAATACCATCGAGCAGAGGCGAATTGAGAGCATTCTGAGTGGCCTCGACTGCGCGATTGGGGCCTGAGGCGGAACCAATACCCATAAGCGCGTCTCCCATGCCTTTCATAACTGTGCGGACGTCGGCAAAGTCAACGTTTACCAAACCGTGGCACGAGATAATATCGGCAATGCCTTTGGTGGCGTTGTAGAGCACTTCGTCCACCTTTTGGAATGCTTCCTCGAGGCTGGTATCGGCACTGATGATTTCAAGAAGTCTGTGGTTGGGAATAACGATAAGGGCATCGACGTTCTGGCGCAATTCAGCAATGCCGTTTTCGGCCACTGTGAAGCGTTTGCGGCCCTCCCATGCGAATGGTTGGGTAACGATACCGACGACGAGTGCTCCAAGTTCCTGGCCCAATTGGGCAATGATAGGAGCGCCGCCCGTGCCAGTGCCTCCGCCCATACCGGCAGTAACGAAAAGCATATCGCTGCCTTTGAGCACTTCGCGTACCTCGTCGGAGACCTCCTGGACGGATGCCTTGCCGACTTCGGGATTTGCGCCGGCGCCAAGCCCGCGGGTGGTTTCTTTACCAATTTGGAGTTTGATTTTAGCTAAGTTGTGTTCGAGCGCTTGCCTGTCCGTATTTGCTACGACGAAGTCCACGCCGGTTAGTCCTCTTTTGATCATGCTGTTGATTGCATTGCCGCCGCCGCCACCGACGCCGATCACGCGGATTTTTGCACCGCTTGCATAAGAAGTATCCAATTCAATCATATCCCCCTCAGAATTATTTATTACTAATGTTCGTATTCAATTTTATAGTTCTTCAAAAAAGTTTTTAATTTTATTAATGAAACCACCCTCTTTTGCTGCTGAAGATTTTTTCATGTCCTCTGTGGCGTGGTCGCGAATTTCGCTATAGCCTTTGTTCATGCCGTGCAGAGCCAATCCGACGGCGGTCGAATATATAGGATTTTTGATCTCGGGAGCCAGCCCGGTATATGAAATGGCCGAAGGAATTCCGATTTTCACTGGCATTCCAAATATTTCGTGGGCCAAGTCTTCGGCGCCACGCACCAAAGAGCAGCCGCCAGTGAGCACGATTCCAGCACCGAGCGAACCGGCATAGCCGCTGCGTCGGATTTCTGCGAGCGCGAATTCGAAGATTTCTTCCATACGCGGCTGAATAATCTGGCAGAGCAGGCTTTTTGTGATCTCGTTTGGTTTGCGCCCGCCGATGCCCGGAATCATTATCACTTCGTCGTTCATAATCGAAGGCATGTAGGCGTGGCCGTATTCCTTCTTGATTCTTTCGGCCTGAGAAGCAATGATACCCAAGCCCTTGCGGACGTCGTCGGTAACTTGCTTGCCGGCCAAGGCAATTACTTTAGTATATCGAATAATATTCTCTTCAAATATGGCAATATCAGTTGTGCCGCCGCCGATATCGATTAGCGCGACGCCGACTTCCTTTTCCTCGGGTTCGAGCACTGCATTGCAGCTGGCCAATGGTTCGAGCACGATATCCTTCACGCTCAGGCCGATTCGCTCCACGCAGCGATAAATATTTTGAACGGCAGTCAGAAGGCCTGTAACGACGTGCACGTCGGCTACCATTCGGACTCCGCTCATGCCAATTGGATGGACGATGCCGTCTTGGCCGTCGATAATGAATTCCTGCGGAATCACGTGAAGAATCTTCTTTTCGGCAGGAATGGCAAATTTGCGGGATTCGTCGAGGCAGCGCTGCACGTCATGCTCGGAGATTTCGCGGTTCGGGTTCGAGATGCCCACGATGCCTTGCGTCTGGAAGGACTCGATATGGTCTCCGGCGATGCCGACTGTAACCTCTTTGATTTCGATTCCGGCCTGTTGCTGGGCTTGGTCGATAACTCTTTGAATCGTTTCGGTGGTCTTTTCGATGTTAGTAATCACGCCGCGATGCGAGCCTTCGCTTTCGGTTATGCCGATTCCCAAAATGTCTAAAGACTCCGGCATGTCGCCCGGCTGGGCCACCAATGCACAAACCTTGGCCGTGCCGATGTCCAATCCAACAGAGATGTTTTTTGTTTGAGCCGTATCTTTTGTATGTTTTGCCATAATTTTCACCAAATAAACTGTAGGTAAATCAAGCCACTACGACTTGATTCTGCCATCTAAGGTCTATATATTTATATTTTTTTCTAATTTCGCTTGGCAACCTGTTGCGCCAAAATGTAGCCATTTTCTCGATTTTCTCCGGGATGTGCGAACCTTCGCCCATCAATACGGGAGTTCCTGTGTCCGAGGTGAGCATAGAGAACTCAGCAGTTTTGGTATCATATACAATTTCGGAAATGTCAGCATTCACGGCTTGATGCTCGGGAACGCGGAGTTCGTCGATTATTTCCAATGCCGTGCGATATGCAGCGAAGTCCACCGCTTTGCCGTCGTAAATGTTGCGAATGACGGGAAGGTCGCGGAATTGCTCGTAGAGACGATAGGGAAGAGGTGTGCCCTTCCTGTCGATGTACGAAAGGCTTCCGTCCGGCGACGTAACGAATGCGATTGGAGTTTTTTCTTTGATTTCGATATTGATTTGCTCTAAGCGGTTGTGCGTAACGTAAGTTTCCTCCACGAAGGGATGGCCCGAGACACGTTCCTGGATGGTGTCGAGCCTGCCGGAGCCGCTACCAGCGCGGTCGGCGATCTCGCTTTCGGGGATCATTGAATTGCCGACGACGTTAATTTTTTTAACTGTATTTGAAGCCATCCATTTGTTAGCAATTGGCACGAGTATTGCTATACTAACGATGACAGCTCCGAGCAAAACGAGGAGTTTGATTTTAGGGGTTATATTGCGACTGCTTTCGCTCATTTAAATCAAAAATCATGCTCTATTGAAAAATCCAACAGCCAAACGCTGTCGATAAACTACTTCGAAGCAGCATGAATTGATTTCAAGAGTGTAAGTGTTTATGAAAACTTAGCTCTCCCGCCGCGCCCTCAGAGCACAGAAGTCGAAATTTCATATTCAAGAGTCAAATTTTTCGGTCTGTAATTCCCCCCATGCTGCAAAAGGAGAATTAGAATTTGAGCAAACTTACAATGCTTTTATTTAAATTACAAGAAAAATTTTAATTTTTTTTTCCACAGTTAATCCACTTTCCAAACCTGCGTTCGTATCCCTTTATGTTTTATATTTTTGAAGCGATTGCCTAAGGTAAAAATGAACTCTATAAACACCTTAGAAATCCGCCATCAACGGGGATTGAAGTACCTGTGATCATTGCAGAAGTTTCAGATGCGAGGAATCCCGCAAGGAAAGCAATCTCTTGGGGCGTAACGAAGCGGCCAGCCGGAATCCCGCTAATCACCGAAGAAGCAATCTCATCAACGGTTTTGCCCTGTGCGGCTGCTCGAGATTGGTTCAGTCTTTCCATTCGTTCGGTGGCGGTGTAGCCCGGAAGTATGTTGTTCACCGTGATGCCCCACGGCGCCACTTCGGTGGCAATCGTTTTGGACCATCCGGCCACGGCGCTCCTGATCGTGTTCGAGACACCTAAATTATCAATTGGTTGCCTTGCTCCGATTGATGTGATGTTGATAATCCTTCCGTACCTGTTGGCCTTCATCGAATCCAATACGGCCAAAGCAAGCCGATGCGAAACGATTACGTGCTGAAAATACGCATTCTCGAGGTTCTCCGGGCTTTCGGACGAAAGGGGAGCCGGATCAGGGCCGCCTGTGTTGTTTATAAGTATTTGAATATTATCGATATGCGACACTTGCTTGATAAATTTCTCCACTTGTTGTTTGTCAGAAAAATCGCAAGTGATATATTCGTGCTTTTGGCCAAATTTGCAGGTCAAAGACGACGAAACGAGCTTTAACTTATCTTCGCTTCTCGATGTAACAATTACACTTGCACCCTGATCCGCAAGCTGGTTCGCTATTGCTTTGCCTATGCCTTGCGAAGCACCGCAAACCAAAGCAACTCTCCCTTCCAATCTCAAATTCATAAGTTTCCTCAGAAATTACGAAATCAACATGTGCAAAATTATGAAATTTTGTGGAAAACTCCAGTGCGTACTTGAAAAAAAGTTTACGTGAAATGTGATAATTGAATATAATTCAACGAAAAATAATTTATACTTAAGAAATTGCTATATGTTCAATTGAAGACTTTAATGAAATGCAGTAAGTATCTGTAAAATAGCTTGTAAAGAATGATTGTATCATTTTGGTGTGGATAAAGTTATTAACATTTGTGGAAAACTCTGGTTTATCAATAGTGTGGTTCTGTGGCGATTTGTATGGGTAATGTACCAAATACCATATCGACCAAGTAGTCAAAATTAGGTGGCGACTGCCACTTTATTTTCAAGGGCAGCGCAATGACGAAAGGAAAGATGAACAAGAATTCATTTTTCCTTATATTAGAATTATTCTTTACCGCGTAGCGGTTGTTGTATTGTAGCATATTGTTTGATTTTTGGAAAAGATTTCGCGTAGCGAATGTTCTATATGTTTGGTTGATTCATGCAGAGTATTATACAAAAACCGCTATGCGGTATGACATGCAAACGGGAAAAAATCACTACAATACAACAACCGCTACGCGGTATCTATCCGTAACTATTACTCTTCTTGATGAATGCAGATATTATTGGGGTAACTCATGTTCAGTCTGGCATGAACCATGCTTTTTATATTCCATTCCTTAAAATCAACAATAGATGATACCCATACAACAAAGAAGTAGAAACTATTAATTAATAAAAATTCAGCGTGTCAATCAAATTATGTAACACACCCACTAACCCCTCTTGTTAGAGAGGGATAAGAATACATCTAATCATATTGTTAGTCTGCTATAAATTGTATTTTAAGTCGCCTCTTGAAAGAGGGGATTTAGGGGTGCGTGAAGAAAACCCCACAATATGAATGTAGTGATTTTGTTTTACGTATTTAATAAAAAGCACTTACTTCAATAAGCTCACAAAGGGAGGTGAAGTTTATATGAAATGACCTAAGAGAATGATAAACAATAGAATAGCGTGGAGACTTAAAGTAAATTACTAATCAATTATCTTGCTTGCACGGACGTTTTCAAGTGTCCTATTGATAAAAGACTTAGCACCAGTTGTAATTGGGTCGTCGTGGCCCGGGTAGATTGCATTGATTTCGAGCCGAGCGAGCCGTTCGAGCACGTCCACATAGGGGCGAATGTATGTGCCGCCAGGAGATTTGATAGTCAGTGGTGTATCGCCTGAGAAAAGCGCTCCGTCCTCTTCGATGTATATCAGTATCGAATCGTGCGAATGGCCGGGCGAGTGTATTATCATTGCGTCCCTATCGCCGACGCGCAGGTGCATTCCGTCGTGCAGTTGGTGGGTAACGCCCTTGATTTTCGAGAAAGCATAGACCTTGGGATTGTACTCTTCGATGACCCATTTCAGCCCGCCCGAGTGGTCGAAATGCTCGTGCGTAAGGATGACTTGCTCAATTTTCCTTTTGCCGACCCCTGTGGAGAGGTCGGCAATGTCGTCGAGTATAAATTTGTCGGTACCGGGATCGATAAGCGTATTGACATCGACAATTGCATTCCATGATCCGCGAACCATATACATGTGGCATGAATAAATATATGGATTCTTATGTACCGATACTTTCATAATTAACCTATTTTTTGATATACGTTAGCGTCGTTTGCAAGTTTTTGGAAAAGGTGTTCGCACTCTTTGGGCATTGTTTGTGTTTGCTCTGTTGTGAATAGTCCGTCCTTGGCTAAAGACTTGTGGAACATGCGGATTACGTCAATCCTTTCATGTGGCTGCAAGTGGAGCAGAACATTTTTGCAGATGATTAAACTGTAGTCCTTGCTAATGGGCGAGAGATTCAGCAAATCGTTTTTGGTGAAACTAACGCGAGAGCGTATGCGGTCGTCGAGTTTCATCATGCCCGGCTTGTCGGTTGGCGCGAAGTATTTGTCGAAAATGTCTTTCGGCATACGGCTGAGTTCTTGTTCTGGATAGATTGCTTCGGTTATTATGTTGCCGAATGTATTTGTTTCGTCAATATCGGTCGCGTGTATTTCAACGTTTTTATATGCGAAGTACCCCATTCGTTCGGCCAAGAGGATAGCGAATGTGTAAGGTTCGGGGCCCATTGCGCAGCCCGCGTCCCAGACTTTCACCTTTCGCATTCCGTCAATGATCGGAAGCAAGTACTTGATGACCTGTTCGAGGGTGTGGCTGTCGCGGAAGAAAAATGTAAATGCCATGATTTATA
>CAZSWR010000030.1:20781-35063 GCA_964610885.1 uncultured Hyphomicrobiales bacterium | reverse complement strand
TGGGCTTATATTTCTCTCAAGATTAGAATAACCCACACAAAATAGCGAAGCCCCAAATTCTAACTTGCAACTTACAATCAAACTAAATTGTATGGCATAATACTGCTATCAAATCAGTGTAACATATGGAACAGTTATTTACCGGCCAAAACTTGTGCAGCGATCGATGTGGCCGCTTTATTAGATTATTTTTATATACTAATTTTATATTAAACAAAATATTCCTTTGCGAGGCTGGCTTTTTTGTATAATTTGTATCCATTAGTTTTTGAAATATTGCAACAGTCCACCAAGGCAAAATGAAAAAGTATCTTTTTATCGGCTTCCTCTGCATATTATTTTTATCTTCGCTGGCCATCGCCGCGCCAATCAAGAACCTTCCGGTAACGATTTTCCAACCCGATGGTCAAAGAATTGACTGCTACGCTTCTGGGGACGAGTTCTACAATTGGTACCACGACGCCGCCGGCTTCACTATCATACAAAACGTTAGCGACGGATATTACTACTACGCCGTGGAGCGTGGCGCCGACCTTCTGCCCTCTGAGTTCCGGGCAAACTCTGCCAACCCGGCCGCGCACGGCCTGAAGCCATACGCCAAGCACTCGGCCGAATACATTAAAGCGCGACGAAAAGCATTCGCCGAACCAGCAAGGCCCAAACTGAAACCCTCGAAGAGCAAATACGAAGAGACACAGGTCGCAAACACCGGCCTGATCAACAATATCGTGGTTTTCATTCGTTTCGCAGGCGAAGCGGAATTCACCGATTCCCTCTCGCGCTACAATCGAATGTTTAATTCCACTTCGCAAACTTCGCTTAAAAGCTATTTCACCGAAGTATCATACAACCAACTGACTGTCAATAGCAGCTTCTATCCGTCATCGGCGGGTACTTTCGTGATTTCGTATCAGGATACAAATGCTCGGTCGTTCTATATGCCATATTCCGTGGCCAACCCCAACGGCTACCTGGAAGCCGATCGTGCACAAAGGGAACATGGTTTGCTGGCGCGCTGCATTAGCGCAATCGAAGACTCGATTCCGCCTTCGCTTGTCATCGACAACGACAACGACGGATACGTTGATAATATTTGCTTCGTCGCGAGCGGCAGCACCACCGCCTGGTCCACGCTCCTATGGCCCCACAAATGGGCGCTATACACTGTGGCATCCTCTATCAACGGGAAACAGGTCTGGACATACAATTTCCAAATCAGGGACCACTTAGTGCAGAGCGACTACTCGGTCCTTTCGCACGAGATGTTCCACACCTTGGGCGCGCCCGACCTATACAGATATACAAATAGCGATATAAGCCCGCTCGGGCCTTGGGACCTTATGGAATGGGGCAGCGGGCACATGTGCGCCTATATGAAGTATAAATATGGCGGATGGATCGATTCTATTCCACTAATCAGCACGTCTGGCACCTATACAATTAATAATCTCTCGATGCCCACGAACAATTGCTTTCGAATCCGGGCACTCAATTCCGACAATGAATTCTTCGTTGTGGAATATAGGAAGGCTTCCGGCTCGTTGGATTCGACTTTGCCCGGCAGCGGCATCGTCGTCTATCGAATCAACCCGAACCTGAACGGCAATGCCGACGGCCCACCGGACGAAGTCTATGCCTACAGGCCGGAAGGATCGTTAACCGTGGATGGAAATATCTATGATGCTTATTTTTGTTCGCAAGAGCTTCGTACCCAGTTCAATTCAACGACCGACCCGTCGCCGTTTCTTGCGGATATGTCCCAAGGCGGTCTGCGAATCAGCCAAATCGGAGCCTCAGGCGGGAACTCAATGACTTTCTATGTGGCCTGCCCTTCGATCGCGCCGCCTGTGCTCTCTTCGCCGGCGAACAATGCGAACGTAGCCGTCAATCCGCCTCTTCTTTCGTGGGCACCATCGGCAGGCGCTACTGCTTACCGAGTGCAAATTTCGACCGATTCAACCTTCACGACCGATGTCGCCTCTGCCTCTGCCACAGCAACGAACTACCAGACAGTTTCGCTGACGTTCGACCAAACTTATTTCTGGAGAGTGCGAGCAGTTGGCGCAACGGATTCCAGCTATTGGTCTGCAAAAAAATCTTTTAATTTCCTTGCATCGCTGTATTGCACGGTCTCGGCTTCGTGCGATGAATATATTTCCGGCGTTACAATCGGGACAATCAACAATACCTCTGCCTGTTCAGCCTCTGGTTATGCTAATTATTCCACAATTTCGACTACAATCCTGCCCGGGACGGCATATCCTTTCTCCATTGTTAATGGGAATCGATACACCTATGACCGATGCGGTGTGTGGGTGGATTGGAATGCAGATGGCGATTTCGACGATGCCGGCGAATCAATCGCAGTCTCAGGGAATCCGGGTGGCGGGCCATACACCGGGAGCATCTCCGTACCGGATGGAACCACAGCCGGCGAAAAGAGAATGAGAATTCGAATTGTTTACAATACCACGCCGATTGCTTGCGGATATTCTTCCTATGGCGAAACTGAAGACTACACATTGAATGTCTCGGGCGGGGCTTCCCCGTCAATTTCGATTCCTCTCCGAGCCGGATGGAACGAAATTTCATCGAATATCGTCCCTTCGCAGGCAGCTGCATCGGCAGTCTTCCAAGGCATCTCGGGCAATTTGGTTGTGGCTTTGGACAAAAATCAAAATTCGTTCGTCCCCGGTTCGAACGCAAACACTCTAACTTCGTGGAGCGCTGGCTCTGCGTACCATGTTTTCATGTCGGCACAGGACACTCTAACCATAACCGGAACGCTTGCCAATCCGGCCGATTACCCGATAGCGCTTTCGTCCGGTTGGAATTTCGTCCCGTTTTTGCGTCCTGAGGGAACTTCGGTCGCAACCTCACTGTCGTCAATAATTTCGAATGTGTTCTTGGTGCGGGACAATGCGGGCAATTTCTATTTACCTGCTTTTGCTCTCGGCACGCTCAGCACGATGAAACCCGGCGTCGGGTATTTCATTTTCATGAACTCGGCCGGTACATTAACTTATTCCAAAGAACCAAGGAATCGTGTTCGTTTTCCTTTTGAAATGGAACAGAAAACAAGCATTGCAAGTCCTGCTTTGCAGTTCTCGCCTGTATGGATTGGTCTGGAATAGGATATTTCAAGGAAGTGGCGCTACCGATCCAAATGGCTGCGCCACTCTATCAATATAAATATCAGCCGCTTATATCATTCTCGAGACCAATTGAAAGAAGAGATTGATACTGCCATTTCGAGATGGTTGTATCAATCTCTTTGGAATGAATCTTATTAATCTTTTGGCGCAAGGGCAAACGGCTTACTGCAATTGCGGCCCGGAGCCGATGACCATTTTGCCCTCGAAGTATCGCTTGCGTGTGTCCGTGGCCTGCTGTTCGGCCCATTTCTCCACGCCCAATCGTTTGATAGAGCAGAGGTTATACACTTTGTAATTGTGGGGAAGGCGTTCGGCGCCGTCGGCGGCCGGATGCAAATTCTTGCAGGGGAATTCGTCGCAATCGCCGCAGAAATCCAGCCCCTTGGCCGTTACGCATTCGCGAGTCTTGCAAGTATTGCCCATCAGCGGGCAGCCGCCCTGAGTCTTGCACCCGAGGCAGGAAATTTTTTCTCGGGTTTTGTTGAATTTTTTCTCGAAATACTCAACCATTTCGTCTGTCAGGTTGGTGTGGAACATTTGGCAATTCCAACAATCGATGCCGCAAAAAGCTGTTACTTCTTGGAAGTTCATTCTTTTTCCTGTGTTAATTAATAATCTGTGAGGATCTGCGCTTTGCATTTCCGGCCAGCCTTGTCGTTAAATTTACATTTCTTCAACAGAGCTAACACACTTTCAAAAATCAAATCGCTAAAAACAAACAACTATTCAATATATGAAATACGAATAAATGCCTGAAAATGTTTCGTCTCAGTTGCGTTTCGCATGTTTGCATGAGCCTTACGATAATCCAGTCTATGCCGGTACGAAAATTGATTGATAAAGCGAATTGAAGTGCATGGTCCGACGGGAACATCATCATTTTCGGAAAGAATATCAGGAAATCAAAATGAATAGAATTGCCGAATGCCTTATGGAAATCACTAAACTGACAGTGCCATCCGGCGCAGAGGAAGATTTCGCGAGGAAATATTTATTCGATATGGAAACCGACGATATTGGCAACCGCTTCGTTTCGGTCGGCGAATCGAATACCGCATTCTGCGCGCATTTGGACGACGTCAGCCGAGACGTGAGCAATGTAGTCCAGGCCTTCGATGGGCGTTTCCTGCGTTCGGACGGAAACACGATCCTCGGCGCGGACGACAAATGCGGCGTGGCACTGCTTTTGCAGATGATCAAAGAGCGAAAGCCCGGCAAGTTTCTATTCTTCGTACAGGAGGAAACAGGCCACCACGGCTCTATTTACTTCCGGCAGCATTCGATGGACTTCCTGGCGGGTGTGGACAAAATCGTGGCTTTCGACCGCAAAGGCTATTCGTCGGTTGTGGTGCGCCAGGGCAGCATCACCGCTTCCACGGAATTCGCTACGCAACTGCTTTGGTCCTTGGGCGGCCAGGGCCTCTATTTCTACCAGGACGATACGGGCATCTCGTCGGACACTGTGAGCTTCATGGACGCTATCCAAGAATGCGTTAATATCAGTTCGGGATACTTCAAGGCGCACTCCCCGATCGAATACTGCGATACGCTCTTCCTCGAGCATCTGGCGCGAGCCGCCACAGCAATCGATTTCGACAGTCTCCGCGCGTATCGCCAGCCGGCAAAGCGATTAGGAACCTGATGAAATAGTAAAACTGTGCCATCCCACGGGTTAACCCGTGGGTTCGACAAGGTTTCTATCTCTAATATTATCAGTACTTTATGAGAAAATATTCTTTACCACCCTTTGGCAAAGGGGGTTGGGGAATTTTTCGATTTATCAATGAATTAGGGTATTATATGCAATGGGTTGAAACCCATTGTTGCAGATTTTTTCTATTTCAACAGCCTCTTTGGAACATGATTGTTTTATACTATATCCTTTTTTGCACGCATTTTGTCGCCAATCCAGAAAAGTGCCCACCAGCCGGTCATCGCGAAAACTGCAAGAGACGACGGGAGGTTCAGCGAGATATCGAAATACCTCAGGACTGTGATGTACGCGCCATGAATGATCGCCACCGATGCGAGACGAAGCAGTAGCAAATTCGACTTCGCGCGCCGAGCCAAAAGGAACACGAAAGGAATGGCAAAGCATAGAAGAAACGAGACGTAAATCCTTCCGAAGCTGTCATAGCCCGCAATTCGCCCATAAGAGCCTTCGGCCGAAAGCGAATAGGTCGAAATCAGAATCTCGGAAAAGTTAACGTAGCCCCAGAATATGGAGAACCCGAAAATCAGCTTGCCCAAGCCGAGTATTTCAACTTTTTCGGTGAGATTTTTCGTCCGAATTCCAATCATAAACGCCATGGCGAGAGACGAAAGGAAGCCCGTAATGATAATGTTCACGCCCGCTATCGGATTCGCGGCCAGTCCTGCGGGAAACACGAAGTACTCGAAGGCCAGAGCCATCAGCAGTATGCACGAGATAGCTGTGCCAAAGGCTGCATAGGACTTCGCCGGACGATTGATCCTTTCCGTGCTGCCCAGAAGCATCGGAAGCGTTGCGCCTTCGGCAGTAAAAATTCTATCCACAATCAATCCCGCAACTAATGCCATTATTGAATATATATAACGACGCAATACGCCCGTGGCCAAGAATTGAAATGGCGAATTGTTGAACAAATCAATTTTATCGAAATCGTTGAGATACAAAACCACAACAGATGCGAAACAAAGCGGGATTGTCCTCCGCAGTGTTGCTTCCAAGCCCAAAAATCGACGCGAATCCGTCAGCACCAGCAGATTCTTCATCAGAAGGAAACCCGTGGACATCGCCAACACAAATAGCGAACCGGCGCGAAACATTTGTGGCTCAAGCTCGGGGAAGTACTGAGAAAGCAGGAAGTGGGCGCCCACTGCGAGCGCAATGCTAATAAATGCGGCTATTGCGTAGTTACGAAACTGAGGATTGCCGAAGTCGAATTGTTTTTCCATAGTTTGATGCCTAAGTATCACTTAACTGAATCGCCCGATTGGAGGCTTTTAACATATTTCGCAATGCACCAGCGGTCGGTTTCGGTCAGCCGGTCCGCGACGGGGAGCATTGCGTTTTGGCCGGAGCTGATAATGTGAAAAATTCTTGATTTCGGCATTGAAACACTCTCTGGCCTGTGGTAAGAGGGCGGCGTCGGGAAGCCTTCCTCGCCATCGGCGGGTTGCACTTGCGTGATAACCGGCCCGGTTGCGTCGCCAAGCGTTCCGTGGCAATGCACGCAGAAGGTTTCAAAACGCAGTTTTCCCCTTGCGATGGCCGAAGGGCAGTCCGGCACGGGATCGGTGAATTGGGCGATTGCGGAATCAAATTCAACCTGCGAGAACTGATATGCCGTTTTGCCGATTGGTATTGACCTCTCGGGCGGAGTACGTTGGGCAGCCGAATCGGCGAAAAATTCCGATCGGGAAAGTGGCTGTTGGGATCTTTGCAACTGCATATCGGGATAGACATAGGCCGGAGCCGCCGTGGTGTCGCGGGCGGTCAGTCCAAGTTCGGACAAGGCAAAAATCGCCATTGCCACAAAAGGAGCCAGAAAGACGAGAAGTAGCAGCATTGTCGTTACATATTTCATAGCGACTCCTTCGAAACCTCTGCCAGGCCGGAACCGGAAAGGCTTTCGATATATTCGAGGGCTTCGGAGCTTAGCGCATCCTCGTCCAGTGTGATTACGTATTCATGCCCCTCGTAGTATGGCGAATCGGGCCAATGCGGCAGCCGAGCCGAAATGAGGAAGCCGACCAGCGCGCCAAGCGCCGCCATGAGGATCGCGCACTCGAAAGTGATGATGACGGCCGGGGCAACTTCGAAGTGCGGTTTTCCGCCCATTTCGATCACGTAATAGCTGCTCTGCGCCCAATACTGGAAGCCAAAAGCTGCTGCTGCCCCAAGCCCACCGAAGGCAAGCGCAAGGGCCGAAGAGAGCGAAAACCCTTTCCGACGGCTACCGGATGGATTGCCACCAAACGTATCGAGTTTGGCGCTCACCTCCTCGTGCAATTCCAGAGTGCCAAGTTTCAATACAATTCTACGGTTAGGACAAAATGAATCACTGCCCATATTCATTCCATCATTTTGCTACAAAAAAATAAAGTGGCACGCGCCACCCATTCGCCATGGAAGCAAAATAATACTAAAATTCCATCTTTCAAAACAAAAAAGGCAATTCCCCGGCAGCGCGATTGCGGTGTGGCTATGTAAACTGCCTGAATTGTGATTTGCTTGATGCTGATGATTGGAATGCTTGACAGGGTGAGACATTTTAATGACAAAGCCATACTACCACTCCGAAGCGGTAGTATGACTATCTTCTTTTATTCCATGACTTTATAAAACACTACACTAGTGGCATCGTTTTATATACTTCGTGTGTTATTTGCCCACTACTATCTTCGTGTAAACCATTTCGCCTTTGTCCGATTCGAGTGTTAGGAAATACACTCCCGCCTGCATGTCGCCGAGTTCGAAGGTTTCGGCTTGGTGCCCGGCCGCGAATTGCCGGAAGCCGGAGAGCAGTTTGACAAAATTGCCATTTGCCTGATAGATCGAGAATTTCACCTGTCGGGGTTCGAGCAGCAGGAATTTGCATTCGGCTGTCGTAAGTACCGGCTCCGGATTAACTTCCGGGTTACGAACCGCGCCGGAGACCAATCCGCACAGTCCGAAGTACGATTTCTGTTCGGGCAATAGGCTACAGGCATTGTCGGGATTGATGTCGCCCTTTTCGATTTGGCTAATCACGGCTAATTCCTGAACCAATCTGTCGCGGTATCGTTCGGGCAGTTTCTCCAATAGCGATGCAGAGCAACGAATCCAAACAATTACATCTGAATAGCAGAGCTTACTCGAATCCGTTTCGTTTTTGTTGCCAAAGCTAAGGTGCACAGGCAGGTAATTGGAGTATTTGTCTTTCATATTAGTTATCTTGACGTTCCCGCATGCCTTTATGTCGCATCCTACCATAGAATTATATACGTATTGTGGCATAATGTCGTAAGCGCGGCGGTATGGATCCCAATTGCATTTGATGTGTTCCAACCATACGGCTCCGGGCAGCGTGGTATCCGGTTTCGTCAAGTCCCAACCGCGATATTTGACCAGGTTGCCTGTATGATTCACCTCTTTCATCGATATCGAATAATATGTACGGAAGAATATACTATCCAATTGTGTGTCGTATCCGCCATCGCGCAAATAGTCCGTCATACTGCCAAAATTGTTTGACTCGAAGATATAGCCGGAATCAGTGCGGTAGATACAAAGTTTTTCCAGTTCTTTGTCCGAAAGCTCGAGCATATTGATACCTGTGAATTTTGTATATTCTGGTTTGTATCCAGCCGCTTTTTCCGAGAGTAATTCGTAGTACATTTTGCGAATTTGGTTGTATTTCTCGAGGAATTCAGGCGTGTATTGCGCTTGCTGGCTTGATATCTCCTTATATCCAAGATCTTGTAGCATTTGCCGGCAGCCGAATGGTTTGCCCGCCGTCATATCGGCAAACCTAAAAACCATTGTTAGGGTGTCTCCGTTGCTTACTCTTTGGTAGATTACCGGTATCATATTCTGATAAAAATCGAATAGCTCTTTGCCCACCAGCAATTTGAATTCTTTCCCTTCGCGCAGGCATTTGGCCAGTGCAGTCGCCATATTGAAGCCAATTCCATCCCGAGTGGAATTAAATCCTTGGAGCAAAATATTAAACATCAGAGTGTCTTCGATACCGCGAGGGGCGCTAAATTCCGACAAGCTCGTAAATGTGCCGTTGTCTGAGAGCTTTCTCAAAGATTTTATATCGATTGGCACCATGGACTGAAATATCTTCATGTCCCAACCTGCATATTCATCGATAATTTCGTCCTTGGGATTGCGGGCAGCGTACTTGAAGGGAATGAATCTGCTGACGTGGGCAATACCGTTTTCGGGGTATTTTTTGTTAAAGTAATCCATCTTATTTTGCATCATCAAGGATAAGTATCCGCTCTCGTATTTCATTTGGATACCGTCTTCCGTTATTTCCATGCCGAAACAGCTTGCATTGTTTTTGTCCAAAATTATTGGCCGAATCAAGTGCGGTTCTTTTGCATTGGAATCGACAACGAAAACGTATTCGCCATTCTGTTTCTGCCGAATATCGTAGTTGGAATTTGCCCGAGTGTTTCCGTTGTTTGAATTGTTATTGTTGGTTTGAACTTGTGCGATTTGGTCTTTGTTTTCAAATTGCGTGGTCGCGCCGGGTTCGCTGCCCGAAGCTGAATCGAGCATATTGCTTGAATTGTTTGTGTCCACCCCGAAGAAAAAGAGTGCGGACAGAACCATTAATACTATTGATGAGGTTGTTGCCATGATTATTTTACCTTTGCTGATGGTGAGTTGAGAGTTTTGTTTCGTTTGGAAACCGTTATCCACCATACTCCGGAGTTCATTGTCGGATATCGGGAAAGGTTCGCATTGAGCCTTTTTATATGACTCGTAATAATTTTCGAGTTTATGCTTCATTTCGGTCAAGCCTTTCTTTGCCGAGAATAATTGCATTTGAGTTTTCCGGGAAGCGTCCTTCCTCGGATCTTAAGAACTTTGTAACGGGTTTCGGAACTGAACTGCCTTCGGTCAGGATTTCTCTGAGTTTCGCCCTTCCTCGCTCCAGGCGTTTTTTCAGCGCGGACTCGGAAACGCCCTGGATTGCGGCAGTTTCGGCTCTTGTCATGCCCATCAGATCAAAAAGTACGATCGCTTCTTTTTGTTCGGGGGGCAATTTGTCCAAAGCTTCGTGCAATTCGCGAATTTGCAGTTTTTCAATTGCGTCGGACGAGCAGGCGAGCGCATCGAAGTACCCTTCGTCCGCGGGCACCGATTCTCTTCGCCTTTGCCGGATGAATCGCGCATTCACTCGGCTGGCAATTGTGAACAGATAGCTAAGGAAAGCCTGTTTATTTTTCAATTTGTGGAAATTCGCAATCGATTCGTAAACAGTTTGGCTGAGCACTTCGCGGGCTGTTTCGCGGTTGAAGTTCAGCGTCAGGCAATACCTCCACAGCCTCTCTTTGAGCGGCTCGAACAATTCCAAGAATTCTTCGTGATATGTGTTTTCTTTTGCCATCAAATATTTAAAGTTGCTGCCAATCGAAGCGTATAGTTTTTCTTTTATTGCTCTTCGTGGCGGTTTGTATTTAACGAATTTTTCAATTGCGCCTTCGCACAAAGAGTATGTGCAAGATAGAACAAAAACGGCTACATTCATCAGAAATATTTTGCGGTTGGAGCGCCCGCCCGAGGATTAGCTGATGTGGTGATTTAAAGTTGCAAGTAGAAAGGAAAAAGTAGCAAGTAAATGGAATAGCTTTTATGATGCCAAATCTTGGGGAACCTTCGGAATGTTTATGTCTCTAAATATCTGAACTCTGATTCGTGTGATTTTTATAATGGGAATGATTTCCAATTCTTTGTAGGGGCGGGTTCCGAACCCGTCCGATGATGTGTTGATTACCTGTCTGGCGTTAATTGTAAAAGTAGATGTGCCACACTTCCGAATTGTGGCACATCTGGTGTTATTTGCTGGAGTATAGACAGATAGTCTTGAAGGTTTGGTTCCAGACGGACGGGGCGTTGCCCACGCCTCGCGAGACGTGGTTATTCATGTTCAACCCCTTCGGGGTTGGTGCAATCACGAAAACCTGAGGCGTGAAAATAAAAAAAATCTTGAACCTTCCGAAGGTTAATACCACAGTGCTTTTCATACATGCCGTAGGTGTAATACCTTAGGAAGGTTTACGCGCATATTTTTTTGATGGAAATTCTCCTACATCTGTGAAAGCCACGCCAGCAAGCAACAAATTGATATATTTGTTTCTTATAAAATAGTTTTATAATTTTGTAATAAATGAATTGAAAAGGCGCGGAAAGCTGTTTTTCGAGAATTCGCATTGGCATCTTCGGATGCCCAAAATAATATTTTTACCATTATGAAAAAGTTAATATCATTCTCGTGTTTGCTTGTGCTGGCGATTCTCAGCAGCGCAAGCGGCCAGACATGGCGAACCGTCGGCACTGCCGGTTTCTCTGCCGGACAAGCGGATTATACCAAGATTGCGTTAGACCCCTCCGGCACTCCTTATGTAGCATACTCGGACGGTGGAAACGGCAATAGAGCCACCGTAATGAAATTCAACGGCACTAATTGGGTGCTTGTCGGTACAGCCGGGTTCTCGGCGGGGGCGGCAACTCAAATTTCAATTGCAATCGACGGCGCGGGTACACCGTATGTGCTTTACCGGGACGGTGCAAATAGCACCGCAGCGACTGTAATGAAATTCTTCGGTGGTAATTGGGTGCTTGTCGGCACCGCCGGATTCTCCGTGGCTCCGGTGATATATACTTCCATAGCGATCGACGGCGCGGGTACTCCGTTTGTTGCATACTCGGACGGTGGAAACAGCTATAAAGCCACCGTAATGAAATTCTTTGGCGGCAATTGGGTTACTGTCGGCACAGCAGGTTTCTCCGTGGGAGATGTTGAATTTATTTCACTTGCAATCGACGGTTCGCGTACCCCGTATGTGGCGTACTTGGACGGTGGAATCAACTACCAACCCACTGTAATGAAATTCAACGTCGATCATTGGGAGGCTGCTGGTAATGCAGGTATCTCCGCGGGGGAGGCAGGTAATATTTCAATTGCGATCGACGGTGCAAGTACTCCGTTTGTGGCATACTCTGACGGTGGAAACGGCTATAGAGTCACCGTAATGAAATTCTTTGGCGGCAGTTGGGTGCCTGTTGGCACCGCAGGTTTCTCCATGGGGACTCCATATTATACGACCATTGCGATCGACAGCGCCGGTACTCCGTATGTGATTTACTCGGACGGTGGAAACAACTCCAAAGCCACTGTAATGAGATACACCAACGGTAATTGGGAGGCTGTTGGTAGCGCCGGCTTCTCCGCGGGTTCGGCAAGTTTTATTTCAGCTGCGATCGACGGAGCGGGTTCTAAGTATGTGGTTTACTCTGATTACGGAAACGGCCAAAAAGCCACTGTAATGAGATATACTCTTCTTCCCGTAGTAAGTACCGGTACAGTTTCCTCAATGACTGATATCGGAGCAGACTGCAATATAGAGATTATTGTTGCAAACGGATACCCAGCCACTTCGAGAGGTATATGTTGGAATTCGGTTGGAAGCCCAACTATTTCAGATACCAATTACAAAGAAAACGGTACTTTTGAGAGTGGTACATTTACAGGTAAAATTACAGGCTTAACACTGGGCAAAACATATTACGCCCGAGCATTTGCCGAAAACTCTAATGGCATTGGCTATGGCAACGAAATAGTCTTCACGCTCATTCCTCCCGTCCCGCAATTATATACGCTTCCTGTAACTAATATTCAACCCGGTTCTGCAACTTGCGGCGGACATGTTTATTATAAAGACAATAAGAGTATTATCGAATACGGCGTTTGCTGGAATAAAACCGGGAATCCCACAGTATCCAATGATACTACAAAACTAACAGGCTCTTTCGCTGGCGGAAGTTTTTCGGCAAATCTGAAGAACCTTACTTTAGGGCAGAAATTCTACGTCCGCGCTTATGCGACGAATTCCACAGGTACCGGGTACGGGAATGAAATGAGTTTCACCACGTACAACCCCGAAAACGTGAATAAAATCTCCTTCCAGGGGCTGCTGACTGATAACACGGGCAAGCTGCTGAACGATGGGAATTACTCGATTACTTTCAAACTGTACGATGCACTGACCGGCGGCACGCAAGTGTGGGCCGAAACGCAAACGGTGGCCGTGGCACGCGGCATGGTCAACGTGAACCTGGGCGCAGTCAACCCGATCGATGCCGTCAAGTTCAACACATCGTATTGGCTCGGGATCACGGTCGGCACCGACTCGGAACTATCGCCACGAACCGCAATCACAGGCTCGGCGTACCCGGTCGGGTCGGTAGGAAAGTAACTATCAATTACGGATTTCAAATTATGAATTACGATATAATTACAACAAAATTAATAATATATTAGTTAGTCATATTACCATTCCAAATGGTAGTATAACCAAAGATGGCGAATATTAAACATATGGATTATTATATGAAAAAAGTAATAATTTTCATGATGGTCTTGGGGTTGTACGCCTCAGCTTTTGGACAGGTAAATATTAATAAAAAGATTCTCGGCAATGGAGCCGTTAATTCGTCAAACGGTGCATATAGAATCGTCGGTACTGTCAGAGTGGGCGAATTACCCGCCACGCCGGAAGCTCTCGGCGAAGGCTTAAACTATCAGATACTCGGCGAAGTTAGAATCACCACTACCGCCGCCGACATGTTCTCGGAGAGCACGGCTCGTTCCGGCGGGTGCGTTGTGTCCGATGGCGGCCAAGACATCGCTCAAAGAGGAATCGTCTGGAGTCTGGCGGCCAATCCCACACTCCTAACGAATGAATTGGGCCATACAGAAGACGGCAGCGGCATGGGCGCTTTCACCTCCCAAATGACGGGCCTGAACCAATCAACTTTGTACCACGTCCGCGCATACGCCACAAACAGCGAAGGCACAAATTACTACGCAAACGAAATCACCTTCACTACCATCCCAACCCTCGGCCAGTGGGGCTTGATTGCCTTTGGCGGCCTGATCGCAGTGATTGGCGGCGCGGTTGTTTGGAGAAGGTTTGTTTAATGAGCTGATGTGATGATGAGATGATGTGCTGATGTGATGATATGCTGATGTGATGATTGTCTGAACTGTGATTCGTGTGATTAGAATGATTAAAGAATGAATTCAAATTCTTCTGTAGGGGCGGGATTCGAATCCGATATAGATGAGCAGATGTGATAATATGCTGATGTGATGATTTATAACGATTTGCAATGCAGGGGCGCGGCACGCTGTGCCCTTTTTCTTGATGCCTGCATGAAAGAGAACTCATCCGATGACTACCAAAATTTCAAGTTTATTACAAATAATCACCTAAAGTCATCGGATGAGTTTTAGACTTTGAATAAAAACGCTGATTCCGAACCCGACCCTACATTGAAATTCTTTATGATTCAATCCAAAAATTTCAGTAAACAATCATCACATTATCACATCAGCTAATAATCACATTATCACATCAGCT
>CAZSWR010000030.1:0-20681 GCA_964610885.1 uncultured Hyphomicrobiales bacterium | reverse complement strand
AGTAAACAATCATCACATTATCACATCAGCTAATAATCACATTATCACATCAGCTCATCAGCACATCAGATTCCGCCACTACACATTTCCCCTTGTCCCTTGTCCCTTGCTACTTTCTCCTCTCCCCCAAAAACAACTGGCCGCCGTGCCTTATTTTCCTTTGCCAAATCATTATTTAGCTTTAATTTTGAGTTTGGCTCTTTTGGGATATTTGGGGGAACGAAGAAATAGTACAGGACAAAGACAAAGAAACACGGGCAGAGCAAATCATACTGCCGGAACGCAACGCCGAAATGAAGCTGCCGGTCTTCCTCGAATCGGTCTCTGCCGGGTTCCCTTCGCCGGCCGAAGACTATTTGGAGGGCAGGCTCGACCTGAACGAACACCTTATTCGAAACCCTTCGGCTACTTTTTTCGTGCGCGTAACGGGCGATTCGATGACGGGCGCGGGCATCTACTCGGGCGATATGCTCGTCGTGGATAGGTCGCTCGTGGCCAAGGACGGTAGCGTCATCATCGCCGTTATCAATGGCGAATTGCTCGTCAAACGGCTGCGTATGGCGCAGGGCGAAGTGTGGCTCGAAGCCGAAAACCCCAACTACCAGCCCGTTACAATCACTCCCGATATGCAATTCGAAGTGTGGGGAGTGGTCTCGACTGTGATACATTCAGTTTTATAATTATTATATAATATTAATAGGCAAAACAATGAATAACGGATTAGTCGATCAAGAAAAAAAAGTAATATTCCAGACCTACAAACGCCTGCCCATCGTTGTGGACCGGGCCGAAGGTTGCAGGGTTTATGACCGCGAAGGCAATTCGTGGTTGGATTTCCTTGGCGGAATCGCCGTGAACGCGCTCGGGCACAGCCATCCGGCCGTCGTCGAAGCCGTGGTGAACCAAGCCAAGAAATACATGCACATATCGAATTATTTCTATCAGGAACCTCAGATCCAGCTTGCCGAAAAATTAGTTGCAGCCTCGGGGCTGGGCCGCGTGTTCTTCACCAACTCCGGCACCGAAGCCACAGAGGGCGCGATTAAATTGGTTCGCCGCCACGGCCATGGCCTCGGCAAAACAAATATGCTTGGATTCTCCGGCGGGTTCCACGGCCGCACCTATGGCGCGCTTTCGCTGATGGACAAACCCCAATACAAAGAGAATATGGGGCCTTACTTAGACAACATGAAGGTCATCAAATACAATTCGCCGGACGAATTGCGCGCAAACGTCAACGAGCAGACGGCCGGCATCATCCTTGAATTCGTGCAGGGCGAGGGCGGTTGCTCCACGGTCAGCCAAGAATTTGTGGACACGATCAACGAGTTGCGCTCGCGCTACGGCTTCCTCGTCATCGCCGACGAGATTCAGGCAGGAACCGGCCGCACAGGAAAATTCTTCAGCTTCGAGCATTGGGGATTCCGTCCCGACATTATCACTTTAGCGAAAGGAATGGGCGGCGGAATGCCACTCGGCGCAATCGTGGCCGACGAATCGCTGGCAAACGTCTGGAAACAGGGCACCCACGGCACCACATACGGCGGCAATGCAGTGGCCTGCGCAGCAGGACTTGCGGTCGTCAATGAATTGGAAAATGGATTGCTGGGCCGCGTGGAGGAAACCGGTAAATATCTTCGCGGGAAACTCGAGGCGCTCCAATCGAAACACGCCGGTAAAATCATTGAGCTGCGCGGACTGGGTCTGATGCAGGGCGTCGTGCTTGCATTCCCTTCGGATACGGTCGTGAAGGCAATGCTGGAGCACCACGTCATATCAAATTCGGCATCGGGAACGGTGGTCAGGATTGTGCCGCCGCTCATAGCCGGAGAGGCCGAGATCGACGAATTCGTGGCAGCTTTGGACAAATGCCTGTAATTGGCCGAGAGGCAGCTGTAGTTTAGTATAGTAAGAAAATCCCCCTTGCTCCCGAGTATGACAATGCGAGCGAGGGGGATTTTTTATATAAAACGCGAAATTGCAATGTGATATTTTTAATGAGCCTTCGCTATTTTGTGTGTGTGCAGTCCAATATAACATTACGAAATTAGGATTTCTTTTTTTTCGTAATAATACAAATTGCGAGGGGCTGTCTCAAAAGCCCGAAATACAGTTGTTTCGTCATGATGAACGAAGTGAAACATCCATAATTAGCAAATACTTAGCATGGGAATGGATTCTTCACTTCGTTCAGAATGACGCTTTTGAGACAGCCCCCTGCTTCTGGTAATACCGTGATTCTCAAGTAGTTAAGTAGGTCAAAGAAGTACTCATACATTAGGGAACACTTCGGCAAGCTCAGTGACCACACTTCGGCAAGCTCAGTGACCACACTTCGGCAAGCTCAGTGACCACTGGGCATGAGGTGTTTCGCCGGGATATTCGAGTAATTATTAGCACAAAGATGAGATTCCCGCCTACTCGAGGGAATGACAAAGGCAGTTATCTCAACTTGAAAAAGGTATTATTTCCCACTATCTTTGACGCAACGCACGGCGAATCCGGAATTCAAGGGTTCGGTTTTGCGGTTGAAATCGATCGCGCTTATTCCAAGGCGCACTTTTAAATGATTGCCACGCCCTGTGGATCGGGGATTCAGCCAAAAATGCAAATACCCACGGTCGCGAAGGAAGACCCCTTCAGGCTTCCTCGAGTTGCTTTGCGGATATTTGTATCCGAGGTATACTTTTTCATTTGAAACGGTATCGGCAACGTCCAGGCTATCCGAGGATATTCTCACCGTGTCTTGTTGGCCGACGAGGTAGGCGCGCAGCGAGTCCCAATCGTCGGCTGTCGCCACGTGCCATCCGGCCGGCAGCAGGCCACGCGGATCCGTAACGGCATAGTAATTATAGAGCCTTCCCAATTCGCCTTGGCCGGTCGAGTCGTTATTGACGTAGCACCAGGCGGCCGACTTCGTCCTCTGCCACTCGGCATCGTCGGAGATTTCCGGGATCAGGTCGCCATTCTGGAAATACTCGACATTCAGGTTCCCCTGCATCCAGACCATATTACCCATACGGATCTCTTCGATCGATTCAGCTTTCAATGGCTTCGGATCGCGATTATTGCAAGAATTCAGCAACAACAGGCTAACGATGACAATAGTAAGTGCTTTCATTCATTTCTCGTTGGTAATAATTCAAAATCCAATATAATCATTTTGCACAAAACAAAAAAGCAGTGTTTGGGGAAATGCGGGGGAGGTGGGAATGAAGACTCATTTTCGGTTTGAAAAACACGAAGCATTTGTCGGATCTTTACAGATTTGTTTGCGGAATTCCTTGGCATATTAACATATTAATCTTAAATTGAGATTATTATTTATATCAAACAGCACCATTGATTTGTTAAAAATTGAGAACGAAATGCCAAACATTACCATGAATATATTAAACCATAATCTCTTGAATCACATTCAGTCAAGGCTGCTGGTTAATTCATTAAAAGCCATACAGCCCCAGAAAAGCCTTAAACGGAGCGTGAACATCCATGCAACAAAGGGAATCGACCGCATGATGAACGAGCTGTATGGCCTTACAGAAGAAGAGATTCTTATTGTGGAGGTAGAGTAGAAATCCTGAAGAAGTATAAAATCAATTTGACAATGCTTATATTTTCTAAATAATATATTTGACATTTGATATTATATGTAGTATATTTGAGTGTATATATGAAAAGGAAATTTAAAAACATACTTGAAAAATGGGCTAACGGCAAACAAGAAGCAGACTTAAATGAAGTTATCCAAATCCTTGACGAGTTCTTTCCCGGGAAATGGGGACGTAATTCAAATACAGGATCTCATAATTTATATGTCGAGGATGATTCTTTTATCGGAATAAGTGGCATCAATAAAGATATGCCCAAACTAATAATTCCATCAAAGAATGGAAGACACGTAAAGCCTGTTTATTTAAAAGACATTGTCAAAGCAATAAAACGATTAGAGGAGAATATATAATGAAGGAAGATATAATAAAAATTTTGGGATACTCCTACGTAGTTCAACAGCTTCCTGACGATGAAGAAGGTGGTTACAATCTCTTTATTCCAGTTTTAGGGAAATTATCTTGTCGCGCATACGGAGATACTTTTGAAGAGGCGTACAGCAATTTATGCGATGTCTTAGCTTATTTTGTTCAAGAGTACAAAGATAAAGGCATTGAACTACCAAAGGAACAAGATGACGAAAGTATTGAAGAAGAGATATTTAGCGGACGAACAGTTCTAAGAATGCCTAAAGATATGCACAAACAACTGGCTGTTTCAGCGAAGAGAAATGGCATTAGTTTGAATACTTATTTAGTTAGTCTGTTAGAGAAAGAGTCAACAATGGAAGAAATGATGTCAATATTAACTAAGAATAATGACAAATGTGAGAATTGTAAATTCGCCAATTACCAATCAAATTACGAGAAGCCCGAATTAAAAATTGTTGATGGCGATTATTCGAAAGTAGGATAATAAATATGAAAAAAGAATATAAGTTGCAACCAGCACAATATAAGGAAATATTAAATAAAGTTAATCTAATTAACATCAGAATGATAGCATCAAAATGTAAATTAGATGTTGTTAAACTTAAAGGTTATCAGATTCAAGAACCTATCAAAATTGATATTAAAACAAATCCGAAATTCGAAATTGAAAATGCAAGTGATACTGTCAATGTCTTTTTTAAATCCACAGTAAAAGCTATAAACAAAGTATCAATATTTGAAATTCAAGTTGAATTTCTTCTGGAGTTTACAGGTGCTGATGTTTTTAATGATGATTTCTTTGATATTTTTAAAGATAACTCTTTGTTCATAATCGCAACACCATATATTCGAGAGTTTGTCAATAGTACTACGGCCAGATTCGGAATTCCGCCATTAGTATTACCGTTGATAAAGTAAGAATATCCAGTTAGGATAGTTATCTTTCTTGCATCAAACTCTTTTGCCTTTGAAACTTTTGCTACTAAAAAATTGTATAATCGCACATCCGGCCGGGTTCCGAACCCGCCCCTACATTGGAAGTCTAATACTCATCCGATGACTCGCGGGCATTTATCCGTAGTTAAAATTACTACTTTGGTAGTCATCGGATGAGTTCCCTTTCTGGCAGGCTTCATGGAAAAAAAGGCACGGCGTGCCGTGCCCCTACAGTATAATTCATTTAATCATTCTAATAACAAGAATCACAGTTCAGACAATCACCACATCATCACATCAGCAAATCCTCGGCTGGGTTCCGAACCCGCCCCTACAGTAAGGAAAAAAGCCCTGCCGAAACAATCGGACAGGGCTTTTTGCAGTTTGTCAGCTCGTGGGATGGTTATTTGCCTTTGTATTCCACGCCGTCCAGGATCCATTCGGGGGCGGGTTTGTCCTTCAGGTACGTATCGAAGAATTCTTTGATCTTCTTGGCGTAGTCCAGGCGGTTCGGATACTTTTCGGGCCAGTGCGGCTCGCCGTGGTATTGGAGGAAGATGCAATTCTTCTCGAGGCGGCGCATCGCCAGGTAGATTTCGATGCTTTGCTGCCAGGGAACCATCTGGTCTTCGTCTCCGGCCATAATCAGTAGCGGCGTGCGTGCCTTGTTCGCTCCGAATATCGGCGAATTGTCGATATAATTCGCGAGCGAATCCCAAAGCGTGCCGCCAATGCGGCTCTGGCCGTGTTCGTATTGGAATTGGCGGGCGCGGCCGGATTCGTGGCGCAATCCGCTGTAGGCGCTGGTCATATTCCCAACCGTTGCGCCGGCGACGGCTGCCTTGAACATATTGGTCCTGTTGATCATGTATGCTGTTTGGTATCCGCTCCAAGAGTGGCCCCAAACGCCGATTGCAGCCGAATCCGCGTAGCCAAGGCCCACCAAGTGGTGAATTCCCGAAGTGATGCAGCGAAGGGCAGATTCGCCCGGTGCGCCGACTTTATATTTGACGTCCGGCATGAACATAATGTATCCATCGCCTGCGTATTGCTGCCAGCAGAGGCGGTGGCCGGTGTATGGTTGCGAGAAATAATACAGCATATCGGAATATCTCTCATAGAAATAGACCACGACCGGGTAGCGCTTCGCCGGGTCGAAGTTCTCCGGCTTGATGATATAGCCTTGGAGTTTCTCGCCAAGGTCGTTCGTCCAGTTCACGAGTTCGGGCGTGCCCCAGAGGAATTCTTTCATCTGCGGATTGACGTCGGTCAGGCGGCGCGATTTCTTGAAGGTCGAATCGGTAACCCAAACGTCGGGGAACTCGTTGTAGTCCTCGCGCAGGAAGAAATAACGATTGGCCCAGCGTGCTTTATCGACGATGCGGAAGCGTTTTTTGCCGTAGATCAGCGTGTCGGTGCCGATGGCGTCTGTGTTGCATGTGAAATAGACGTTTTCTTTGGTTTTATCGTAGATTGCGGAAAGGATGAGCGTTTCGTTCTTTTTGAAGTAAACGGCATCGGGGTCCAGCTTGCGCACGCGGAAAGATACCTCGCGGGCCAGCCCATCGCCGCCGGTGATGTTCACGAAAGCATTGCCACGTCCGGTGTAGAACTTGTAAAGGTCGTATTTGGAATTAATAATGACGGCGTCGTCGTTTTCCATCCATCCGGCGATTCCGAAGCTGCCCGGTTCGTTCGGGACGTCGGATTCGTCGTCGTAGAATATGGCGTTTGTCTTTTCAGTGAGTTTCGTAGTCGTGTCCAAGGCGAAATCGTACAGGTACCAATTCTTTTCGAAGAAGTAAACTGCATATTTCCCTGCCGGAGAGATGTATGCGTTGTCTTCTAAATGTTTCTTGATGATTTTCTTGTCGCCCGTCATCAGGTTCACTGCATAGACGTCTTGGTAATCGCCCTCCCAGGTGGCTTCTTTCAGGTACGGTTGGTCGTCGTAGCCGAGGGCATAGTTAGGATTCTCCGAGGGCAAAAGGTCGGGCATTTCGTTCGTGGCGAGCACCACCATTTTGTTCAGCCCGAGGTGGTACACCGAGTTGAAGACGCGGTCTTTGTTTTGTTTCCACCAGACTTTTTGCACGGTTTTGATGCGTGGGTCGTTCCAGTGCCACACATCGCCATCGACTTTTTTCAGTATCGTATTTTCGTCGTAGAATGTGGAATCGGCGAAAGTAACTTTCTCTTCGAAGAGAGCTGTATCTTTTGCCGGTTTGAATCCGAAGTAGAGCCGCTCGCCGTCTTTCGTCCATTGCAAATGGTTTTTGAAGGGAACGAAGAAGTTAGCGGGGGCGTCAGTGGGTTTGATAATCGTTTGTAGGGTTTGCGTGGAAGCATTCCAAAGGTTAACGGAGCAAGTATCCGCATCGTCGTCTTTGCGAGCCTTGGCGGAAATGAAAGCAAGGATGGCTTTGGAATTGTTCCAAAGCAATTCGGAGAAATAGGCCGAGGACGAATCGGAAATCTTGGTGGGCATCAGTCCGCCGTTCAAGTTCACGATATAGACGCCATTATGCTTTTTGTCGGGATCGGCCACGGAATACGCCAAGTAGCGCGAAAGCGAATCGATTGCGTAATCGTTCACAAAGTTGAAAGTAAGCTCCGAGCCTGTTTCCAACTGGCGCAGCGTGAGGTTCTGGCCGATGATAGTTTTCTTCTTTTTGTCCGGTTTGATTTTGTCGTCGGCAGCGGAGCGGTACACGAGCCATTTCGAATCGTTCGTGAACTCGAATTGTTCGACTGCATCGAAATTCGTCGTACGGCCGGAAGCGGTGGCCAGCAGTGCCATACCGGTTTTCGGGCGGTCAGCGCCGCGCTCCAAATTCTCAAGTTCCAAGGATTTCGGCTGAACCGATGCCGCCACCCATTGGCCATTGCGCGTGATTTTGGGTCGAGCACCTCTTTTGATTATATATTTAATCGAATCGACATCAACAGATTGTACAACAACGTCCGGGTCGCCACGTTCGGGCTTCTCCATAAAGGTCAGCCAGGCACCATCGTAGGACACGACAGCGGATTGAAGCGCTTTGAACTTCATGATGTCGGGATAGGTGAATTGCTTCTTTTGGGCGTTTGCCCCGGCGAGCGCAACAATCGTAATCAACGATACAAGCATTGCGTTTCGTATGAATTTCGTATATTTTGCCATAAAATCAAATAATTAAACCAACAAAATCAATTAATACAAAGTTACAAAATTGTCGGCTAACAGAGTAAGCGAAATTGCGGGCGCGGCGCGGAATAGTTATGATTGCAGAGGTTATGTCGATAAATATGCTATATTGTTGAAGGAAAATAGTATCGGCAAGATTTGATTGCGATACACTGTTAAGTGCATTATTTGTGAATCACTTATATTTGAATAGGGTGAGGGCGAGGTTACCTCGCCCCTACTTTTAGCGCAAAAACTGGCGATTGATCCCAATAAAGTCAGCACTTCAATCTGGCAATACAAATACTGCACAACTCGAGCAACTGTCTTGGTAAGTACTTCGTGCGTCATGTAATTACGTACAGCCGCTGTAGGGGCGAGGTTACCTCGCCCTGACTCCCAATGACACTTCATCAAAGCCTCTTTTTGGGTTCACTGTTTGCTGCCTTTTCGCGAGTCCACTCTCTCCCGCCGAGCAATCCAAAACCTCCAAGATTCGAGCAATGAATGGGCAAATAAAAATTTTCACAATTAACTTTTTATTTATATACATTACGATATTTTTCATGTATTTTTGTGTTTTTGATTTAACGTTTTTATTCGGAGGCATCAATTAATGAGAAAATGGAGAATTGAAGACTCAGTCGAGCTGTACAACATCAACGGCTGGGGTGCCGAGTTCTTCGGCGTCAATGACAAAGGCAACGTTACCGTAACACCGAGAAAAGATTCGGCTGAAATCGATTTGAAGGAAATAATCGACGAATTGCAGGTGCGCGACGTCTCGCTGCCCGTATTGCTTCGGTTCCCCGACATCCTCGACGACCGGATCGAAACCATATCAAATTGCTTCAACCGCGCCTCCGAAGAGTATGGCTTCAAAGGCAAATACTACACAATCTACCCGATCAAGGTGAACCAAGTGCGCCCAGTGGTCGAAGAGATCATGCGCTACGGCCGGAAATTCAATATCGGACTGGAAGCAGGCTCGAAACCCGAACTGCACGCAGTCCTCGCCATTATGAACAATCCCGACGCGCTCATCATTTGCAATGGGTATAAAGACGAAGACTTTATCGAATTGGCTCTGCTCGCCCAGAAAATGGGCAAACAGATTTTCATCGTCGTCGAAAAGCTGAACGAACTGAAGCTCATCATCAAAATCGCCAAACGGCTCAAAGTGAAGCCTAATATCGGCATTCGGATCAAGCTGGCCAGCAGCGGCAGCGGCAAATGGGAAGACAGTGGCGGCGACCAAAGCAAGTTCGGACTGAATTCAAGCGAACTGCTCGAAGCAATCGAAATAGCCAAGGACAACAAAGCATTGGATTTCATCCGATTGATCCACTTCCACCTCGGCTCGCAAATCACAAAAATTCGGAAGATCAAAAGCGGACTGCGCGAATGCTCCCAGTTCTACGTGGAACTAAAGAAAATGGGCTGCAATATCGAATTCGTCGATATAGGCGGCGGGCTGGGCGTGGACTACGACGGCACGCGCACCTCGAACCCGAGCAGCATTAACTATTCCATCCAAGAGTATGCGAACGATGCCATCTCGATGATCCAAGACGCCTGCGACAAAAACGGGCTTTCGCACCCGAACGTGGTTACCGAGTCCGGCCGGTCGCTCACTGCGCACCACTCCGTCTTGGTCTTCGACGTGCTCGAAACCGCAAAGGTGCCATCGTGGGACGACGAAGAGGACAAAGTGGACGAAAACGACCACGAACAGGTCAAGGATCTCTACCAGGTGTACCAATCGCTGAACCAGTCCAACATGTTCGAGGCGTGGCACGACGCCCAACAGATCCGCGAAGAAGCGCTCGACCGCTTCAGCTTCGGCATCCTGGGCCTGAAGACCCGCGCCCAGATCGAAAAGCTGTATTGGAGCGTCGCCCAAGAGATCCACGACATGGCCCAAGAGCTGAAACACGCCCCCGAAGAGCTGCGCGCTCTCTCGAAACTGCTCGCCGATAAATATTTCTGCAATTTCTCTCTGTTCCAGTCCCTGCCGGACGCTTGGGCGATCGACCAGATCTTCCCTATCATCCCGATCCACAAGCTGAACGAACGCCCAACGCGCGTCGGGACACTGCAAGACATAACCTGCGACAGCGATGGCAAAATTGACCACTTCATCGGTGTGAAAAATTTCTCGCACTACCTCCCGATTCACGAACTGAAAAGCAACGATCCGTACTATCTCGGTGTATTCCTCGTCGGGGCTTACCAAGAAATCTTGGGAGACCTTCACAACCTGTTCGGCGATACGAACGCCGTGCACATCACCGTGGACGGATCCGGCTACGATATTCAGCAAATCATCGACGGCGAAACAATTGCCGAAGTGCTGGACTACGTGCAATACAACGCGAAATCTTTGGTTCGGAAAATGGAGACATGGGTTACTTCGTCAGTCAAGGAAGGCAAAATCACAGCCCTCGAGGGCAAGGAGTTCCTCTCGAACTACCGCTCCGGCCTCTATGGCTACACGTATTTGGAGTAATCGGGGCCTAAATATTGGCCCTCGATCTGTTAAGCGAAGATCTTTCACTTGATTAGTTTTTTATGTCCGTAATGATTCTCGTGGCAACCGAGACAGTTACGGCTCATCATCTAATTCTGAAAAGAGTTTAAATCGGCCCGGATTGTTTTCCATAGTATTTCGAAGTTGACCGGTCATTATATGGGCAAAATTAGTTTCAAATGGTTCAATCGTTTGCTGAGCCTTGTTTTCGGCTCGGCAATTCTGCTTGTTTTGCTTTCTTGCAGCCGCACGCACCACGATGTGTCCACTTCGTTTTACTATTGGCAAACTGAATTTTCGCTCGGCGAGTCCGAAAAGGAAACCCTCTCGCGTTTCGGCGTGGAGCGGCTCTTCGTCCGATTCTTCGATGTGGACTATTCCTTCGCGCCGGACGCGGCGGTCGTGCCCGTTGCCGAAATAAAAGGCCTCCCACGTGATTCTTCCATCGAAATTGTCCCGGTGGTCTATATCACCCAGCGAGCGATCGCAAACACGAGCGAAACCAACATCAAACAGCTTGCCATCGCGATTTGGAACAAAGTCAAATACATGCGCGACTCCTCGTTCATCAAGGAATTACAACTCGATTGCGATTGGACCGAATCGACCCGTTCGAAATATTTCCGTATTCTCGAAGTGATTGCGAGCGCCGCCCCTCGGCTCGTGCTTAGTTCCACGATAAGGCTGCATCAAGTGAAATTCGCATCTTCATGCGGCGTGCCGCCGGTGGCGCGCGGGACCCTGATGTGCTACAACGCAGACAACCCCGGCCGCATCGAAACGGTCAATTCAATCTTCGACGAATCCACAATCGAGAAATATATCGATTTCGCCAAAGACTATCCGCTACACTTGGACGTAGCCCTGCCGATTTTTTCGCAAGCCGTCGTGTTTCGCAATTCCAAAGCAGTATACTTAATCGGGAATGCGACCCGCCAAGGCATCGACTCCTCGGGCATTTTCAGCCGTACAGGTACGAACTCATATTCGGCAACCGCAAGTGGCTATTTTGCCGGGCATTACATTTACGAACGCGACTCCCTCCGCTTGGAGCAGCCGGCTAAGGAACAGTTATTGCGCATTTCAAAAAAGATTTCAAATAGAATAAGAAATAAAAATCTAACAGTAACTTTTTTCCACCTCGACAAGAGGACAATAGAAAGAGTGGACAGCCATGAAATTGAAAGCATTCTTGATTGCTATCGTTAGCGCGATCGGCCTCTTGCTGCGTTTCGACACCTCAGACGGGTGCGGCCCGGATTACGAAGAGTCCGATTTCTCATTCTCGCTTTTCAATAACAGCACGATTAATCGACCAGACCTGACGCCGTTTTTCTTGTCGTTCCATGCGGTTTACAAAGAAACAAATCCCAATCCTTACTCCAGGCCCGAAGAGCACATACCAAACGACGATGCCGTGGTCAATGATTGGTTGGAATGCCTCGGCCACAGCTCCGATATAGGTTTTGACCCATACAATGCAGCGCCTGAACAAGCAAGTAAGAAATCTGAATTTATCCAGCCTTACCAGCTCAGGGAAGTGGTCTTCGAGATGAAACCCGACGTGCTTCGCGAAATCAAGCTTTACACACAACAGAAACCGAACAGGCTCGGTTTGTCCGCTTTCCGCTACCAATTCGATGGACCCGACGAAACGCCAATCAAGAAAGACCCCCAAACGAACAACTTCACAGGCTTGGAATTCTACAATTCATTTGTTCAGTATTTATACGACAACAAAGCACTTGACATACTCGATTACTTGATTTTCCTCAAGGAAATGCGCTTGCCCGAGGCGAGCACCAATTCGTGGGGCATTGAGTACTTGGAAAAAGAGTCCGGCGGCGAAACATGCCTCGAACAGGCGAAGGCTGCCGAAAAGTTGTACAAGCAAACTTCGAGGGAATTCTTGCGCGTCCGCCTGACCTACCTTATCGTGAAAATCTACCACCGCTACGGCCTCTACGCCGAGGCTGTATCGGCATTCGATCGTTTCATGCCAAAGGACGCGGCCAAGACACTGATTTATTATTGGGCATTGGGCTACAAGGCCGGTGCGCTTAAATACATGGGCAAAAAGGCCGAATCGGCTTACTACTTTGCCCAAGTGTTCGCCAACTGCCCCACGAACCGCGAATCGGCATTTCTGAGCTGGTCCGTCAAAACAGCCGAGGAATGGGACCAAGCATTCGCCCTCTGCCGCACTAACGCCGAAAAGGTGGGGCTGCATGCCCTTCGCGGCATCAGCATCGAAAACGATGCAATTGCTGAAATTGAAAACATCTACCGCATCGACCCGAAGTCGGAATTCCTCGAGCTGCTCATGCTTCGCGAAATATCGAAGGCGGAAATGGCATTGCTCGAGCGCTCGTCGATGTTGGAGTACAAATCCTACACAGATTTCCACTGGAAAGAGCGGAATTTCTCGGTTCAAAACATGGAAAGGCTCGGGAAAATTTGCGATCGTTTCGCTTCCGAAGGCCTCGCCCAGAAGCCATATCTGTGGAAATTGGCAGCGGGCTACACCGAATTCCTCCGCGGACGCCTGAGCGAGGCGGCTTCTGCATTTGAGGCGGCCGAAACAATGATCGAAGCCCAGAAGAAACTGATCCAATCCGCCACAAAACTGAAAGAATGGGAAAGCTGGGACGATAACTTCGTACCATACAGTTTGAATAAGGTACAAAAGGAAACATACTCAGGACTGCTGTATTCATCGTTGCAATTGAAACTGCTTCGCGTTGCGCTCCACGTCCGGTCACTGAATTCAATAACAGAGAAAGACGAAACCGAAATATTCGAGATGATCAGCCAGTCACCTTCGGATAATCTACTTAATAATTCAAAAAATAGTCTGCTGGAATACATACTCGACGATATATCGAAAAAATACTTCGCGCAGAAAGATTTCGCCAAAGCATTCCTATGCCTCAATTCGGTGGAAAGCCTGCGCAGCAATCCACGATTAGTAATAATTGACCAATTGCTGGCTTTGCTCCGCAAGGACTCTTTGAACGATTTCGAAGAATACCTTTTTGGCAAATCCGGCCTCGGAAACCAAACCGGCTTGAGCTATTCGAACTCGAAAGGACTCGAACCCGCCACGGCCGTCTCGCTGTTCAAAAATGTTTATTTCGACCTGTTGGAATTGAGAGGCACGGCCCTCATTGCCGCCGGCCGATTCGCCGAGGCCGCCGATTGCTTGGCCGAAATTCCAAAGGCCTACTACAAAAAATTGGAATACTTCTACCTGCCCACGGATCCGTTCCGGGGCTACGTCCAACACGTCAAGGAATATTATCCCGACCGGAAGAAGATCGACCGCTCGAAAGCCCTGACCAAGCTGGACTACGCAAAACGTATGGCCGATCTGATCAAGATCTCTCAAGCGGGCATAGGTAATACTGCAAAACAAGACATGGAAATCGCCAATGCACTCTACAACACATCGTATTACGGCGCTTGCTGGCAGGCCCGTTGCTACTATAGGCCCAGCTATTTATGGACGGAGGGCGAGTTGGACGATACTGATTCACAGAATCCTTTTGGCGTGTATGACTACGACGATGCCGATACGCTGAGTTATTTGCAAGTCATCAAGAACCGCGAAGTCGTGCACCGCCGTTCCTCGGGCGCTGCCGATATGTTCCGCAAGGCAATGGCAGGGCTTCGCACAGACGAGGAGCGCGCGGAGTGCGTTTTCATGTTGGCCAAATGCGAGCAAGTGGAATTCTACACGAGCAAAGATTATGAAAACTACGTTTTGAAAAACGACTCGGACAATATCAAATTACAATCGATTCTGACGAAATACAAAACGAATTTCGAGTTACTGCGGACAAGGTTTGCGCACACAAGTTTCTACAAATACGCCCGCGAGAATTGTTTGTATTTCAATGATTATTGCAATTAGCAAGGGAAAGGGACAAGGAGAGAGTTAATAGAACAAGATGTGTATTTAGTTGAAATATAAGGAAATTAGAGTGGTACTACCATTCCAAATGGTAGTACCACTCTTTGATAGGCACCAACCCCAAAGGGGTTGAACATGAATAACCACGTCTCGCGAGGCGTGGGCGGCATGCGCCACATGGGCTAGGGCATCTGGAGACTGGGGTACCCCTTCTTTGCGATGTGTAGGGGCGGGTTCCAAACCCGCCCGTGGATTTGGTGATGTGATGATGTGATGAAATTCTTGTAGGGGCACGGCACGCCGTGCCTTTTTTCCTTAAATATGACAGAAATGACGGAATTATTTTATTATCATCTGAATATCTTAATTTGTACTATATCAATTATTTATTCAGGCGGGTTCAGAACCAGCCCCCACAATGTCTGCGATTGTTGCATTTGCAAGTCATGCCGTGCCATTACATCTTGCAAAATGTAATCAGCTCATTAGCACATCAGCTCATCATCACAAAAAAAACCATATTTTTCCCCCCCGCGTACAAAAAAAGGCTGCCCTTCGTTGTGGAGAGCAGCCCGGTAAGAAAATTACAATAAATGATTTATTGTTTCACGAATTTTTGGATATTGCCCGAAAGATTGATGTAGTACACTCCGGGGACGAGTGTTTCGATGTTGATTTGTTCGCCATCGGTAACGTTGCCGCTCCAAACGAGTCTGCCCGTTACGTCGAAGAGTTTGGCAGTGCCATTGTATCCTTGGACGGTGAAGTACTCTTTGGCAGGATTCGGGAATACTCCGACTTGAACTGTTTCGGGTTCATTAACGGGGGTCATGCGAACTCCATAGAGTTTCAGGTTGTCCACATAGCAGTTGTTGCCATAACCGGAGGTCGCACGCAGTCCGAGGAGTACGTTTTCTTTGCCGGCCACTTTGACTAGAGTTGTAATATGTTTCCATTGCGAAGCATCTGAAGGTACGAAGTAATTCGAGCTTGTATCGATTGTTGCAAGGTATGAACCGGCTTTGCTCCAAGAGGTTTTCCATGTGGCGCCTTGGTCTGTCGAATAGACAACTTCAAGTTTGTCAGTGGTTTGTCCTGGGTACATTCTGTATGTATAATCGAATTCAAATTTGATAGTGTCGACGGCTGTCATTGCATCAAAGTTGCCGATCGTCATGACACCAACCCAATTGGCTTGGTCTGTGTTGAGGTTATAGAATGGGATCATAAGCGCTTTGGTTTGATCGCCATCAGGGCCAACAACAGGAACGGATCCGTTTTGGAATTGGATAGCATCGACTACCGAGAACATATAGTTAGCCAGGACAGGGGTCAGGCCGAAGAGAGCGGGGAAACCGTCTTTATCTTCGAAATTCTCAGTAAATGGGAATGTGTATTTGGTTGCATCGCTGTATGATGCTATTTTGAATACTGACCTGGAAACAACGGTATCCACATTTGTGTGGGGAATAAGTTCGATCGACATATAGCTTGTTCCCGCGGGGAATTGGTCGCTGGAAATCGAAATAGATTCTGAAGTCTGGAATGGGGCAAGTTTAGTTGTCGATACCACACTGCTATAGATTTGATTATCGCCTTTGAGAACCACTGTGAAGCTATCGAGATCTTTTGCTCCAGAGTTAAACACTTCGACGTCGGCACCAAATGTATTATTGAAAGAGATGGTTGGCATCAAAGCAAAGTTTGAGAAAGTGTTTTCGTATTGGATAAGCGCGGGGCAAGTGAGTGACTTGATGTAATCATAAACTTCTTCGCCAGTATAGTAAACAACACTTGAACTGGTTACTTGTTTAATGTAGTGATCACTTGTAAGCTCAATAACGCTTCTATTGGGGCAGACAATGTAGAGAGTGGGGAAACTGTTGAATTTATATGCGTTTTGAATCACGGCTACATCTTCAGCGCTAGGATTGCACATAGGATAGTTAGTACCAGTCAGCCAATCACCTTGGTCACCACCGCTCATTTTGGCATCTGGTGTGCTGGCGTCGCCCTCGACAAAAAGCACGCGCAGGTCGTCTGTTGCGGTACCCGGGCCATGATTAGCTTGTAAGTATTCAAGAATTCCTGCTTGGTGCAATCTCCAGCACCAGCTGCACCACGTGGCGGAAAAGTCCAAGATGACGTATTTGCCGGCATCTAACCATTCGTAGAGATGTACTGGCGTGCCACCATTGTTCAGGGGCGTCAGAGTGAAGTCCATTGCGTAGTGCCCGGGGGTAAGTTGTGCTTTGGCAGTTCCTGCGAACACGCTCAATGCGAGTAAGAGAGTAACTAAAACTTTTTTCATTTAGAACACCTATAAAATAAATTAAACAAATGCTGATATGTCAATATTAACTTATAATCAAATAAGGTATTTAATTCGAGTAGATTGCCAAAAGAACATAGGTGCAAATAATACGATTAATACTATAATAAAGCTCAACATAGGATGAGCAAATATCCAATATCAAATATACAAAAACTATCTTAATAAAAGCAAAAAAATATTAATCATCGGAAAAATTTCACAGAGTTAATTATACACACAATTATATTGTTTGCCAGAGCGTGACTATTTGAGAATTAAGTGAGAAGGAAGCATGGTTGCGCATGGCGAAAATTGATGATTGAGGTCGCAATTAAAAGGGCTTGCACTGAGTCTGGAGACCTCGTATAAGCCCTTTTTATTTAACAATATGACGATTTTCATCGCGCAAGTTGGCAGTTTGCCACCAGTTTCATTATCCGTGGCGGACGTGGAGGATGTCTCCATCGGCGACCACATATTCCTTGCCCTCGAGCCTGAAGCAACCCGCTTCCTTGCATTTGGCGAACGAACCATGTTTCATAAAATCGGCGTAGCTCGTAACCTCGGCGCGGATGAATTTATTATAGAAATCCGTATGGATAACGCCGGCGGCGTCTTGGGCAGTGCTACCCACTTTGATCGTCCAGGCGCGGCATTCGTCTTCGCCAACCGTGAAAAATGATTGCAAGCCGAGCAATTGGTAAGCAGTGCGGATCATACGCGAGAGGGCGGATTCGGTGATGCCGTATTCTTCGGTGAACATAGCCTTTTCTTCGGCGTCCAATTGGGCAAGTTCCATCTCGATTTTCGCAAAGAACGGCTCCACTCGGACGTGTTTCCAATCGATGGCTGCGCGCACTTTGTCCACGATGGCCTGCTGAGTTTTTATGTCGGCTTCGCTCAGGTTGAGCGCAATCAATAATGGCTTGGCCGACAGGGGTTGGTAGTTGCGAACCATGCGAAGTTCCTCGGTGCCGAAATCCAATTCGCGGAGAGCGCGGCCGGTCTGGAGGTGTTCGTTCCAAGCGATCATTACTTCCTTTTCTTTGATTGCTTGGTCTTTGATCTTTTGTTTCATTATGTCTTTGTCGAGCTTTTCGAGGCGTCCCTCGACGAATGCCATATCCGCGAAAATAAGTTCGTCCTCGAAATTCTTTATGTCGCGAATCATGTCGATACTGCCATCGGGATGCGGGACGGAATCGTCCTCGAATCCGCGAACCACGTGGATGAGAGCATCGTTGTTGCGCACTTTCGCGAGGAAAGTGGAATTGAACGAAGAGGTCCCGGCTTCGGCTTTCTGCACGCCGACCAAATCGACGATTTCGATGGTGGCATGGACTTTTTTCTTGGGATTGAAGATTTCAGTGAATTCGTCCAAGCGTTTGTCTTGCACCTTGACGATTGCCTGATTGACGTCGCGTTTCTGTATGGCGGCCGCGTCCAAGAGTGTTTCCGAAAGTGTTTGGAAGAAGGTCGTTTTCCCAGAGTAGGGCAGCCCAACAATTCCTATTTGCATTTTAATCTCCGCAATATATACTAATGATATTCTTTGTGTCGTTCCAACAAATGCAAAAATACCAATAAATAAGTTAATTTTTTCAATAATATAATTAATGCAAATCCATTTTCCATTACATAAATGTATCTAATACAACAGTTGAGTTCAAATAACTGCTAATTACATAGTAAGTCATTGAAAAACAACAGCGCGAGTAGGGGCACGGCATGCCGTGCCCCTACAAGGTTGTGAGCAAACAATGCCGTGTTTATACAACAATTATTATTTTAACCCTGATTTCAGTTCAGAATTTCTATATCAAAAGCCTACTTAAGAGCCTCTTTGCGATGCACAGCGCTACCACAATTATAATATAAATGATGCGTTATAAATTCCAAGTTCTCATTGAATAATATTACCGAGGTTCTTTATGGAATTGTTACGCAGGCTTAGCTTCTTGGTGTTATTGGCGATCATGTGCTCTTGCTTCCAGTTAGGAAAATCTTTCTATGGCTGGGTGAGCGTCGTGGCCTCTGTTGCCGTATTTATAATGCCTCTGTTCTACAAAAAATATGACGAAGAGGCGTATTATTCAAAAACGTTCACGTTGATGATGGATTTCTTCGCACTGGCTCTGATGGTGCCGTTCTATGTAATGTTCCTCCTCAATCCCTTCGGACTTAACGGGTACTCGATAATCTCTTTTGTCGGCATGTATATTTTTATGCAGAACAGCCTCTACACTACCTTTAGGTTGGAGGTTACCGAGAAAGGGCTTCGATACGAGATCAATAGGAAGCTCTACGAGTTGCCATTTGCGAATATCGACTGTATCGGCTTCGCTGCCCGCCCATTTCCGTTTTGGTTGAAATTCCTTGCGGTTGCGTCGCACGTGGCCTATACGGACTATTATGTGAACTATTCGGAGCTTTCGAGTGGGGTGGCCCGAGCAGTCCGCGTCCTCAAGAACGATTCGACGGATTTTTACTTCACCATTTCGCTAAACGGCAAGAAGCCAATTCTGAAGAATTTTCAGATTATTATCAACGCATTTGAGCGCGAAAATATCAAATTGGAAGACAAGATTTTTGTCGAGGACTATAAAATAACTGAACGACCATTCTTCGAATTCAATAAAATGAAGCCCGTCTTGCTACTGATAGGCACGCTCATTTCGCCCCTTGTCTTGGGCACATTGGGTACGTATATTTTTATGACTATCGGGACATTGCTCGGCAAGAATGTGGATCTTATGCACTTTCATTAAAGATATGCCATAAATGCAAAAAGTTCGTTAGAAAAACCCTCAATCCCTAAATCCCTTTCTCCCAAAGGGCGAAAAGGACTTCCATCAAAAACGTTTTCTTACTCCCTTCTCCATTCGGGAGAAGGGCTGGGGATGAGGGTATAGATTGTATTCCTAATATAAGGAAAAATGAATTCTTGTTCATCTTTCCTTTCATCATTGCGCTGCCCTTGAAAACAAAGTGGCAGTCGCCACCTTAATTTTTATGAATAATCCAGGATAAATGCAAATCCCATTCTTCGGGCGTGAAGAATGGGATTTGTTATTAATACATCAATCAAAACTAACTGATTGCCTGAAGGTTCTCGCGCACCTTTGCGAGCGATTCTTTCATGCTGGTGAGCTTTTCGCGCTCGTAGGCGACGAGGTCTGCCGGCGCTTTGGCCACGAAGCTCTCGTTCGTAAGTTTTTTCTCCGTGCCCCCGATATTGCGTTCCAAACGTTCGATTTCCTTCGAGAGGCGTTCGCGCTCTTTGGTCAGGTCCACATTGCCATCGAGGACAAGGTAGATTTGCTGGTCGCGAACCACCGACGCGAGGGCCGAAGCCGGTTTGGCCAGTCCGAAGCCGATGTTGAGTTCGTTGGCGCGGGCCATAACGCTGATCAGCGGTGCTTGGCCGCTAAGGAATTCGCTCATTTCGGCACTGTTCGTGCTGATGGCGATCGGAGCTTTTTGCTGCGGGGGCAGATTCAACGTGCTGCGCAGGCGGCGAACCTCCTCGATGAGCAGCTGAAGGAATTCGAATTTGTCCTCGAGAGCGGCATCGATTTTCTCCTCGTCGGCGATTGGTGCCGGTTGAGTGCTAATGCTGTCATTGTCGCCCTTTTCCTGTGTGATGTGCCAGATTTCTTCGGTCATGAATGGCATGATCGGATGCAGTATCATCAGAATTTGCCCATAGAGCGAGACTGCGAAGTCCGCGAGCGCGAGTTTTTCGGCTGGCGAGGCGCATTCGTTCATCTGGCCTTTCATGATCTCGACGTACCAATCGCAGAAATCCCTCCAAACGAAGTCGTAAACCGTTTTGGCGT
>CAZSWR010000029.1:20120-36524 GCA_964610885.1 uncultured Hyphomicrobiales bacterium | reverse complement strand
TCGTTGAATTTGCTGCCGAAGAGCTAACAGCCGTTGCAAGGTCGCTAAAGTAACGTACGCTCCAATACTTGTTGTCATCTATGCCAGTGTGAGTGGCATCGTACCCGGCGGAAAGGTACGCTGTGGTTGCTTTCGTATTGAAATGCCTCGGATTGTTCGCGGCGGCGGTGGTCAGGTATTTTTCGTTACCGGGCGTGCTATTGTATTCAAATACTACTATGCGGTAGAGTTCGCCAGCTGCGAGATTCGTGAGGCTTACGCTTGGGGTGGCATCGCTGCCATTATACACGCAGTACCAACCGGTACCAATTTCAGTGCCTTTCGCGCTCCAGTTTGTGCTTGCCGTGTATGTTGTGTTGTCCGCCGGAGTCTGCGTGCCGCTCGTGGCGCCTTCCTTCACGAAAGCGACGCATTTGGCGCCGTCGCCACGAGTCCAGCCGAACTGCATCGTGTTTGCCGTGGCTACAGTGAGAGTTATGTCGTGCGATTGGATTGTTGGGATGTTCGATCCAGTGCCCCGGATTGCGAAAGTATATGGATTTTCGTCGGCGTCGTCGTTTGCTATGGTAATAGTTGCAGAGCGCTCTCCGATAGCTAATGGGTCGAAAGTAATATTGAACGTGGTAGAGCTACTGGCTGCAATTGGAGTTGATGGCGCAGCCGATACGCTGAAGTCCGCTGCATTCGGGCCTGATATTGCCACGAGCGGCGTTCCGGTCAGGTTCAGCGGGGCTGTGCCGGTATTGGCAATCGTGAAGGTATGCACCACGCTTCCGGTTGTGATGTCTGCACTGCCAAAGTCCGAGAAGTCTATGGTCGAAGGGGAGGCGTCGCCGCTCAGGATTTCGTTTCCGTTGCCAGATACAGCAATCTCGGGAGCTACTCCGGTTCCGGTGATTGTCAGGTCGTATGGATTTTCGTTGCCGTCATTATTCACGATAGAAATTGTTGCAGTTTTCGGGCCTGTGGTAGTGGGCGCGAACCGGACGGTGAAAGTGGTGTTGCCGGAAGCTGCAACGGGCGAAGTCGGCTGTGCCTGAATGCTGAATTGGTCTGCATTAGCTCCGTTAATTGCGATTGGAGGGGTGAGCGTCAGACTGGCTGCTCCAGAGTTCTCGATTGTGAAGACCACATCTGTATTGCTTGAAAGTAAATGGTTCGAGAAATCGTAACTGCCGCCGTCGGCTATCGATGTAACACCTTGTTTAAGATCCATTTCCGGGGCAACGCCGGTTCCGGTGATTGTCAGGTCATATGGGTTTTCGTTGCCGTCGTTATTCGCTATAGAAATTGTTGCTGTCTTCGGGCCAATTGAAGTGGGAGTGAAGCGCACGGTAAAAGTGGTATTGCCGGCAGCTGCTACGGGCGATGTAGGCTGAGCCTGAATGCTGAATTGGTCTGCATTTGCACCGCCAATCGAGATAGGAGTAGTAATCGTCAGATTGGCTGTCCCGGTGTTCTCGATCGTGAAGACCACATCAGTATTGCTTGAGAGCAAATGGTTTGAGAAATCGTAGCTGCCGCCGTCGGCTATCGAAGTAACGCCCTGTTTCAGGTCCATTTCGGGGGCAGTGCCAGTACCCTGAATAGTAAAAGTGTAAGGATTCTCTCCTGCGTCATCGTTTGCAATGGAAATGGTGGCCGATCTTGCTCCTGCGACTGTCGGATCAAATTGAACAGTGAAAGTTAATGAAGCTCCATTTGCAATGGTAGCGGCTGAAGGTTGCGAAGTTACCGTAAAATCGCCGGCCGTAACCGAAACTATTGGCGTACCGGTTAGTGCAAGAGAGGCGGAACCAATGTTCTCAATTGTAAATGTGTGCGAAACCGTGCCGCTTGCGACAGCAACAGATCCAAAATCGGTATCGTCGCCTGTTGATGGAACCACATCGCCACTGGCAATACTGACACTGTTTCCCTTTACGTTGATATCGGGCGCTGCTGGGAATTGATAGGAAAGGTAAGGATACTTGCCGTTTTTGTCGTCTGCGCGGTCCCAGTAATCATTGTTTCCGTTGGCACTCTCGCCCCGGAAATCCCAACCGGCAACGGTAAAGGTGGATGTGGTTTGCATTTGGGTAGTGGTTTGGCCTGTTGCTGAGAATGTACCGTTATTTTGGCCATAGCCTGTAGAAAAAACGTCTGTATTCCAAAAACAGTTATTATTAACCACACCCAAGGCACCATTACTGCCTACGAATCCTCCTTTATGTGTATTCGTGCTTATTACCTGGCTTGTGGTGTAGCAATAACTTACTTGAGCGGCAGCATCACTACCATTAAAACCAATAAAACCACCACAATAATCACCGAAACCCACTCTATTGCTTGTAGCTGTACCAGAGCAATAACAATTACTAACAGACGCGTTATTAAGCCCAATAAAACCCGCAACATTAAATTCACCGATTGTTGATCCTGTAGAATAAGACTTCTGGACTGTGCTCCAATTCTGGCCGATTAATCCGCCAATACGATCTCCATTATTTCCACCCGAGACGGAACCGGAAGCATAACAATTACTTATATTGCTCGAAGTACTATAGCCTACCAGTCCGCCGGCATCGGCATTAGCTACTGATACATTACATGCGGAATAACAATTTGTAATTGTATTTGCCCCGCCTGAACCATCATCCTGACCGATAAGACCGCCCACAACATCATATCCCGAGACGGAACCGGTTGAATTACAATTATCAATAGTGGCTCCTTCGTATAGATATCCTACTAATGCACCGATATAAGCGCCATTAGATGATCCGCCGCCGGTAATGGAAACGCCGGTTATATGAAGATTTTTGAGAGTTCCACCACTTACTTGCCCGAACAAACCAACAGCGGCTAATTCGGTTCTATTAATATATAATCCAGAGATGGAATGCCCCTGTCCATCGTATATTCCACTAAAATAGGATCCTATGTTATTAACCATATCATAAAACCCAATTGGCTTCCAACCATAATATCCACCGCTGCCATTGGAAAACCATGCAGAAGTTGGGGATGCATCGATATCGGCCGTTTGGATAAAATATGTTCCTGAAAACACATAACTGAAATCTGTAACAGTATTTACCTGTTCGGCTATCCAATTAAGCTCAGCCAAATTGCTGATCAGGTATGGGTCTACTTCTGATCCTGTTCCAGAAGGAATCGAAGAAGCAGGGGTAGTCGAGAAAGTGGAAACACTGCCGTAGCTGTACCCTTCGGAATTATGAGCATAAGCACGGAATGAATATCCTGAATTCGCCGTCAATGAACCAATGGATTGGCTGAAAGCACCTGTCCCGGTTTCGATCTGAGTTTTTGTAACATTTGCCCCGCCTACTTGAGGGTTGGCATTCTGAGAAGTCAAAGAGTAAACAACTCCGCGATCATCAACAGTGGCGCCGCCATCAGCAGTTACGTTGCCGCCAAGCGTCGCAGATGTGGCTGCAATAGCGGCGGCGGCAGTGGTGGTAACGGTGGGACTTGTGGTGGGCACGTCCAAACTGCCGGTTGTGGTTAAACGGGCAACAAACGCATCATTGGCCAAGGTATATGCCCTTAAGGGGGATTCCCAGGTAGCGGAACTAAGGCCAACGACATAAATTTTTCCATCGCTATCTATTGCCGTCCCAATTCCTTGATCAGTGCCTGAACCTCCAAGAAATGTGTTCCATGTAAGATTTCCTGTGCTGGAAATTTTTGCCATAAATGCGTCATTAGCACTGCTAGTGTATGCTCTAACCGGGCTTCCCCATGAGCCTGAACTATAACCTGCTATATAGGAATTCCCAGATTCGTCTATTGTAAGCCCGTTGCAATAATCATTGCCGGAACTGTAACCAAAAAAAGTATTCCATGTAAGAGAGCCGTCGCTTGCCAACTTGGCAACATACGCATCCATATTTGATACATCATTAAATGGGAGGACAGGAGAACCCCATGTAGCACTACTATTACCAGCGACATAGACATTGTTACTTCCATCAATTTGTATTGCTGTAATATAATCGTTATATTGACCACCTAGGAAAGTATTCCAAACCCGTGTTCCACTGCTGTTGATTTTAACCACAAAAGCTTCAGATAAATCAACGCTAGGAGTTGTATAGGGTCTAACAGGACTGCCCCATGTTTCACCACTTGTGCCTACCGCATATACATTGTTGCTTCCGTCAATAGCGATGTGATTAACAGACTCATTCGTACTGCCACTGCTTCCGAAAAAAGTATTCCAGGTAAGGTTGCCGGAAGAACTCAGCTTAGCGACATACCCTTCAGACGCAGTGCCTGAAAAAGCATAGACCGGGCTACCCCAGCTAGCGCCACTTGACCCGCTGATATAAATATTTCCGCTACCATCCAATACAATGCCTTTGGAATCATCATTACCGGTACCACCGATAAAAGTATTCCAGCCTAAGTTTCCATTGTTATCCAATTTAGCCACAAAAGCATCGAAGCCTCCGTTAAAGGAAGAAATCGGAGAACCCCAGGTTGCAGCACTCGAACCTGTAACGTATATATTCCCATCAGCATCTATTGTTATGTCATAAGCATTATCTGCTCCGGAACCGCCAAGGAAAGTATTCCAAACAAGGTTTCCATTTTTGTCTATCTTTGCCACAAAAGCATCATTACCGGTGGACGTATATGCCCTGATTGGCGAACCCCAAGAAGCATTGCTGCTACCTGCGACATATACATTTCCGCTTGCATCTACGGCTATTCCCCTTGATACGTCAGCTCCCGTTGATCCTAAGAACATGTTCCAGGTGGTCTGCGATTGTGCCTGAGGAATAAGAGTTGTTGTTAATACAACAAAACATAAAAGAATGAATAATTTTTTCATAAAAAAATCCGTATAATATTTTATTTTTATTTGTAAAATTTTCAATTTCACTAGTCGATACCTTTAATAAAACTGGCTTTTTATGCTTTGCTTTTGGATATACTGCTAAGTTAGGCAAGTAAAAAAGAGGTGGTTGTTTCGCCTACCCGGTTAAATCAAACAGCATAGAGTAAAAATTTATGCACAGAAATATGCGTTAAATTCTTCATAATTACTTCATCAAATTACTATTTATGTCAATTAGTTACTAAATCGAGAATATTTTGTGCGTACGTTGGAAATTGCCTGCTAAACAATATGTAAATATATTAAAAAATATTGACTTATTCAAAACAGATTGTTGATAAAAATAGTGCTCGAAAAGAATCGAAGCGTAGCTTTGTAATGAATAATAGTAATAGTGTTAAAACGCATTCACGTCAGTGATAGTAACCTCCACGTAGTCCGCAAAGACTGCGGCCGAAACACGGGCAGCCGGCATGGGCACGCAACCCCTGGCCGAAAGAATTCTAAATTTGTTGACGGAAACGAACGTATGAACGAGCTATAATATAAGAAAATAATATTTCATAAGCAAGTATATTATAACTCAGTTACTAAATATTTAGGCGCGCCAAAATAATAAATACTGCCATCTCGAAATGGTATTAAGAACTCAATTTCAAGAGCTATTCTCAGTGCGGCTTACTGGCCTAAATGAAGAAATTACTCTTGCTTGAAGTATTGGTATTATTTTCATTACAAATCATATCCTGCCTCAAAAAAATCATATCACTGTCAAAAAAAAACATAGTTCGGTTTGCACAGAACCAAAAAAATTATTATATTGCGTTAGAGGAGGAGTTCAAGTGAAGACAATAGAGGAAGAAAAGCTCTTTATTGAGCAAATCGGCGTCATTGCCGAGCAAACGGGCGAACCGCCCCTGCAATCGCGGATCATGTCATTATTTCTGATTCGCATGCCCGATCCGGTCTCGTTCGATGAATTGGTGGAGTTCTTTGGCGCGAGCAAAAGCTCGATTAGCAACGCTCTGAAATTCTTTTTGCATACGAAAGCAATTACATACTACACAAAACCGGGCGACAGGAAACGCTATTTCCACCTGCCCGATTACTCCGTGTGGATGGGGAATATCAAAAGTGTTACTAAACGGTTTAATTCTTTGCTCGACATGCTCAACAGGATCGTCGAATACAAAAAAGACGAAAACTGGAAACACGAAGAAGACTTCAAAGACTTGATCGTGCTGATTAACCGCTTGCGTGTCATCATCATCAAGGAAATTGAAGACTTCCTCGTCGAAAAAGGCAAAGCAAAGGATTCCGGCCAATAATCGGCAGCTCGGCTGTTTGATAATATGTTCTGTAGCGTGCCCCGCTCGAGGGTTTGCATTGTTGATTATTATATTTTCGGTATTCCTTTTTTTTGTTCACAAGGTTCGCCTAATGTTGAACAAAATGAAATAAAGAAAATAAACGAAATTATGAAACATACAGAACAAATTGTCGTAAACAAATTAAGTTCTATTTAATTTTTCATTTGACATCGCTATGAATGCTTATATTATTGCCGCCGGCAACGGGAGTCGACTTTCCGATGCCGGTATGGAAACGCGCAAACCTCTCATTCGTATCGGAGGGAAACCGATGATCGAACGGCTTGTCGAAATCCTGTCTCGGAACGGTTTCCGAAAATTTCGCGTGATACTTAACGAAGAATCCACCGACGTGGCCGCGCTGCTGCTCAGGCTGAAATTTAACCGGAAACTCGATATCGATTTCGTGGTCAAGTCCACTCCCAGCTCGATGCACAGCTTCTACGAGCTTTCGAATGCTTTCCATTTGGAACCTTTCTATATGTTCACCGTCGATACTATCTTCGACGAATCCGAGTTCCGGCTGTTCACAAACTTCTGCTCGACGCAGACCCATTTCGACTCGGTCATGGCCGTTACGCGCCACATCGACGACGAAAAGCCGCTCTACGTGCGCTACGCCGGCGATAGCATCCTCGAATTCCGCAACGACGCAGCTTCCGACATGATTACTTCGGGTTTCTACTATTTCGCCCACGACCAATCGGAGCGGCTCCGTCCCCTGATCGAGGCCGGAAACCAACGCCTGCGGCTGTTCTTGGCCGATTACGCCATGTCCGGCGCAAAGGTGGGCCTTTTCACCTTTTCAAAGACAATCGACCTGGACCGCGTGGAGGACATAGCCGAGGCAGAGGCCTTTATTGCAAATGCTGATAGGAGTTAAATACACGCTTGATAATCGAAATATATGATAAATAGGAAGGAATTGATAATGAATTTTGCAGCGATCAAAAGGGCCAATGAATACTCGCCCAATCATATCATGAATGATTTTGCAATTCTGAAAAGCGCAGCAGACGAACTCGTGAAATTAGGCGCCACCGTCAACTTCTATGACGAAAGCATCATCGAGGAGGGGCTTATCCCTGAGCCATTCATCTTCTCGATGGTGCAGGGCGCTAAGGGCATCGAAAACCTGAGGCAAGTCGAAAAAAACAAAGCTTTTGCCATCAATTCTGCCGATGCTGTGTTTAATTGCTACCGGTTCAATATGGTACCGAAACTTCACTCGGCCGGTATTCCGTTCCCTGAAAGCATAGTCATCAATTCCGATTCGAAAACGCTGCCAGACCTGGCCCGCTTTGGAAAGAAATTCTGGGTGAAGCGCGGAGACGCTCATGCAGTGCACAAAGAAGACGTAACGCTCGTGTACAGCGCAGCCGAGGCCGCAAACGTGGTGCGCGAATTCTCCAACCGCGGCATCGAAAAGGCCGTCCTGCAGGAGAACCTCGTGGGCGATACTGTGAAATTCTATGCTGTCCGCGGTTCGGATTTGTTCCATTGGTACCATTTGAATGGCGAATTCCATACTCCTTTCTACGAAAAACGCCTCCGCGACCTCGCTGCCGCCGCTGCCGAAGCCCTCGGACTCTACGTTTATGGCGGAGACGCCATCATCACGCCCCAAGCCGATATTATTATTATTGATATAAACGATTGGCCCAGCTTCGCTCCCGTCCGCGACAGGGCTGGCTACGAAATCGCTCAACTATTGTACAAGAAAGGACTCGAAAATGAGTAAAAGAGTATCAAAGATTCTGACCGAAATCCCCGGGCCGAAGAGCTTGGAGCTTTTCAACATGGAGCAAAACTATATGTCACCGGGCGTGCAAACCATCGCCACTCTCTCGAAAATCGTCGTCGAGCGCGGCGAAGGGTGCATTATCGAAGACATCGACGGTAACAGGTTTATTGACTTCTTTGCCGGAGTGGGCGTCGCTTCGCTCGGGTACAACCATCCGAAACTGACGAAAGCAATGGCGAAGCAACAGGGCCAAATCCACGTCGGCAGCTTCACCTCGCGGAACCGCGCGGAACTGAGCAAATTGCTCTCCGAGATTGCTCCGGGCGATATCACACGCGCCCAGTATTACTCCAGCGGCGCCGAAGCAGTCGAGGCAGCGCTTCGCTTGGCCAAATCGTACACAGGGAAAAATGAATTCTTAGGATTCTGGAATGGCTTCCATGGGAAAACGCTCGGTGTGATCGGGCTTCTGGGCGACAATTTCAAACACCACCTTGGGCCTCTGCCCGTTGGGTCGTACCTTTCGCCATTCGCGCATTGCTCGCATTGCCCATTCAAGATGAAATACGAAGAATGCGGCTGGTATTGCCTCGATTTCATTCGTAACAAAGTGCGCCACGAAACCACCGGAAACGTGGCCGCTATCATCGTCGAACCAATCCAGGGCACTGCCGGAAACATCGTCCCGCCCCAGGATTTCTTGCCCAAACTCAAAGAACTGGCCCACGAAATCGGCGCGCTGCTCATCTGCGACGAAATGATTACCGGTTTCGGCCGCACTGGCAAGATGTTCGCAGCCGAACATTTCGACGTAGTCCCGGACATCATGACAATGGGCAAAGGCTTCGGCGGCGGCTTCCCGATGACGGGCGTCATGGCCGGAGAGGAAATCATTCATGCCAAACCATTCGCCAATCCCAGCGGAAGTTCTTCAAGCTATGGCGGCAACCCGATGGCCACCACAGCTGCTCTCGTTACGATTCGTACGATTATCGAAGAGGGATTGGTCGAGAACTCGCGCCGCGTGGGCGAATTCATGATGAAACGGCTGAACGAAATGAAACAACGCCTCCCGATTATCGGCGAAGTGCGCGGCAAAGGCCTTATGATCGGCGTCGAACTGTTGAATCCGAAGACCGGAAACAAGTTGGAGAAAAACCACGCCGTGAAGCTGTTCTACGAATGCTTGAACCACGGAATGATCACTATGTGCTACAATGCAGATGTGCGCATCAATCCGCCGCTCGTCATCACCGAAGAAATTGCCGAAGAGGGCTTAAATATTTTCGAAGAAGGCTTGAAGAATGTCCAAGATTCAATCAACATATAAGTCTCGCGAGACCGAAGAGTTTCTCGACGTTATATTCTATCGTCCGTTCGGCTATCGGCTCGCGCTGGCTTCGCGCCGCGTGGGTCTGACGCCGAACGGCGTAACCTTGGTCGGGACTATCGCCGGATCGATCGCGGGATTGCTTCTGCTTTCGGCCAACGTATGGTACGTGGCAGTGGCAGCCGCGCTTCTGATATTTTCGGAAGCGATGGACAGCGCAGACGGCCAGCTGGCCCGCCTGACGTCGAATTTCTCCGAGATCGGCCGCGTCGTCGATGGCTTCGCCGGATACGTCGCCTATATGTTCATCTATATCGCTGTCGGGATTTCTCTGGCGGATTATTTCTCTGGCGGAGTATCGATCGCGCTCATGGCCGTAACGCTTCTTGCGCATACCATGCAGGCAATGACTGCCGATTACTACCGCACTTGCTACATCAGCCTGACCGGCTCCGGCAAACGTGCCGAATTGGAAGAAAGCTCCAGCGTCCTCCAGCGAATGGAAAGGGCGCACGGATTCGACAAACTAATGCTATATCTATATTGGACCTACACAAAAAGCCAGGAGCAGTACTCCGGCCGCTACGGCAAACTGCACAAACTGATTGCCCAGCGTTTCCCGGGCGAGCTGCCCGATGCCTTCCGCGAGGAATACCGCCGGCTGAACAGGCCCAACATCAAGTACTACAACATCATGCAGCAAAACACAAGGCTGATCGCGCTGATCATCGCAATGTTCGCCGGACGGCCCGACCTATTCATCGGATTCATACTAATTGGAATGAACTTGCTGTTGCTTCTCGTCGTCGTCAAGCAACAAATTGCAGCAAAGAAACTGATTAATTTTATCGAGAACAATTACGAGGCATAAATGCTCAAGTGTGCAATAGCCGGATTCGGGAAAATTGCCGAAACTGCCCATCTGCCGGCGCTTCTCGGCCCAGAGGCACGAAAGAGAATCGAAATTACTTGCGCCGTCGAAGTCTCCGAAGCCCGACAGGCTGTGCTCAAAGCACTGGCGCCGAATGTAAGGATTTATCCAACAATTTCGGAGCTTGCCGCCCACGAATCGGTTGACTTCGTCGATATTTGCTTGCCGCCGAACCTTCATGCAGGGGCAATCAACGAAGCAATCGAGGCAAAAATCAATATTCTGTGCGAAAAGCCCTTGGCCCGCTCGCTCGCAGAGTCCGAGGAATTGGTCGCGGCAATTAAAGCATCTGGGATTCATTTCAGGCCGTGCCATCAGTACTCGTATTCGCCGGTGTGGACGAAATTCAAAGAGTATTTGGATGTGGTTTCCGATGGAGCGAAGGCTTTCCTGATGTTCAACATTTTCCGCCTACATGCCGATAATGGCTTCGACCCCAAGAATCCCGGCTGGCGGGTGGATCCGAGTTTGAGCGGCGGCGGTATCTTGGTCGATACAGGCTACCATTATTTTTATCTTTTGCTGCGAATGCTCGGCGTGCCGAAATCTGTCAATTGCTCGGTGTTCAACCTGCACCACACGGACTACAAGGGCGAGGATTCTGCCTTCGTGGACTTCACGATGCCCCGAGGCACAGCTCGGCTGAACCTGACGTGGGCCGGAAGCGAGCGCCATAACAGTGCGGTGATTGTCTCGCCGAACGGGGCGGTCAATTACGACGGACATCAAATCACTTTCACTCGCGAGGGCATCACAGAAACAGTCCAAATGCCCGATATGAGCGACAAGTCAAACTATATCGCACTCTACGAGAGGCTTTTCCTGGACTTTGCCGACAGTATTGCCAGCGGGACGTCCGACTATACCGGACTGGACGAAGCGGCTACGGCCATGAAAATGCTTGGCCTCTGCTACCAATCCGATGGCGAACGCCGTAGGATTGATTTCGGGGCCGCGGGTTGAGCGGCAAATGGAAATATGCACTGATGGCTGCCGGCCTGGGTTTCGTTGCCTATATGATTATTTCGACGGGCATCGACGAAATCGCCGGAAACCTCGTGAAGGTTGGCTGGGCATTCGTTCCGATTGTGGCGCTTTGGGCCATCGTTTACGCGATGAATACCGGAGCAAACGCGATGATCGTCAACAGCGAATCCCAACGGATTCCATTCGCCAGGTTGCTGTCGGTCAATATTGCCGGATTTGCAATTAATTACATCACTCCGTTCATCGCCCTTGGAGGCGAATCGTACCGAGCGATGGCCTTGGCCGGCGAATTGGGCCGGACGAAATCAGTATCGAGCACGATACTCTACAACATGCTCCACGTTCTTTCGCATTTATTTTTTTGGCTGACTGGCGCCGCCATTTTCGTTGCAAGTTCCGAGCCGACGCCATCGAATCTGGCCACGGCGGGCGTGGTTTCGCTCGTTCTGATTTGCCTCGTTGCATTCTTTTTCGCCAGGCACCGCAGAGGGATTTTTCGCTCGGCGTTCGCGATTATGAGGAAGTCCGCTCGCTTGGGCCGAGTGCTTTCGCGCCGCGAGAAGTTCGTGGCCGAATGCGAAGAAATGGACATGGTCATCTGCGAGTTCTACGAACGCAGGCGGGGCCGCTTCTATTGCGCTTTGGCTCTCGAGTACGGCGCGCGAGTGTTGGCATCGGTGGAAATCATGCTGATACTAAATGCGGTCGGCCACTCCATCACGTTTGCCGATGCGGTCTATATCAATGCTTTCAGTTCTTTAATAATGAATCTTGCTTTCTTCATGCCGCTCGAGCTTGGCTCCCGCGAGGCCGGAATGATGGCTTCGATCGGCAGCTTGGCGCTAACGGCGGAAATTGGGATTTTCGTATCTGTCGTGAATCGATTGCGAGAAATGGTGTGGATACTGATTGGGATGGCCTGCATGAAGCTATTTGATTCAGGCCAAATAGCGCAAGAGGAATAATCCCGAATTGTGCTATTTAAAGTCGAAATAAATGATATCTCCCTCATCCCCGGCCCTTCTCCCGACGGGAGAAAGGAGTAAGAAAACGTGCTTTATGGGAAGTCCCTTTCGCCCTTTGGGAGAAAGGGATATAGGGATTGAGGGTTTTTCTAATGAACAATTTGGAATAATTAGACACGACAGGATTATGTTTAATTTTATTATTTTAGATGAAAACAAACAAAGCTATATTATTTGATTTCGGTGGCACGCTGGATACCGACGGAGTGCATTGGAGCGAGAGGTTTGCCGAAATCTATCGAGAATTTTCTATCGAAGTCCCAGGCGAAAGCCTGCGCGAGGCGTTTCTGTATTCTGACCGTTTCCTGAGCAGCAATGGACTGCTCCGCCATGCCGATTTTCGCCAGAATCTGTTCCATCAGCTGTTCCACCAGTTTGAATATTTGATGGCGAACATTCCCGGATTTGCAATCGACGCCCGCGCTATCGAAAAGATTACAGATTATGCGTATCAAGCCGCCTCGGAGTGCATTAAGCGGAGCGCAGAAGTGATTAGCGCGCTGAAGCCCGACTACAAATTGGCTTTGGTGTCGAATTGCGACGGGAATTTGGATATTATCTGCCGCGAGTTCGGATTGGATAAGATTTTCGATGTGATAATCGATTCGGAAATTGTCGGCCTGCGCAAACCCGATCCCGCAATTTGGGCGCTGGCCATTTCCAACCTTGGCGTGGACGCTTCAAACTCTTTCGCAGTCGGGGACAGCTACGAAAGGGATATTAAACCTGCGAAAAAATTGAATTGCCATACGATATGGCTGCGAGGCAAATCATGGGAAACAATTGACAACCATGACGATGCTGACCACATAATAAAGAATTTATCGGAAATTAGTTCCGTTCTCAAAAAATACTGATAGGTGTATTATGACTAAAGAAGAATTTGCCAACAACAAGCCCAAAGGCAAATTGGGCGTATTAATTATCGGTATCGGCGGTGCAGTCGCCACGACTTTTGTCGCGGGCACTCTGGCCGTCCGCAAGGGGAAATCCCAGCCAATCGGCTCGCTTACGCAAATGGGCAGGATCAGGCTCGGCAACCGCTCGGAAAACAATATGCCGCTTATAAAGGACGTCGTCCCACTGGCCGATTTGGACGATATCGTCTTTGGCGGTTGGGACGTCCGCAAAGCGAATTGCTACGAAGCAGCTCTCGACGCCGAAGTGCTGACGGAAAAAGACTTGCGGAAGGTGGAAGACGAAATGAAAGCAATCGACGTGATGCCTGGCGTCTTTGAGCAGCGCTACGTCAAGAAACTCCACGCCGATTACTACAAGGCCGGATCGAACAAATACGACTGGTACATGGCTCTCCGCGAGGATATTCGCAAGTTCAAAGTAAAGAACAATTGCGACCGCGTCGTGATGATCTGGTGCGCCAGCACTGAAACCTACATCGCCATGGACGGAGTGCACGACACCGCCGAGCATTTCGAAAAGGCAGTTCGCGAGAACCATGCAGACATCTCGCCGAGTATGCTCTATTGCTATGCAGCCCTGAGCGAAAATGTCGCATACATCAATGGCTCGCCCAGCCTCTCGTGCGAAATTCCATATTTCGTCCAAATGGCCAAAGAACGCGGAATTCCGATAGCCGGAAAGGACTTCAAAACCGGACAAACACTTATGAAAACAGTGCTTGCGCCGATGCTCCGCGCCAAAGCGCTCGGGCTGTCGGGTTGGTTCTCCAGCAATATCCTCGGCAACCGCGACGGCGAAGTGCTCGACGATCCGGGTTCGTTCAAAACGAAAGAAGTCAGCAAACTCAGCGTGCTGGACGGAATTCTCCAGCCGGACCTGTACCCGGAACTGTATGGGAATATATTCCACAAAGTCCGCATTCATTACTATCCGCCCAGAGGCGACAACAAAGAAGGTTGGGACAATATCGACATCTTCGGTTGGATGGGCTACCCGATGCAGCTGAAAATTGATTTCCTCTGCCGCGATTCGATCTTGGCGGCGCCGCTCGCGCTCGATTTAGTACTTTTCATGGACTACGCACACCGTTTGGGATTCCGCGGGATCCAAGAGTGGCTCTCGTTCTACTTCAAGAGCCCGATCCACGAGCCGAACCGCGTGGCCGAGCATGATTTGTTCATCCAATCGATGAAAATGAAAAACATGCTCCGCAAGACAATCGGCGCGGCCCCGATCAACCACATCGAGGAAGAGGTCGAGGACATGATGAAATTGATGAAAGAAGAAAGTACCGTTGCGTAACGTTATTTGATAATTGAGGCTTGAAATCAACTTTCAAGTTATATCAAAATTGAAAGTCGATAGTTACATATCTGGGCTGTCTCAAAAGTGTCATTCTGAACGAAGTGAAGAATCCATTTTTTTTCATTAGTCTTTGCAATATATGGATGTTTCACTTCGTTCAACATGACAAGAAAATGTTTTTTGGACTTTTGAGACAGCCCCTTTAGTGGGTGTGTATTAAGAAATATTTCCTAAAGGCTCTTTCCTTGCTAATGCGAGGAGAGCAAGAATGGAAATAACTTTTTCAACAGACTCGTAGTGTGTTAAAAAGAAACATATTTCACACACTTACATTGCACAATTGTACTTGTATTTTGTTGAAAGAATCCGGAGCGAAACCGAGCAGTATGCTATTTTTTTCCCGTTTCCGTTAATGCGGGGCACTCCTCTGAGCCTCGCCTAACGGATTCCAATAGCTCCGACGCGGTTTCGGCTCCGGTATTAATAAGTATGATACTAAAACATTGTCATATATTTGCATTCTTAGCAATGTTGCTTCTGGGCGCAAGTGTTACGCAATCCAAGGAGATTTCGCTGCGCGGCGCTCTCGAGTCCGCGAGGGCAAACAACTCATTCTACCGCCGAACTACAGCGGAAACCGAGGCAGCCCGGGCAGACGGAAAGCGCGTGCAGGCTGCGAAACTGCTACCAATGGCCGAATTGGACGTGCGGGCGGGAGTAGTGCCCGGAGCCGAGGGCGACGTTTTGCATTCGTCCACCGGAAAGTTTGAATTCAAGGATTGGGGGCCATTCTTCCAATCGGAGATCAAGCTGGTTCAACCAATCTACACATTCGGGCGATTGGGTTGGGCCGAGACTGCAACCGACGAGCTTTACCGCGCCCAATCGGAAAAAGGCCGGTCAGAAAATGATGAATTCGATTTCAACGTAATCAAATCATATTGGAGCGTCGTCTTCGCCGAAAGGGCGCAAGAGGCCGCCGAGGAAATGAAAAACGCTTTCGATTCGCTCTCGCTGAGGGTGGAGCAAGAAATTGATAAAGAAGATTCCGAACTTGACCAATCGTATTCCTTCGAGGTGAAGAGCAACGAATACATTGTGAAATCGCTATACAATTCGAGCAGAAACGGCGTGGCGCTCGCACTGAAGGCATTCTCGGAGCTTACTGGCGAGCTGAGGCCGGACAGCGCCACTTTTGCCACACGCTCGGCGCCGAGTTTCGAATGCTCGGACACTGTCCCGCATTCAATTATCGAATCTGCCTGCGGCCTGCATCCGCAAATTGCCGCGCTGGAGGCTGCACTTAGGGCAATCGAAGCTAAAATTAACCTTTCGCGAAGCGACAAAATGCCCACTATCTTTGCCGCCGGTGGCGTCGAATTTGGTTGGGCGGGTAACAGGACTCGGCAGGACAATCCATTCGTTTACGACAACTTTAACTATTTGAACCTCGGGGCGTTCCTCGGGGCCAAATGGAACCTTAATTTCCGCTCGGCCAGCATCGAAGAAGAGGAGTGGCAGGCGCGCCACGCTTCAATTTCGGAGACACTGAAACTGCTGAAAGCCCAGATCGGGCTAAAAATTTCGAAAGCATACTTAGACGCCAAATCCCAACGAGACGCGCTGGCGGACGTGCGCTCATCGCTCGGCGCTGCCCGATCTTGGGTGGAAATGGCCATGATGAATTTCGACGACGGCTTCGGCGAGCCGGAAAGATTAGTAAAAGCAATCAGCACATACTTACAGCTGCGCGGCAAGGAAATCGAAACCGAATTCGCTTTCTGCATATCGCTGGCCGAGCTGGCATTCGCCACGGGCAATTCCTCGCGATACGTCGAATGGGCCGAAAAGGGGAGAGTGGAGTTTTGATATGATGATGAGATGATGAGCTGATGAGAAGATGTGATGATAATAGTTGCAAGTAGAAAGGTAAAAGGAGCAAGTA
>CAZSWR010000029.1:0-20020 GCA_964610885.1 uncultured Hyphomicrobiales bacterium | reverse complement strand
AAGATGTGTAGGGGCGGGTTCCAAATCCGTCCGAGAAATAGTTGATGAGCTGATGTGGTGATGAGATGATGAGAAGATGTGATGATAATAGTTGCAAGTAGAAAGGTAAAAGGAGCAAGTAGGAAGATGTGTAGGGGCGGGTTCCAAATCCGTCCGAGAAATAGTTGATGAGCTGATGAGCTGATGAGCTGATGTGGTGATGTGATGATGTGATGATGAGATGATGAGAAGATGTGATTATAATAGTTGTATGTCAAATCTATTTAGCAGGTTGTTGAAAAAGTATTTTCTGGAAGGAGTGGGGGCTTGCCCCGTTGTCAGAGTTGCAGTAACTCATTGAAATATCGACAAATCCCCCAACCCCCTTTTTCCAAGGGGGCTAAAGAACGGTATAGGCTAATACATTGATAATATAGGGGGTATGGCTTGTATCGAACCCACGGGTTAACCCGTGGGATGGCTGATCAATACTTTTTCAACAGTTTCTTAGGACAGTACAAAAGAACAAAAGATAAATAATTAATATAAATATAATTAGGAATGACTATGAGAAAAATTCTTACACTTGGATCGATACTGCTGCTGTGCTTTGTTTGGCTGACCGTGCCCGCCGGCGCATCGGGCAAAGCAACCGATTTGATTAAGAAAGCGAATTCGCGGATCGTCGAAGCGCAGAAAAGCAATGCCGGCACTACTCAATTGATCGCCGATATTCAAAGAGTGCTCGAGGGCGTTACCGCTTTCGAAACAATTGCCGAACGGGTTACAAATGCAGTCTGCCAGGACGAAAGCAAGGCAATGGAATTCCGAAATGCACTGGCAGGGTTCCTCAAGGCTTCTTATGCCAACAAACTGTCGAAATACAAAGCCGACAAAACCGAGTACCTCGGCGAATCGAAGAAAGGCAAAGCCACTCTGGTCCGCACGAAAGTCAGCGCCGGGGCGCGTTCGATCAACTTGGACTACGAAGTGGAGCAGATCAAATCGTCCTATATGATTACTAATTATATCGTTGACAACATCAACACCGTGGACAGCTTCAAGAAGCAATTCAAACGCAGCCTGCGGAAAGAAACAATCGAAAAAGTCGTTGCAGACCTGAAGAAGAAAACACAGAGGTTGCAATCAGGAAAGGCAGAATAGTGTTCCAAAGGATTTATAGCCGGATTATTGATTTCGTGGTCGATTTCTCGATCGCGCACAAATACAAAATACTTGTGGCGACCTTGCTGCTGACGGTGCCGTGCGTCGTGCTCGTCGGGCGGATCTCGATCGATACGGACTTGCTGAAACTGCTCCCGGAGGACAATCCGGCCTACATCCAATCGAAGGAACTCGAAGCCAAAGTGGGCGACGGCGGCCATTTCATCGCGCTCTTCGAGGGCGATTGCCCCGACTCCACCAAGAAAGCCGTGGAGTACGCTGCCGAACGAATCAAACTCTTCGGCGAAGTGAAGGACGTTCAGTATAAATATCCGGTACTCTTCATCTCGAAGTACAATTACATGCTGATCCCCACGGACTTTATCCAAGAAATCTATGACAAAGCCATCGACATCGAGGCCCAGTTCAACCCATTCGCAGACCTCGGCGATACGGGCGACGAAGATTCTATTTCAAATAAAAAAGATACTACAACGGCCGCCACGCAGGGCGACGCTGAGAATCGGCTCGAAATGGCCGTGCTGCTCCAGCGCTACGCCTCCGGCACCGAATACCACCAGAGCGCCGACGGCAAAACTTTCGCAATGCTGATCCCCACGAAGCAAGGCTTCTCGAACATTGGCGAAGTGGGCAAACTAAAAGCGAAAATCGAGGAGGTCTGCCGAGAGGCCGAGTCGCGCTTCCACGTGCAGGCAAGCATTGGCGGGAACCATGCCAATAAATTGATTGATTTCGATACCATCTCGCACGATTTGAATATTGCGACAATTATTTCCGTAACGCTAATCGTCTTGCTCCTTTTCTACAGTTTTCGCGGAGCGTGGGCGGTGGCGCTGGTTCTGTTCCCGCTTGTGCTTGGATTGCTTTGGTCGTTTGCGCTTGTGCCGATAACTTTTGGTTCTCTCAATCTGATAACTTCGTTCCTGACGGTTATTCTTTTCGGGCTGGGGGCGGACTATCCGATCCATATCGTAAAGCGCTTCCAGATAGAAATAAAAACAAACGATTTGCGCGAAGCATTAAGGTTGTCCTTTGGAGATACGGGTCTTTCGGTGATTATGTCTGCGCTGACGACTGCCGCCGGGTTCGTCGTCGCGATCTTTTCGCATTTCCGAGGATTCTACGAGTTCGGGATACTAAGTTCTGTCTCGATAATCACGATTCTTGCAGCCATGTTCATACCATTTCCGGCTGCGCTCATCGTGGTTTGGAAGTTGAACAAACTCAATAAGCTGCGTCCGGTTTCGCGTAGGGCCTACCTGCCCGGCCGTGGAGTTACGTCAGTGCTGCTCCTGATCACGCTTGCGGGGGCATTCTTTGCGTATCGCGATTTGTCTTTTGATTATTTCTTGAGCAATACAGACTTCAAACGGGACAACTACAAGGACTACCAGCAGCTCAATGCAAAAATCGAGAGCGTATATTCGGCCACGACGTCTCCGGCAGCAATTTATGCGGCCCCTTCCGTCGAGAAGATGGACCAGACTCTGAGGCTGCTCTCGGTTGCTAAATCCGACAGCAATTCCGAGATTAACCGTTTGCAATCGATTCGCGATTTCGCGCCGGACTCTGCCGACTTCCTCGCTCGGCGAGAGATGTTGGGAGAAATGAAAGATATTTTCTCGAACTTGCCCGTCGAGCAAATTCCCGATGGCAACATTCGAGCGCTCATCGAAGACTTCAGCGGTCGGGAGCTTACGGACAATGGTCCAACAATCCACGAAGTGCCCGCAATAATATCAGACAATCTGCTCGGGAACCGTGGCTCAGGGTATTACCTGATAAACGTATATCCGAAACACGAACGCAAGGACGGCCGAGTGGCGATGGCTCTGGCGAAGGAACTGTCGGCAATTCAGATGCCTGACGGAGTGAAAGGCCCCGTCGGCGAATCAATCGTGTTCGCGGACGTGCTGGAGATGGTGCTCGGCGAGGCGTGGCAAATCGTGATTTGGGGGCAGGTGTTGGTCATTCTGGTAGTGCTTGTTTTCCAAAGGAATATTAAACAAACTCTTTTGATGTTCGTCCCGCTCGCAGCCGGGTTGGCAGCCATGTTCGGGTTGTATGGTTTCTTCGATATAAAAATTACTTTCTTCAGCGTGATTTGCATTCCTGCACTGATGGGAATGGGTGTCGATGGTGGTATTCACTACGTCAATCGTTGGTATTTCCGGCGGAAAGACTTGCGGCAAACTCAGATTGAATTGTTCGAACCGCTTTCTTCTGCATTTTTAACCGTAATTTTTGGTTATATTGGGATGACAATATCGGCGCATAGCGGTTTACAATCAATTGGATTGCTTTCGGCGCTTGGCATGCTTTGCATTTGGATAATGAATTTGGTTCTGCTGCCCGGACTGATGCGATTTGGCCGGGGCGAAGGCAAAACGAACAAGCATATAGACAGATTACTTTTATGAAAACAATTTATTTGCTTTTTTCAGCAGCGATTGCAATCGTATTTGAAACGGTATCCGCTTGGGCCGAACCAGACAGCAGCGGCAATGCAATCGCGGGCCAAGCGGTGCAGGCCGATTCGTCAGCAGGATTGGACGTGCACGTGCTGCCATACGCTTACTATTCGAACCTGTTGAAATACACCTTGGGCGGCTTCGTGGGCGTCAAAGGATTGGTCAGCGAAAACACTTTGATCAAAGTGGGCGGCATAATAAGCACGAACAATACGCTTCTCGGCTACCTTCAGGTGGAGGATTTTCAATTGCCTTTCTGGCAAAGAATATTCGTCAAGCCGGATTTGCTCGGGGGCAGGATCGGTACGGTCAAGAACTACTCCGTGCAATTAGGCACATCGACATTTGGCACAAACGCCGGCCAGAACGAATCGAGCGAAGACAACTACTTCGAGGCCGACGGGCAATACCGTTGGTACGAAGCCACTTTCCGCTTTCTGCTGCCCATTGGTTGGGGCGCCGGCAATGTGGTGGCGCATCCGAAGCTGCGCGACGGCTTGCTGGTCTCGGGCGAAACCGGCGGATACAACCTCAATCCGTTCGAAAGCGGGCGCACATTCCTCGGGACGAAAGTGTTTTACAAAAACCTCAAGATGACCAAGGGCGATACGGAAGTCGAATCGGTCGGCGCCGGCTGGGAGTTCTTCTTGAATTTCGAGAATTTGGATTATTATTGGAATCCATCCGTCGGCTACAACCTGAAATTATCATACACGACCGGTTCGGAAATGCTTTCCAACTCCACACCATTCGACATTTGGAAGGGCGATTTAGCCTGGTTCGTCCCGCTTTCGGGCAGCGGAAGCTTGGCTCCAGCCGTGCTTGCATTGGACGCGACCACGATCTACACGCCGAGTTGGAATGATTTCGACTTGGCTTCGGTTTCCGTTCCGGGGAAAGGCGCGATTCAATACAAAAAGTACCACAGGCCTCAGAACTTTGTCGGGGCAGCGCTCGGCGGCCAATCTCGGCTCCGCGGCTACGACGAATACAGGTTTTTCGATTGCGCCTCGGTGTACTATTGCGCCGAGTTGCGCCAAATACTGCCTTGGAACCCGTTCAATGCTTGGTGGCTGACGCGCAAAGTGGGAGTGGATTGGATACAGGCCTCCGCGTTTGCCGAGCTTGGCCGGGTGGCCCCAGCGTGGCAACTCAAGGAATTACATTCGGATATGAAATGGGACGTCGGCGCCGGCTTGCGTTTGTTTATGAACGGGATACTCCTGCGGATCGACGTGGCAACAGGAAAGGAGGGCACTCGGCTACAGATGTTTTATAATTATTCATTCTGATTCGCCGAGTGAATGCCTGTTGCTGATGTTATGAGCATGCCGGAATATGTACAAAATCTGCAAAAATGGTTTTCAATCCATTGCATACGTCGCGGAAAGTCATTGATATATCAACAAATCACCCAACACACTTTCTCAAAGTGGGCTAAAGAAAATATTCGCGTAAAGTACTGGCAATATAAGAGATAGGGTGATGCTCGAACCCACGGGTTAACCCGTGGGATGGCTGATCAATACTTTTTTCAACAGCCTGCTAAATAGACTACTTTTACCTTTTTACTTGCAACTATTCTCAATACATCCCCAAAACAGTTATTCGCCAGGCGGTTTCTTAGTGAATAAAAATTAATGTTAAAAATACTACAAATGCAATAAACAGCTTTATTATAAGCAAGAAAATTATTAATCTTGTAAGTTTGAAATGAAGCAATTTCGGAAAACAAAATTGCACGTGTTATTATTTAGTTAAAGTTAATGTCAATTAGTATTATAATTCAAAGGGGTATCGGAAGATGAAGAAACAAAACGGAAGATTTTTTATTGCCGTCTTACTTGCTGTCATAGCGGTATCTGCAATAAGTATTGCAGAGGGCGCTCCCCAGAAAAAAGGCAAAAAGCAAGCTAAAGCAGGTAACACTAAGTCCGAAGTAATCGCAAAAGTCGGCGAGGAAAGCATCACTTTTGCCGATTTAGAGAAATCTTTCAAAAAGAACCTTAACAGGAAAGATCTTGATCTGTTTTCTGTCTCGAAGGACAGCCTTTACGAGTTTTTAAACCTGTATATCAACTATCGCCTGAAGGTAGCCGATGCCATCGAGCGCGGTTTCGATAAGGATCCGGCAGTGATTTCCGATATGGAACATAACCGCAAGATCCTTGCCGAGTCATTCTATTACGACAAACAGCTCACCGAGCCGCACGTCGCCCAGATGCTCGAGCACCGAAACCGCGAATTCCAAGTTTCAATCATCATTTTCCACGCCGCCGGCCCGAACCAAGACACACTTCCGGCATACAACCGCGCCAATAGCATACTTCAGAAGCTGCTCGCCGGCGCCGATTTCGAGAAAATGGCTCGCGATTCGTCCGACGACAAAACGACTGCCTCTCTCGGCGGATTGCTGCCGGCATACTATACGGCCGGAAGCATGCAAGCGCCAATCGAAAACGCGGTTTACAAAATCAAACCCGGCGAAATCTATCCCGAATTGATTAGCTCTAAATATGGCTACTTCATCCTTAAACTGATGAAAGACGAACCGCGATACAAAGTCAAGGCCAGCCATATTCTTTTCGCGCCAGACGAAGACAAAAAAGATACAGTATCGTACGCAATCGAAGCGGGCAAAGTCTTCGACGAGTTGAAGAATGGTGGCGATTTCGCAGCCGCTGCCGCTAAGTATTCCAAGGACAGCTATACGGCACAAAAGGGTGGATCGCTTGGCGAATGGTACTCGCGATCGACCGGACTCGACGGCTCCGGCCGCCAACTGAATCTGGATTTTGCTGACGCAATATTCAAACTCAAAGACGGCGAAATCGGCAAAGTGAAAACTGAATACGGTATCCATATCATCCGCCGCGACAGCTCCCGCGAAATCGACGTCGCGGCCGAAAAAGAAGAACTGAAAAAGCTCTACAAACGAGTTTATTGGGAAAACGACAAAAGAGAACATTTATCCAAGCTGAAAGCAAACATGGGTTTCGACCTCAAAGAGCCGGTTCTCCGCAGCTTGGTTTCAAATATTGATTCCACCAAAACAGCGCTCGACACCAACCTATTCGCCAGAGTCCCCCAAGACCTTATGCAAAAACCGATCTACCTGCTCGGCGGCCAGGGCACGACTGTCAGCGATTTCATTACGGCGCTGCGCACCAGAAACGACCTGAAAGCCACGAACCTCACCACCGAAGGGTTGAGGAAAGCCGTGGACAAAATGGTCGATCCTATCGTTTTCGAATCCGTATCGAAGAACCTCGAGTCGGAATACCCCGAGTTCTCGGTCCTGATGAATGAATTCCGTGACGGTATTTTGCTCTTCAAGGTGGAAGCACTCGAAGTGTGGGACCGCCTGAAATTCGACACAGTGATCGCCAAGGCATACTACGACACCACGAAATCGAAGTACAGAACAATCAAGAAATACGACATTTCCGAGGTTTACGTGCTTAGCGATTCGCTCGCCAAGGAGGTTTACAAATTGGCCAAATCGGGAGTAGCTTTCGATTCGCTCGCCGTCCGGTACACACAAAGGAATACATACAAAGAACGCAAAGGCCATTGGGGCAAAATTGCTCCGAAAGACGGCAAATTGGCCCAAGTCCCCGAATCGAGGAACGCCAAAGCCGGCGACGTGCTCGAACCGTTCCAATTCGACCGCGGATGGTCCGTCGTCAAGGTGAACTCGGTCGATATGCCTCGCCAGAAAACTTTCGAGGAATCCATTCCAGACCTGGCCCCTGACGTGCAGGACATTATTCAAAAGGCACTCTTGGACAAATGGCTCACGAAACTTCGCGCCTCGCACAACGTAACGATTAATAATGATGTTATCGAAAAAACTCTCGAATCAAAACAGAAATAATATGAAATTAAGCAAAATATTGGTAGCCTCGATCGCAATCATTTCCGCGCTCATCCTCTCGGAGAGCGCTTCGGCCCAAATTCAGCCTCGCGAAGGCGAATCCTTGGAAAAGGTTTCGGCAGTCGTCGGCTCCGAGGTCATACTTAAATCGGACGTCGATGGGCAGATTTCTATGCTCCAACAGCAGGACTCTGCTGCAAAATTGAACGACCCGGCGCTGCGGCGCAGAGTGCTCGACCTGCTGATCGCCGAGAAGCTGATACTTATCAAAGCATACGAAGACTCCGTCGAGGTTACAGACGAAGAAGTGCAGCAACGATGGGAATACCAGCTGGCGCAATTGGTCCAGCGCTACGGCTCCGAATCGCGTATCGAAGCGCTTTACGGCATGTCTATCGCAAAGATTCAAAACGATTATCGCGACGACATACGCAAAATGCTGATGACCGAGAAAATTCGCAGAAACACCTTTGGAGACATCACAGTTTCGCCCCGCGAAATCGAGGAATTCTTCGAGAAATACAAGGATTCCATTCCCGAAATTCCAACGAGGGTGGAACTGTTCCATATCGTCAAAAACGTGCAGGCCAGCCGCAATTCCAAAGATCGCGTCTATGAATTGGCCCTTCGCGTCCGCGATTCGATCATCAAAGGTGGCGACTTCGCAATGTTTGCCAAAACGCATAGCGCAGACTTAAGCAATGCCGGCAATGGCGGAGATTTGGGATGGATCGTCAAGGGCGCGCTCGTCAAAGAATTCGAACAGGCGGCCTTCAATCTGCAAATCGGCCAAGTTTCACTGCCCGTGGAAACGCCTTTCGGTTATCATATCATCCAAGCTCTGAACAAGAACAAAGACTCTGTCTATGCCCGCCACATTCTTTTCCGCACCGGTCAAAACTCCGAGGAGCGCGATACGGCCAAAGCAATTCTTTTGGACATCAAGAGAAGATCCATGGCCGGCGAAAGCTTTGAGGAGCTTGCAAAAAAATACTCCGACGAAAAAGAGACTCAAGGCTTCGGCGGCTCGCTCGGGAAGTATCCCGTGGACAGAATCCCACAGAATCTGCGCGATGAAATCGACAAGATCCCCGTCGGCGGCGTCTCGGACCCCGTCCAATACTCCGGCGAACCCCAGGTCTCGTTCCATATCATCTACAAAAAACGAATCATTGAAGCGCACAAAGCGAATATGACCGACGACCTCAAGGAGATACAGCAATACGCTACATCACAAAAGCAGCAGAAACTGTATAACACATGGATCGAAGACCTACGCAAAACAATTTACTGGGAAATCAAAGAGTAGCCCCGGCAAGCTTTAATTGCTAATAGGATCAAATCGAAAAAGGAAAGATGAAGGCTCATTTTTCCTTTTTTGTTTCTATGGATTCAATACGGTCATTCCATTAGGAGTCTGCAAGAAAAAGTATTGATCATCCATCCCACGGGTTAACCCGTGGGTTCGAGCATCACCCTATCTCTAATATTGTCAGTGTTTTACACTAATCTTTTCTTTGGCCCCCTTTGAAAAAGGGGGTTGGGGGATTTCTTGATATATCAACGAGTTACAGCAATACATGCAATGTGTTAAAACCCATTGTTGCTAATTTGTTACTTATTCAACACACACTTAGGAAATGCGTTCTCCGCCCCCCAGCACCTGCGGCCGAATTCATTCAGACCGATGGCCAAGAGAGGCGAAAACGCTGCATTGGAAAATTTCATCTTCGTAGAATCGGTATTTTTCCTTATTTTAATATATATCAAGCTGCTCCGGCGGCCAATCAGTTTTTTTGTATAAATAAAAAAATATTATAACTTTTTGCATTTCATGTGTTATTACAATATGTAGTATTGAAAACTATAACGGTACCGGCTTATGAACATCAAACTTACTCTTTTTTTATTTCTTTCTTGTGCGGTTCTGGCTTTCGGCCAGCCGCAAGTTTCGTATATGATCCCGGACATTGGGACTCCCGGGATGAATACCTATGTGGAGATCATAGCTCCTGTGTCTGTTACAAAAGATTTGGGAGGTTTTGGAAACCCTGGCATATTCGCGAACAATCCGGGTTCTGTCATTCGTGTGCGTTGCCAGAACGCATCGGACGAACAAAAAATCACCATTGGCCCGTTAGTTGTCTCTTGGGATGGTCGGCTTATTTCAACGCAAATCTTCGTCAATCCCGACCTCGTGGTGAACGAATCCGATTGGCAGCTGACTCCCCATGTTGTTCCAATTGTTGTTGAATCGAATTATACCGGTAACACCGGTATTTCAGGCTCTTTCAATTTCTACGTGGTCAAGCCAACGCACATTGGCGATATCCGCACGATCAACGAGTACGTACTTGGCGCTGGGAACCTCGGCAAACGTTCGCCTCGCGGGGCGATGATCGTCGATAGCATAACCTTCCGCAGCGGCCCCGGTATCAAATACAGCGTCAGCACTGCCGATTGCGACCCGAATACTCCGGGAAACCAAGGCTACCTGCCTTTCGTTTTGCTTGCCACCAATCGGTTAGTGGCCAGCAGTACGACAATTTTGCAAGTTAACGCCAGCACATCAGGGCCGAACGCAGGCCCCGGCGGTGGTGGCGGCGGCGGTAGTTTCAACGATGCTCCGTCATCGCCTTCAGCAGGTGGCTCTGGGTTCACAGGCGGCGGACCGGGCGGAAGTGCCTATGGTAGTCTATACGGCTCCGGTGGAGCAGCCACGAGCAATTCGCAAGTCAACTACACTTATGGCTTCAGCTCTATGAATGGCGTTGCCGGAGGAACGTCTTCGGGCGCTTGGGAGAATTCCGGCGGTGGTACAGGGCATCCGTTTGGCACTTCAGGGCTTGGTTGCACAGGAGGCAATACGAGCTGCAATCCCTTGGGTGGCTATGGTGGCGGCTCGGGTGGCAAACAAAGCGGATCTACTGGATATGGTTACCGAGGCGGCGATGGTGCCAATGCTACAGCCGGTGTTGGCGAAGGTAATAACCCGACTCAGGGCGGCAAGGTCGTTGGAAATAGGATGGGAGTCCCTCTTGCGGGCGGTTCTGGTGGAGCCAGTGGCAATGCTTTAGGTTTAGAGTCCGGCTATGGCGGTGGCGGTGGCGGCGCTATCAGAGTATCTGCCCCGATATTGTTTGGCTTCGAGGTGCAAGCCGTTGGCGGAGCTGGTGGGGATGGAACTGCAACTCCGATATTTCCTTTAGAATCTGGCGACGGCGGTTGCGGTTCCGGCGGATATGTGGAGCTGAACGCAAAGGATACCATGAATTTTATGGTTGCAAATGTCCGAGGAGGCAATAATGACGTGCTTAACTACGGACGCATTAGGGTGAATTATTCGTATCCTCCGAACCAGAACCAAGAACCAAACAAAAATCCCGACCTGCCAACAGTGCAGGAATACTATTACCGTGGTGTTACGACGAAGAGCATTGCCAACGTGAGTCGTACTTTTACTCTCCAGGGCACCTACGACTATAACCGAACCTTGTATATTTATATTAAACCGCAATCGGGCAATTGGTCCTTAGAGGGGACTGTCAGTGCATCCACTTCCTCGCACACATGGAGCAAATCAATCACTCTTCCCGGCACAGATTTGGTGTACTATCTAATGGCCGTCGAAGAGCCGACCCAGGTTATTCCCTCCGGTACCTATACGCAAGTACCAGCATATATTATGTCGCAGGCAGCGGCCAACGTGCTGAAGATTGCCAGTTCGCAAATTACCAAGGAGGACGCCTTAGTCCATTCATATCCGTGCAGTTTCAGCCAAGACCCAATTCCAGAAAAAAAAGTGATAAATTTGAATTCGATTGGATCGCTTCCGACCACGTTCAACCGTTCGCAGAATTATTTCAAATACGGCAACCACGGCTTCACGGTGAACTACTTGGACAATGACGTCGTGCCGCCGGGCGGTTCGTACCGCATCGAGGTTACATTTGCCTACGACGCAAGTTTTTTCCCTGCAACAGAAATGCTCGATACTCTTTTTGTATATCACAATGCAGACAACCTTCCGAACCCGATCGGAATCGAACTTAAAGCCATTTTGGATAAAATTCCAATCGAAGCCCGCAGCCGAGATATGAGCCATATTATTACATCGCTTGATTTCCCGATGTCGTGCTTTGGCCAGGCTTCGACGCAATACTTCAAGATCAAGAATTTAACTGACAGGCCTTTACCATGCACAATCTATCTTTCTGGCGCTGGTTTCAATGTCAGTACATCCAATCCGGATCCTATACCTCCCAACGGCACAAAAGAATTCAAAGTCGATTTCACCCCGACATCCTATGCGCCCGTTACATGCAATCTTGGAGCATTTCCTTCGGATTGCATGGCGTATTTTTTGATGACGCTCAACGGGACAGTTTATCATCCCACCTTGGACGTTCCGGCTGAATTCGATTTGGGGCTCACATGCCAGAGTCAGCAAATCGAGAAAACCCTGACGGTTACTAACACTTCAACAGAGAATTTCACCATAGGTAATGGTACGTTCTCAAACAATGTCGGGTTTTCGGCCAGCATACTCCCTCCGGGCACAATTCCTCCGGGAGGCACCGGCCAGATCAAGTTCACTCTCGCGCCCGGCACCAGTGGCACTTACGAGACTTTTTATACATTCTCGTCCTCTCTGTGCGCGCAGCCCGAATTCCGTATAAAGATCAAAGGGCGCGTCAGGGAATTCAAAACTGACCTCGGAAAATCGACCATCACAGTGCCTCCGATATGCGTAGGTACGATCAAAGATACAATAATTGTTTTCAAAAATTCAGGCTTGGACGAATTTACGATCGACAATGCGCCTTCCTCCATTTCTTCGGACAATCCCGCGTTCATACCTGTTTTGCTGACGACGGATCCGGTTCCGCCGGGCGGTGAGTTCCGAATCGGCGTTCAGATCAATATATCGACGCCCGGGCCTCAAACCGCAACGATCAGATTCCGGTTCAAGGATTGCCCGGGAGTATGGGAGTCGTTTGTTGTCAACGCAAGTTCCATCGATGGCAAATATTCCGTATCGAAAGACAGGGATTTTGGCAACGTTGCAATTGGCGAAACAGACGTAATAAAGATCACAATTACCAATACTGGTACAAACGAAGCCAAAATCGACGGAATTTTGCCGCTCTCCCCGCCGTTTTCTATTCAAAGAATCGACCCGCCCGGCGCTACGAGCCTTATGCCTGGCGAAAGCATAGAAGTGTATGTGGCATTCACTCCCACAGACGAGTTCGAGCACATCGGCACTTTGGAAGCAAACTTCTTGCTGAAACCGTCGGATTGCGCAAACAAGGTTTCGGCGGAACTCCGCGCTCGCGGTATCAAATCCGATATCGTTATCAATCCCAATCCTGTGGATTTCGGCATTGTGGCCAATTGCGAAGGCCCGCAGACGCGAGACGTAACAATTACGAACAAAAGCGATGCTCCTTTTAGTTTGGTTACTCCGCCCGATATCGGCGGTGTGGATTGGGAGTACTATTCATTTACGTCATCTGTAACATATCCATACGAATTAAAAAAGAATGAATTTGCTACTTATACTGTTACGTTCACACCGATTGCCGGAAGGCCATTGGGAGTAAAGAATGCCGAACTGACATTCTATACTGATATGACATTGATTTCGACAATCGGAGTACCGATGGTGGCGGTTAAGGATACTGTCGTGCTCAACTACGCTTCGCCGGTCGAAATCGGGGATGTGCTCATTAACACGACAGGGTCATCTTCGCTCAGCTTTGCGAATCCGACCCTTCGCGATATTGCCATCGCAAACGGAGTAAGCAGTTCGCCAAACGTAACTTTCAGCCCATCGAAAGGAACGGTAGGGAAGGGCGGTGCAGTGCTTGATTTCGCTATCGATGCCTTTGGCGCCACGCTCGGGCAGCAGACGGCAATAATCACATTCCACACGAATTCTCCGTGCAGCCTCGATTATCCGGTGGAGGTGCATTACAACGTCGTCGAGGGATCGATTACGGCCGACCACTCCGGCCAATGCGATACAGCCTTCTATTGCGAAACACTTCGCGATTCGGTTATTCTTTACAATCCGAGCGACTATCCGGTTTCGTACTCTAATATCCGATTCGAAGGCGCGAACGCCACGAATTTTGCTTTCGACGTTCCGCCGGTTGCTCGCACTCTGGACCCGAACGAGCGCGATACGTTGCGATTCAGTTCATCGATCGGATCGGCCGAGCCAAAAGGATTGAAAAATGCCGAATTTGTATGCTCGACGAACCTCGTCGGAACGCCAGAGATTCGCGTGCCTTTAATGGCTTATTTCCAAGGTTTTGCAACGGTTGTCTCGCCAACGGTGATCAACCTACCGGCACGGAATCTGGCGAGCGTCGAAGTCATTCCGATTACTATTACGAATAGTTCTGGGCGCGACGAAGTGGTCGCATCGCCAAATGGCGTTGTGATTTCGGCCAGCTATATCACGATGGGCGCGATTGCCGGAGTCCCGGCTTGGGGCGCAGCTACCGCAGACGTAACATATACATATACAGAAGCCGGTTTCAAAGCCGATTCGATTAAGATATATTTCGATACTCCTTGCCGCGATTCGCTCGTGATCCTCGTCAATGCCACCGGAATTGATGACTCGTTTGAATACACAGATTTGGTGGATTTCCAAAAAGTAACGAATTGCAAATCGCCGGAGAAGCCTTTGGCCTTCACCAATCGAAATCCCAAAGGCACAGATATTGAAATTCTTGATATGAAAATCGATGGCCCGGACGCTTCGTATTTCTCGTTTGCGAATGTGATTACGTATCCAATTGTGCTTGCTTTGGGCGTGCCGCATACCGAACCGATTCGTTTCACGGCAGCCAACGGCCCGGACGGAGTAAAAACAGCCTTCGTTACGATTACGGTCCGTTCGAACGGCAAAGAATACACAATGCGCACCAACCTGAGCGGCGAAAGGCAGTCCCCGCAATACTCGCTCAATCCGAACGGGCCAATTTCGTTTGCAAATGCACTCGTGAACGTCGAGGTATCGCAACCACTCGAGATTCGCAATACAGGCGCTATCGACATTGAAATTGCATCCTTTGCCTTCTCCGATCCAGATTTCTATGCGCTGAATCCTCCGGCGGCGGGCCAAGTGCTCACAGCCGGTACTGGCTCTTATACGCTACAGGTAGCATTCCGGCCAACCACGAACAGGCAATACTCGGCCAATTTGCAGCTCAATTGCACGTCGGGCGATTGTCCTGTCCCGGTAACGGTAGCGCTCGACGGCAGCACAGAAACGGCCGCCAGCGCATACATCTATATTCCATCATTCGACCAAGTGGATCCGACGACGAAAAACTTCAGTATTCCGATTTATGTCCGCCTTTCGGATCCCTCCACCGTGATTCCGAGTATTGGATACAAGGCAGTCCTCGAGTACAATTCGACTGTTTTCTCCGGCGAACGCCTATCGTCCGGCATTGTCAGCGCAGACAGCATATTCGACAAACGCCGAATAACGACAATCGAGGGCACTTGGTCGCGCCAAGGCGCAAGCGATTCGTTGCTTACGACTATTATCGGTTCGGTGTTGCTCGGCGAGACCGATACGACCGCTCTGAAACTGACGAGCTTCCAATGGACAAGCAACGGCGAACGAGTCAGCCAGACACGCACCGATAGCGGTAAACTGGTGGTCAGCATTTGCCGCGCCAAGGATCCGCGCCTCGTGCGTAATAATGGGGTGGGGAATATGGTGCTTGTCAATCCGAACCCTGCCGGCGAGAAAGTGATCGTGCACGCATCGTGCCTCGAGACGGGCGAATACACGTTTGAACTGGTGAACCTGATTGGGGTCAGCGTGGCTCGGCGCGAGCAAAGGGTGGAAACCGAAGGCCAGCACGAATTCGACTTCCAATTCGACGCCGAAGGGCTGCCCGACGGCATGTATTACCTGATCATGAGGTCGCCCGCAAGGGTGAAGACAACGCAGGTCTATATAATGAAGTAAACCTGCAACTTGGACACAAAGCAGTAGCTGACTCAATATTTCGGCTACTGCTTTTTTTATGGTTCTATATCGATAGATTTGTTGTCTAATATCGTTTCCATGTTGCAATAACTGCTTTTGCCATTCTCGTTCGAGAAGGAATCTCATCTGATTGCAATTAATTCCTCAAAGGGATATTTGCCCCAAACTCATAAGATGTCTCGAATATACTTGGAAAACCTCACCCCAGAGGTCACTGAACTTGCCGACGTGTCTCCCGGGCGGGCGAGTGGAGCAGGAAAGAGAATACTATTTCTGGCAGGCTCTTCAGCTATTCCGGAGCATGTGGAAAATATTCGTGAAACTTATTTATTGAATATTGCACTTAAATAGGTAATTTTGTTTAACGTTAGTTAATTGTTTATTTTTTCGCATGAAGGTTACAATATGAAAAGAACACTTACCGCTAAGCTCTTGACAGCTTTGGTATTACTATGTTCGGTAGCTTTTGCTTCGGCCCAGAAATACAAAACCGAGCAAAAGACAGACCCGAACGGCTACCGCTACGAATACGTAACGAATGACCCCACCGCAACTCGTATCTATACTCTGAAAAACGGCCTTACAGTCTATCTGAAAGTTAACAAAGACGAACCGCGCATCCAAACTTACATCGTCGTGAAGGCCGGCTCGAAATTCGACCCCAAAGAAACAACCGGACTGGCCCACTATCTCGAACACATGATGTTCAAAGGCTCTTCGCGCATCGCATCCTCGGATTGGGCCAAGGAGAAACCGCTCCTGAAACAAATCTTCGACCTTTTCGAAGAGCATAAAAAGACAAACGATCCCGAAAAGAAAAAAGAAATATATGCTAAAATCGATTCGGTTTCCGGCGAAGCATCCAAATATGCAATCGCTAACGAATACGACAAATTAGTGGCTTCAATCGGCGCCAAAGGCACCAACGCCAACACAAGCAACGAGCGTACACTTTACATCAACGATATTCCATCGAACGAACTCGAACGCTGGTTGCGCATCGAACTCGAACGCTTCACCGATCTTCAACTTCGCCTTTTCCATACCGAACTCGAAACCGTTTACGAAGAGTTCAACATGTACCAAGACATGGACGACATGAAGGCATACACCAAACTGATGGAATTGATGTTCCCCACACACCAATATGGCACACAGACCACAATCGGCAAGGCCGAACATCTGAAGAATCCTTCGATGTACAATATTATGGATTATTACCATCAATATTACGTACCGAATAACATGGCAATCTGCCTTTCGGGCGATTTGGACTTCGAAAGCACGATCAAACTCATCGACAAATACTATGGCAACATCAAACCGGTAAACACTCCGAAATACGTCCCACCGGTGGAAAAACCAATCGAGAAACCGATTGAAGCCAGCGTCTATGGCCCGAAATCCGAAAACGTTATGCTTGCATTCCGCACTGTGGGCGCCACGAGCAAAGATGAGAAAATAGTTGCCTTGATCAGCGCAATCCTTTCGAACAGCCAGGCTGGGCTTATCGACTTGGATTTGGTACAACAACAAAAAGTTCTATCCGCCGGAAGCGGTGCAGACATCATGAACGACTACGGTATGCACATTTTCTATGCCGAACCGAAAGATGCCAACCAAAAACTCGAGGACTTGCGAGACCTGCTGCTGGCCGAATTGGAAAAAGTGAAAAAGGGCGAGTTCGAGGATTGGCTGCTTAAAGCGATCATCACCGACTTCCGTATTAACTATATGCGCGCTTTCGAAACGAACCGCGTCGCCAATCTCTTCTTCGAATCGTTCGTTACCGGCCAAAAATGGGAAGAGGTTCTTGCCTATTTGGACGAAATGGAAAAAGTTACCAAACAAGACATTATCGACTACGCCAACAAAAATTACGGCAACAATTACGTCGTGATCTACAAACGTACCGGGTCTGACTCGAACGTCGTGAAGGTGGACAAACCCAAAATCACGTCTGTTTCGCTGAACCGCGAGGGCCAATCCGAGTTCATGAAGGAATTCCAAACATGGAAAACCAGCAAACTCGAACCAGTCTTCCTCGATTACAATCGCGACATCAAAAAAGAAATGATTAAAAAAGATGTGGAACTCAACTACATCAAAAAAGTCGGCAACGAACTGTTCCAATTGAACTACATCGTGGACATGGGCGAACGCAACAACAAGAAACTTGCCCTGGCAATCGATTACTTGCAATTCCTTGGCACATCGAAATTCGCACCGGCCGAACTGCAAAAGGAATTCTACAAATACGGCCTTTCCTTCAGCGTTAGCGCCGGCGACAACCGTTCGTACATCTCGATTTCCGGACTTGACCAATACCTGGACAAAGCCATCGAGATGATGGAACACGTTATTTCCTCCGCCGTGGCAAATAAAGAAGCATACAACGAATACGTCGGCCGCATACTGAAATCGCGTGCCGATGCAAAACAAGATAAAGACAAAATCCTTTGGGACGGAATGTTCAACTATGCTATCTATGGCAAGAACAATCCATTCACTGATATCCTCAGCGAAAAAGAGCTTCTTTCGATTAATCCCGAAGAGTTGGTCAACTTGGTCAAACAAATGTGCTCATACAAACACCGCATTTTCTACTATGGCCCCTCAGACATGGCCACAATCGCAGCGAAGCTGAAGAAAAACCACGCCACGCCCGACAAAATGCTGTCAATTCCCCAAGAGAAACGCTACGAAGAACAGCCTACAAGCAAGAATACAGTCTATTTGGTGGATTACGACATGGTCCAATCGAACGTGATTTTTGTCTCGCTCGACGATAAATTTAACAAATCGTACATTCCATTCTCGCGCCTCTTTGGCGAATACTTCGGTGGCGGGCTTTCGTCCATCGTCTTCCAAGAGATTCGCGAATCCAAAGGCCTTGCATACAGCGCATTCGCCGGATTCACCACACCGGAGAAACCCTACGAGCGCCATCGCACTTTCGCATTCGTCGGCACCCAGTCGGACAAACTTAAAATCGCGACCGACGCAATGATCTCGCTTATGAACGACATGCCCATGGCCGAAAAACAGTTCAACGGCGCCAAAGACGGCATCCTGAAGAAAATCGATTCCGAGAGAATCACCAAAGCCTCGATTTTCTGGAACTACCTTTCGAACCAAGACCGCGGAATCGATTACGATATTCGCCGCGACGTCTATGACTACGCAAAGAAAACCAACATCGGCGAATTCCGCAGCTTCTTCGACCAGCACATCAAAGGCAAGAACTACACATTCGTAGTGATTGGCAAGAAATCGACGATCGACATGAAAGTCCTCGGCGAATTGGGCGAAATCAAAGAACTCTCGCTCGAAGAACTTTTCGGATACTAGAATCCATCAGTCTTCTCGTGAAAAATTAAAGGGCAGCTTTCGGGCTGTCCTTTTCTTTGGTGGTCTGGCGACCAAAGAACCTGTACAAACCCCCTGGCCCCCTTTGCCAAAGGTTGTAATATTATATAAAACCATAATAATACATTTTAGATAATCCAATAAGGCCGTTCTCATGGCGGGATTCACAAGGGCTATCAAGGTTACGGGAGTTGATATGGTTCATTGTGGCAGCCAGAGATCGTAGGGGCACGGTATGCAGAGCATATGATACTATCGCAGACATTGTAGGGGCGGGCACCAAACCCGCCCGCCACAAGACTTCCGAAGTAACCAATTAAAACAAGAGACGATTCCCGCCTACTCGATGGAATGACGAAAGCAATAATGCCAAATCTTCAAGAAACTCCGGAAAGTTGATGCGTCAATTGTTTAAACTGTTTCCTATATAAATCATATTATCGGGCGGGTTTGGAACCCGCCCCTACATCTTATCATCGCATCATTTAATCAGATAATAAACTCATCCGATGACTGCCGAAATAGCGAACCAAAAACAAATGAATATCCTCCAGAGTCATCGGATGAGTTCGGAATTGCCTCTGAGTCCCAATTCCACACAAAACGATATTATTTCCCAGAACTATCCATTCTTGCAACCTTTATGATACCTTTTTTAAAATAAGTTTTATTTCATTTCTGTGTTCAAAGCAAATTCCTTAGTTTTGTAATGGAAAGAATTTGCAAGCCGCAGCGAATCGTTCCGCTGCGGCCTAATTTATTTACAAATATTTAGGTGTATCATGCCTTTTCAAGCTATCAAGCCTGCCCATAGAACCGAAGACATACGCTATGCCATTCGCGACATCGTTATGCTCGCCGACCAAGTAGCAAAGACCGGGAAAGAAATGCTTTATCTCAATATCGGCGATCCGAACGTTTTCGACCACGCAACGCCGCTCCCGATTATCGAAACCATCCACAAAGCGATGATCGATAACCACAACGGCTATTCGCCCTCGTCGGGTATCAAAAGCGCCGTCCAAGCAATCGAGAAAGAAGCAGATTCGCACGGTATCAAAAACATACTCGACATCTTCGTTACGACCGGCGCAAGCGAAGCTATTGAAATCTGTT
>CAZSWR010000028.1:0-37158 GCA_964610885.1 uncultured Hyphomicrobiales bacterium | reverse complement strand
ACAATATCAACTAAGGTGGCACAAAAAACTCTTTATTATTCGTGAAGTCTTGGAAACAACACTGCGATGCTTAGTATCGAACTCAGAGATTTGGCGGCTGCCGATTACAATCCCAAAGGGCCGCATAATGATTAAAGGAATGAAACGGTATTCTTTGTTCCTTTTGGCGCTGTGCTGCCTCTGGTTTTGCCTGCCCACCGAGGGCAGGGCGGAATCGCGAGCCGAGATATACCCGGAGAACATTGGCGAGGCCGACACATTGGATTTGGGAATCACTATGGTCAACCGGCCGGTTTATGTGTCGTTCAATCTGAAGAACACCGGGACGACAAAGCTGCGCATGAACGACATCGACCCTTCGTTTTTCCTCGGACGCATCGGCTCTTCGGACGATTTCCGCGAATTCGAACGCCTTGGCGCTTCCATCATAGACCTCAATCCCGGCGAATCAGTCCGGCTCATCATCAATTACAAAGCAATGCCAATGGTAACTTATCCATTGGGAAAGAAATTCGCATTGCTGCGCCTTGGGCTTTTCGACCCGGATAAATATACGATCCCGACCGAAGAGCAACTCGTTGCATTCCGCGAATACGTCCTGACTTGCACGAAAACCAACCGCCCTTTGGAACTATACTCCGAAGAGGTGCGCCTGGATTCAATTTACGTACGCCCGACCGACACGGCCCGCGCGTCGATTCGCATACAAAATGCCGACACGTCCGAACACGATGTCATATCGCAAAGGTTTACATACCTCTCCCCTCTTCCGGTTGGCGAAGAAATTCGTATTGACACTCCGGCGGTCCCGTTTGTCTTTCCGGCTAACCGAACCATCAAGAACTGGACGCTCGCGTACTATCCGCTGGACACGCAGAAGGACAGCGCCGAACTCGTCGTCAGCTACCACCCGGACAGAGAGAACTTCCCCGATTCGGTCATCGAACTGCATACGAAAATCATCGGGACCGGTGCGCTTCAGGATTTCCGAATCCGCGAGACAGATTGCACCATATCGGCGGATACTCTTCGATTGGGCGACGTCCCCGTGGGCAGCTCGAAGGAATTCTATGCGATCTATGCAAACCGTGGGAATATTCCTTTCGGTTCGCTCGCGCAATCAATACTGAAAAACTCTTCGGACGCCCCGGACGATAATTTCTCGATTTCCAGGAAGCTCCGCAGCGACGCCGCCCACATCAAGCCCGGCGATAGCGATTCGCTCCGGTTCGAGTTCGCGCCGAAAGTCCGAGGAGAATTCATCTCGCGATTGGTGATTCGCAGCGACATTGGCAATCGGGCCATACGCGGGTACAACCAAAGCGTGAAACAGATTGTGTATTATCTGGTCGGCCGAGCTGTCGAACCGGTTATCAGCTTGGCAGTCGATACGATTGATTTCGGAAATATTGTCATCCATAGCGAATGCCCCACATACAGGGATTCGTCGATACTCGTGGCAAACACGGGGAACTATGCCCTTCGCGTGAGCGATATTTTGCTGGATCCGCCGCCACCGGGGCCGTTTTCCACCGATTTATCGACCATGGAAATTGCACCGGGCGAAATTGCAAAACTGAAAATTCGCTTCTCGACCGATGGCCAACCAATCGGCGTGGACTTTTTCTCTCGGCTCACTTTCGTCAGCAATTCGCGCTCTCCAGCCGATTCGTTCAAAATTTACCTGAAGGCCAGGGGCGTCCAACCGAGCACAGCCGAGCTAAAAATGCAGCATTTGCGCCGCCGCCCGGGCACGCCTGCCGAGTTCTGCCTTGTTTCCGAAGCCAAGAAATTGGCCTTAGCAAAGAATTTCGCCAGCAATCTGATCTATGACCCGACTTTGCTACGTTACCGCTCCTATTCCACGGTCAGGACGGCGTCCGAAGGGGCCGAAACGGTTTTGGTTACGGAAGACACAGCCACCGGCAAGCTCTCGGTGCATATAAAAATGCCCGAAGGCGCCTCTTCGTATTTCATTTCGAGGGATACACTACTCCGGCTGAATTTCGATACGTACCTTGGCGAGGCTATTGAAACGCCCATTGCCTTTTCATCGCCGGAATTTGGCGACGGGGTTTGCTCAAAAATTCTAACCATAATCCCGACGAACGGGCTTTTCACGCTCGATTCCGTCTGCGGACTGGAATTCAAAGCTGTCAAGCGCGGCAAACCCAAATTTGAACTTCGCGCCCCTCGGCCCATGCCCGCAAGCGAAAGCATCACGATTTCCTTCAATTTGGCCGCCTACGAATTCGTTCGGATTCGGCTCTACACTTCCTCGGGCGATCTGGCCGGCGAAGTGGTCAACGCCGTGCTTCCCGCCGGAGATTACACATTCGATTACAACTGCTCAGCGCTGGCGCCCGGCATGTATTTCTGTGAATTCTCTGACGGCACGCTCCGTTCGGTCAAGGAATGGGTGGTGGCGCGATGAGGATCGGAATTGTGCTTTGGGCTGTATTTATCTTGTGCGGAGGCAATCTCCTTTCCCAAGGATTCGATTGGCAGTATTCGGCTCGCTTCCCTGTCAAAGCGCCTACAACATTCGTCGGAGCCGGTGCCTGTTTGGACTTTGCTCTCGACCAGGCCGATTTGGAATTCGTCGAGAAGGCCACGCTCTGCCAATCGTTCCAGAACGGTTCGGGGCATTTCATTGGCGCCTTCGTACGCGGCGAGCATTGGATCAGCTCGGAAAGGGCTTTGTTCGCTTCGTTGGGCTATATCGCCCATTCGGCAAATTTCACAAGGAAAGAAACCGTGCCGCTCAGCCCCTGGCAAAACCTCGAATCTGAATACGAATTTGCCCCGAAATTAGACTATTTATCGGTGGAGGCGGGCGCCCGCGAAAGGCTTTTCGGGTCTCATTTTTCGGTTGGGGCATCGCTTTCGGCCAGCTTCCTGATGAGCCATGATTTCGAATTCACCGAGCGGGTTATCTCGCCGGACGATTTCCCGTGGCACGAACGCACCATTAATAATGGGCAAATCAAAGGATTGAATTCGATTAATATCAGCCCGAAAATCTTTGCAGCGTTCGACTTGAGCATTGCCAACTCTTGGTATGCCGATTTCTCCGTCGGCGTCAGTTTCCCCGTTAACGATATTGTCGATAATCATGAATGGAAACGCTGGAGCCTTTCGCTGGGAGTTACGGTTTTCCGCGGATTAAACTGATTCTGTTTTGACTAGAATTATTGAAAGGAATGCTTCAATGACATTGAAAGAAGTTTTAGACGAATTCAAAGCGCGTGCAAGCGAGAAAAGCACTTCAATCATGGAAAACCAAGGCGCCACGAACGCAATGGGCGTCAAGGTCGAGGACATGAAGAAAATCGTCAAACGAATCAAGCAAAACAAATCGCTTTCGTTGGAGCTTTTCGCCACCGGTATTCCCGATGCGCAATACATGGCCGGGCTGATTTCCGCACCCGAGGAAATGACGCGCGAAGAGATTCAACTTTGGGCCGAAACAGCCAATTACTGGATGATTTCCGAACATCCCGTGGCGTGGGCCGTCTCCGAAGGCAGGTTTGCAATGGAATTGGCAACGGAATGGATCGATTCGCCCGAAGAAAAAATTGCATCATGCGGATGGGCATCGCTCGCGGCCTACGTATCGATGAGAAGCAACGACGAAATTGATTTTGCATTAATTGAAAAGTTGCTCGACAGGGCGAAGGGCCAAATGGCAGCCGAAGAGCGCAACCGCGTCCGCTACACCATGAACGGATTCATTATTGCCGTGGGCGCGTATTGCCCACAACTGACCGACAAGTGTATTGCAATTGGCAACGAGCTTGGAACTCTGAAGATAAAGCTGGCCGGAGCCGGATGCAAAGTGCCATTCGCGCCGGAGCATATTCGGAAAGCGATCGAAAGAGGCTCAGACCAGAAAAAACGCAAATCCCCTCGCTGCTAAGAGATGTTGATTAACACAAGATTTGCAACAATGGGTTTCAACCCATTGCATACGTCGCGGTTAGTTATTGAAATATCAAGAAATCCCCCAACCCTGCTTTTTCTAAGGGGGCTAAAGAAAATATTCGCGTAAACAACTGGCATAATTAGAGATAAGTGTGTAATTGAACCCACAGGTGAACCCGTGGGTTGGCAAATCGATTCTTTTTCAACATTCTGCTAAGGTTTCTATCGGCAGAGGCACACGACCGGCCACGGGGAGGATGCGGCCGGACATGTACCGAAAGGAACGTCCGCGATTGGCTCTGAGGAGTTGTCTGGATAAGGAAGCGCCAACCGCATAGTTCTCTCCCGCCTTTGGGCACGAAGCCCAAGAGTGTTTAGAATTGCAGTTTATAGTAAATATTTGGAAAGAACAAGTACTGGTACATCTTTTCAACGTTCCTCGTCGCCGGGTTGTAAACATACTTGAATACGTTCTTCTGGTCTGTAACGTTGAACACGTCGATTCCGATCGTGTGCGAGGTGCTTGAATAATTCATTCTAACGCCCAATTTCAAATCCGCTCGGAAATAGTTAGAATACCTTTCTTCGTAGGCTCGCGTATCGTCTGTGATGGTATATCCGGCCGCGCGAGACTCTTCGAGCAGTATTGGAGAGTGGCTGCGGCCACCGATGTACGAAATCCGGCCGTCGAGCATCATCGCAATACCTGCGCCCAGCGCGATTTCTGTCCCGCCGAGGACGTTCAGGGCGAAGTTGCCATTGAAGACGGTATTGTGCTCCACTCCGTCGCTTCCTTTGTATTTTGAATCGTAAACGGAGCCGGTGAGCATGTAGTAGTGTTTGTTGCTGAATTGTTTTTCAAGAGTGAATTCGATGCCATAGTTTTTGCCGGTTCCGCCGTTCCGCAGGTTGTCCCTGAATGGAATTTCCAGGTCAGGCCCGCCCACGTTGAGCATCGAAAACGAAGACGCAGTGCGTTCGACTGGGACGTCGTAGTGGTACTGGAAATAGCCTTCGGCTTTGAACCGGAGTTTGTCCGTCAGTTGTTGTTCGTAGCCGAGGACGGCCTGCGCGCTCCGAGAGAATCCGAGATTTTTGTTCGTGTTTTCACCCGTTTGCGTTCCCGATTGGTTCCTGTAGAGGTAGAACAGGAAGGGCTGCGCCTGGCTGTGCAATCCGGCGGCAAAGCTGAGCGAGCTTGCTTCGTTCATCTTCCAGCGGATGTCTGCACGCGGTTCGGCGGCAAATGAATTGTTCAGCCCAAGGTGCGTAACATGGACGCCCACCGTGGCCGCCAGCTCATCGGAGAATTTGTGGCAATACTCTACGAAACCATTCGCCAGGGCTGTGCTGCCCGAGAGTTTCGTCTGCACGACGAATTGCGCGGCGCCGGGCCTGAGCAGGCTGTCCAAATAGTCGTAAGTGATGAAATCCACCGCGAAGCCAACTGTGATCCGGTTCTGAGAGTCGAACTTATGGAGAAGTTTACTCGAAATAATATATTTCATTTCGCTTGTCTTGGTGTCTTGAATCATTTTGTCGGGGTTGAGAATGGTATCGATTTCGAGTGTGTTTTTTGCTCCGGTGAACCCAAGCCGCGAGTTCAGCACAGTGTTTTCCGAAAAGAAGTAAGAGTGCGAGACGCCGAACACTCCGAATAGGTGGTCGTCTGAGGAGTTTTTGTTCATCATTTCGTCGTAGGTCGAGAATTCGTCGCCATCTTTCTCTTTGAGCTTGTATTTGAATTTCATTTCGCTTTTCCCGAGCAATCCGAAGATCGAGAACTTGCCAATTCCGTCTATCTCCTTCAGGTCGATATTGAATACTGCATCCTGATAATGCGGAATGCCGGGCAGTTCGTCCATTGGGCCGCCGAGTTTGTCCACGAGGCTGAAGGTGGAATACCTATAATTCGCCGCATAGGACGAGCCGCCGCCGAGCGGGCCTTCGATTCCGGCCTCGATGCCCATCACTCCTGCCTGTACGGTGTACTCGGCCTTTTCGTTGTTGCCTTTGCGGAGTTTCAGGTCGAAAGCGCCGGAGACAGTATTACCAATTTCCGACGGAAAGGCTCCTGTCATAAACTGGCAATCGGCTAAGTTGTTCGAGTTAAGTATGCTAACGCCGCCGCCCGTGGTGCCGTTCGTGGCGAAGTGGCTCGGGTTGGGGATTTCCAATCCTTCCAGACGCCACAGGAATCCCGTCGGCGAGTTCCCGCGCACGACGATTTCGTTTCTCTGGTCGTTCGACGACATTGCCCCGGCCAGCCCCGAGGCCATTCTTGCGGGGTCTCGAAGCGATCCGGCATAACGCTGGGCCTCCTCGATGGTGAACGTGGAGCCGGACAGCGAGCTTTTCGTCAGCACGTCGTTTTCAATTTGCTCGGCGCTGACCTTGACGCCTTTCGATTTGCTTACGCTCTCTTCCAATTTGACTTCGACGACGCATTCTTTGGCCGAGCTTAATACAATATTGGAGATAATCGTGGGTTTGTATCCGAGCGAAGAAATTTTAATGCTATATCGTCCAATTGGCACGTTTTGGATCTTGAAACTGCCGTCTCTAGCTGTCTTGGCGCCTTTGACTGGTTTAGTTTCCAACACGACGACTGTTGCGCTCATGATCGGTGCGCCCGTCAGGCTTTCGACGACCGTGCCGCGTACTGTTTGGCGCAAATCATCGCCGAGGGCAGTGTGCAGGCAAGCGGCGATGGCGATTAGGATTGTAAGTGTTTTCCTCATTTTTTTCCGAAGTTCATTGTTCAACATACATGCGAAACTACGCCAAGCCCCGCTGGCGGGTTACGGCCACTTTGTTGAACAATCGAATTGAGGATTTGAATTGTTGAAATATTGATTTGAATTGTCGGCGGCGAGATACTGATCCGATGAGTTAAGAGCCTGTTGAAAAAGTAAAGATATTGCAAAAATCGGTTTCAACCCATTGCATATATCGCGGTAAGTCATTGAAATGTCGACAAATCCCCCAACCCCCTTTGTCAAAGGGGGCTAAAGAAAATATTCGCGTTACCGACTGATTTTATTAGAGATAGCAGCGTGTTCGAACCCACGGGTTAACCCGTGGGAAGGCTGATCAATACTTTATCAACAGGCTCTTAAGGGTTGATCCATAATAGCAATTCGCTTTATTATGAGGGTTGTTAAATTCTCAATTTCCTGTTTGTGATTTCTTCCTATATCGCGTAGCGATTAAATTCTGGTAGTATTCGAAGCAGTTAACACCATTGCTATCCCGTAGGGATTAAATTATATGGTTTCATATTTGAACTCATGTTTTGTCAATCCCACGAGTAGAAGCAAATCTCCTATTATTTCAACATGTTGCTTGTATCACATGGCATTAATGAATCAACTCATCACAGAGAATACACTGCTAAAAAACTTGTTAATTTAACCTCTACGAGGTATGTCTATTTCAAAAGAATTCGGCGTTCTACCACAATTTAACCGCTACGCGGTATTATTTATTTCAAAAGTTTTTGACTTGTGTAGGGGCGAGATTGCCTCGCCCTCACAATCGGTTTTATTTCCACATAGCACGCATCAGACAACCTATCTTGTGTGTGCTGACTTTTCGAGTTGATCATAATATTAAGCACAAACCACATTTGCAATGCCAATCTAAATAATTTCCCTTTGCATTATTATGTTAATAAATAATCAAAAAAAATCAGTAAATTTCGTGTTTTGAATTTTGCAGTTTCTTGCAAAACTATTTTGAATATTTTATTCCAACTAACAATTTGAAAATATTGATAATTATGATATACCGAAACAAAATGAAAACAGCCGGAAAATTCTTGATTTCAGCAATAATTATTGCTTTCTTTGCCACAATAGGCTCCTCGGCCCAATCGCCAAACTACGTCGGCGCAGACCCAGACTACCTGAAGAGCATGGTCAATGGCTCCTCGTGCTATGTGGAAAGCCTTTCGGGCACGTGGGAACGCTCATACGACGAAGAGAATTGGGAAAGTGTGCAGATACCTGCTTCGCATTCGGAAACCCGCAAGGTTTACTTCCGCCGCGCATTACGGCTGCCCTCCGAACTTGCCGACAAATACGTATGGCAGCTCTATTTCGCCGGAATCGACGACGAGGTGGAGATATACCTTAACAATCAATTGGTGTCGCGAAATTTCGGCGTGATGGCGCCTTTCACGGCTCGCATACCGCAAAAGATGATCACCGGCAGCTCGAACACGCTGGTCCTTGCGGTTTCGCCGGCTACGGGCGGCGCGCGCCAGATCAAAACTCAGAATATTTTTGCAAAAAAAGTTTATACAGGCATCGTCCGGGACATCCTGCTCGTCGGTACACCGAATATTTGGGTATCCGAGCATAAACTGACATCCACCTTTTCGAGCGGCTATGCCTCGGCCAATCTGAATTTTAATATTAAAATTTCCTCAGCTGATATTGACCGCGTTTTTTCTGCTATCAAGGACAGCGTCGGGCAATCGCAGATGAGCAAAACTTCGATTACTGTCGAGGCCACGCTTCGGAACAAACAAACCAACGAAATCGCAGGTTCGGCGCAATCGTATTCAGTCGAAATCGAACGGGACCGCGTAATTCAATCAAATTTCAATATCAACATCAACTCTCCGCAAATGTGGACCCCGCTCACTCCGTCGCTCTACGAAGCAAGCATCAAACTGATGCGCAACGGGCAAGTGATCCATGAATACATAGCAACGGTCGGCCTGGTCGATCTGGCCGCCCGAGGCAATCAATTGTACCTGAACGGCCAACCATTCGAAATGAAAGGAATCTCCTATTTCGAGGACTACTCGAGTGCGAAGCAAACGCTCAGCCCGTACCAATTGGAACAAGACATTAAATCCATCAAGATGCTCGGCGCTAACGTGATCCGGCTGAAGCAGACAATGCCGAACCCATTTTTCATCGAACTTTGCAACCGCAATGGTATTTTCGTCATGCTCGAGCTGCCTGTGTACAATGTCCCGAATTTCCTTCTCGGCTCGAACGAAATCATTGTCCGAATGAATAATATTGCAGACAATATAACAAATATTTACGGAAATGCGCCCTGCGTGCTGGCCTGGGGCGTGTCCGACGGCGTCCATGAGGGATCCAAGGAAGAGCAGGATTTCTCGGCTCAGCTGACGAAAAAATTCCGAAATTCCGGCGCGAAATTGATATATAAAACTGTTATACTCGGAGCGAAATCAATCAATACAGAAGGCTATGACCTGATCGGACTCGACGACAACCGCCGCTTCAAATCGATGGACAACCTGGCGGCCGAGGTGGAACGCATGGCAACTTTAGCCGCGGGCAAACCTCTGTTCCTCTCCTTCGGCATTGCGATCCAACCCGAGAATTTCAATGGCTATAGCGACCCGCTGTCTCTGGAGTCCCAAGCATTTTACATTCAAACGATGTATAACATATCTAAATCCGGCAGTTTCGTGGGTTGCGTTGCGTTTTCGTTCAACGACTACGAACTCGAGAACCCGCTTCTGATTCTGAACAATCCCGATATGTACGTTTGCACCTCGGGCTTGGTCGATCGCGAACGCCGCCAGCGCCTTGCTTTCCAAATACTGCAAGCGCTTTTCAACAAAGAAAAGACTCCGCTCCTGAACGCCGGCAGCTACACAGAATACGCTCCCGTATCGTTCATCATCACAGGATTTGTGCTGTTGCTCGTAATTCTCTTCCTCGTCAATCGGTTCCGCCGGTTCCGCGAGTATTTGTTCCGTGCCATCCTGAGGCCATACAATTTCTATGCAGACATTCGAGACCAGCGAATCATGTCGATCGTGCAATCGGCAATCCTGGCGTTGGTTATTTCCATCACGATGGGCATCTTCTTCTCGTCGGTGTTCTATTTCTACCGTTCGAGCCAGCCGGCGCAATACGCGCTAATGATGCTCATCCCGTTCAAAACGATGATGGAATACTTCTTCAAGCTGATCTGGGTGCCGGACATATTCATGTACATCCTTTCGATAATCTTCCTTTTGGTCATGCTAATCACATCGGGAATTATCAAGATATTCTCTTTCTTTGTCCGTCCGCGTATCTTCTTCTCCGATACTTTTATTATTTCGGTTTGGTCAGCTTCGCCACTCGTCCTGCTTCTGCCGATTGCAATGGTTTTGATAAGGCTGCTAATCATTTCGCCGGTTCTGTTTTGGGTGTTCTTCGTTGCAGCGCTGGCCATCATGTTGTGGACAGTAATGCGGACAATGCGCTCGAGTGCAGTGGTTTTCGACGTGCCGACAATGAAGTCATACATAGCCGGTTGGTCGATCATCGTTATCCTTTTGGCCGGTTCCATGACGTTCTACCAATTGAAGTATTCGCTGTTCTCATTCGCGCAGTACTTCATCGACCTAATCGTCAAATCGTAACCCAAAACCTTTAAACTTGGAGTTATTCCGAATCCAACCCACGGTCTGGCCGTGGGTTTTTTTATATATAATGTATGGACGGGTTCCAAAACCGACTGAGGGATTGGCTGATGGGATGATAAATAGTTGCAAGTAGAAAGGTAAAAGGAACAAGAAGAAAGATGCGTAGGGGGCGGGTTCCAAACCAGTACGATGATTAGATAATTATCTGAACTGTGATTAATATGATTCGTTTGATTATTGTGATTGAATCATGTGGTGAGCATTGTAGGGGCGGTTTCCAAAACCGCCCGAGGGATTTGGTGATGTGATGATGTGATAATAAATAGTTGCAAGTAGAAAGGTAAAAGGAACAAGAAGAAAGATGCGTAGGGGGCGGGTTCCAAACCAGTACGATGATTAGATGATGAGTTGAATGCCGCTAAAGGAAGTGATACTAAATTTCTTCATATTTTTCAGCAACTTACATTTCCCTCCTTGCCAAGGCGGGGTGCCCGGAGGGCGGGGTGGTCTCGATGCTCACATAGCCCACTCCTTGCGAGACGTGGTTATTCATGTTCAACCCCTTCGGGGTTGATTTTTATTATCGATTATCAGGGCGGGTTTGGAACCCGCCCGAGGGATAAGTATAATCGCAATGAATAGCAATGGGAGCACCTCATGCCGTGCCCATACGGTTTATTGAAGATTTTAAACAAAATTTACTCTTATCTAACTCACTTTTTATTCGAAGGTCAACCCGGCTTTTTCTGCTAAGCACTATACTCAATTTAATAAAGTTAGATTAAATTTGCTCGCAAAATTTTGCTTGGGGACTCTTATCTAACTAACCTGGTCCAATAACGTTTTGTGTAGGTACTGTACCAAAACAATATTGAGCAATTTGTAATATTATTTGCCGCGTAGCGGTTGTTGTATTGTAGTTGATTGTTTGAATTTTTAGATAAGATTTCGCGTAGCGAATGTTGTATATGTTTGGTTGATTCATCCAGAATATTATATAACAACCGCTATGCGGTATGACTTTGCACAGTAAAAAATACTTCTACAATACAACAACCGCTAGCGCGGTATCAATTCGATAGAAATTCCGATTTACTAGAGTCTTCTAAACCTTATCCTATTCCCAAACCTTAATAGCTCATACATTCTTATATACAACCAACCTTATTATCTTATTTACTTGTATATAATAAGATAACAAGGTCATTTTTCATGGGTTGGATTCCCCCAGGCTATTAAGGTTGGGGAGTGTTTATAAGGTTATTCTGTGTTGCCAGAGATCGTAGGCACGGCGTGCCGTGCCCCTACATAGTATTGTATTATTATTCAATCACAATAATCAGACGAATCATATTAATCACAGTTCAGACAAATTCCACATCATCATGCTATTTTTGCCGATAAATACACCATGGGAATGATGTTTTCCAATACTTCCAGATGCTTTACGGAGTAGCCCGAACTTTCGGCCAGCGATACGAATGAATCCAAACTGAACCGATTCACGATCGGATGCCCCATCGCCTCCATTGATTTCGACAGTTCCAATGTTTTTGAGTCGAAAGCATGAAGATATGTGGGCGTTATTATTACGCCATCGGGTTTCAGCAATGATGAAATTCCCCGAAGGAACATATCGGGATTGGGAATCAGATGCAGTAGGTTCGCAATTATTATCGCATCGAAAGACTTTTCAGGATATTCAATCCGATTGCAGTCCTGCACCACAAATTCAATGTTGTCCGTTTTCTTTTCGTGGGCCTTTGCCTTGGCTAATTCGATCATTTTGCTCGAAGAATCGATCGCTACGATTCTGGCCGCCCTGCCGGCAATGGCAAAAGGTATCTCGCCGGTTCCGGTACCGATGTCTAAAACAGAATCTTCAGCCCTTATTTCACTGCTAATCAGATCAATCGCTTTTGTGTATGCGCCCGCAGATTTTTTCAAATGCTCATCGTAGCCCGAAGCCACGCCGTCCCAATAGTTATCCATTTTCATTTCCTCAGTACAATTAAACGTATTCAAAATGTTCTTACGCTCGGAGCAATGGATTTGTTTCCTACCGAAACGAACTATGTGCAAATCAATTATTTAGTAATTATTGCCCTTCGGACTGCTCTCAGCTCTTTGCCGGAAATCAGGATCGTATAGACACCGGACGGATATCCGCCCAGGTCGAGCCTGATCAAGTCTTCGCCTTGGAATACGCATTTCGTTTCGGGCGCGGCGGGCAGACCCGACTCGTCGAACACCGAAATCGTCAGCTCGCGCGAGTCGCCCATGCGGACCGGTATTTCAATTTGCCCGCGAGACGGATTTGGAGATGCCTCGCCTATTGATGAGTTCGGCGGCAGTTCGTCTCCGGCGGAATTAATAAAGTATATGATAAATTCGTTGCTCGTGCCCACCACCATCTCCGGGTCGCCCAGCAACGTGGCACGCAGCCGTGCATAGTTGCTCGCCCTGTCCGTCGGCGGCACCCAAGTGTAGCGCAAAGACTTCGCGTCCACGTCGGCTTGGATCGTCTCCCACGTCGCGCCGGCATCGGTCGAAAGTTCCAAATCGAATTTCGTAACGTCGTATGGCGTCCAATACACCAGGTTGGCACGGCCGCAAAGGAACTTCTCATTTTTCGCGGGATTGCGGAAAACCACGCCGCCAACTATTATCGAGAACTTGTCTGTTCGGGCAATTTCGGTGCTGTCCTCGGCGTCGAGCATTCGGATGTATGCCTGTTTGGTCGTTACTTTCGGTATCTTCCACAACGAAGCCTTTGCCATTGCATTCAGAGGAGCGACCAGAGCTGTCCACGAAGAACCGCCGTCCGTCGAGACCTGGAACCAAACCTTCGTATAGCCCTGCACCGTCCAGCGCAGCGTATCGACAGCTTTCACAGATGGATAATAAGTTTCGCCCCAATACGGCCTAATGAATCCGGCATAGCCCGGCAGAATCGCGAAAGCAGTTTCGTTTCGCGAAAGCTCGCCCTTGGTGGCCGAGTCCACAATTCGCACGTAGCAGGTCGTCGAATACACGTCCGGCGTTGTCCAAAGCCACGATTTGCTGTTGGCCGGGACTGCATCATTGTTCACCTTTTTCCACACGTAGCCGCCATCCGTCGAGTATTCGACGAATATCGGCGACGTGGCGTCGGAAGTCCAAGTGATTGTGAATTTCTTATTGGGAAGCAGTTGTTCTTCTCCGGCGGGTTTCGTCAGTTTGGCCGAATAGAGCAGGATCGGCTTAATAGTGTTGAAACTGCCGTATTCCGTTACGCATCCCGAATTCGTCGTGTGGACCGTAGTTGCTTCCTTGTGCCAAGTGAATGCGACTGATGTTGCTTCGTTTTTCACCGAGAAGCAAAGCGTCCCGATGTATGTCTTTGTGGCCGGCACGTTCTTTCCGCCGGGATTGTTGGTGGCGTCGTAATCAATTTCGATTGTACGAATGTCGGGTATTTGCATTTCTTCGGACGAATTTGGTGCCGAGCGAAGGTCTGCGTAGCCCGCTGTGGCGTCCGAGCTGAAAATCACGGCTGATTTCTTCTTGAGCGAAGTGTAATCGAGAGCCGATGAATTGTAATTCACAGCAAATGTGCAATTCGCCGGTGCGAAATTGTCGCCACGATTCTGAATATAGAAATCGAGTTCGACGGTTTTCGTAGCAGAATTGTATGTCGGTTCGGCAAAGACGTCGTATGCAATACCGGCAGCGGTTTCGGCTTGGCCGGCGGAAAGGATTGTTTCACCTGTGTTTTTCGATGAAACGAAATATGTATTGATACTGTTTTCGATCTGCTTTAAAGCGTCTTTCTGCGCATCGGCCAAAGGCTCATTGGCAGCTGATTTGGCAGCGCTTGTGCCGTCAAGCGAAGTGAAGCGTCCGACGTTTCTGTCCACGATTGTGCGGTCGTCTGCGTTCACGATGCCGTCTCCGGTAACGTCGCAGGCGAATTTGGAAGTGCCATCGCTCAAACGTACGTCTGCGCGGTCGCGGGCGTTGATGACGCCGTCAGCATTGACGTCCCCGCCAACCATCGCCGGAAGGGCAGCCGTGGCCAGCCCGGAAGGCCCGTTATTGAAGATCAATGCAGTATTTGGCGAGGTTTGCTTGTTTGTAAGCGCCGAACCATACGCCGAGAAAGTATTGCCTACCCATGGATCGGCCGACTGGGATTGGAGCGTGTTGTTGTCCATGCCGTTCCACGATTCGAAGTCCCAACCGGATTCGATTCTCCAAGTGCCCAGGTCGTCGCCCGTGTAGAGGAAAGGAGCAGGGAAACGCGACATCACAGGCAAGTGGTTCAAATGATAGACACCGACCCAATATGCACCGTCATATTTATCAGTAAAAATGAAATTGATATTGCCAAATTTGTAGTTCCCCGAGTTTCGATTCGATGGATTCAGCTCGGAGTATCCGCTGGAGGATTCGGCCGAATCGAGCAATGCGCCCGGAGCGCCGTTTTCGTCCGCAAAGAGTTTGATCTTCAGCCCGCCCGTTGCATACGTCGAACCGATATTCCTCATCGATTTGCCGCCTTGCGCTCCGTTGTGGTAGCCCTCGAGCAGCGCACGAATCGTGAAATTGCTCGATGGAGTGATCGAGAATAGTGGCCCTTCGCTGTGGATTTGTTTTGTTTCGTTGAAAATCGAATATGATCCGGTCAGCCGGAGCCTCGAATTGGTCAGAGCGGCCGAGAGCGCGCCCTGTTTGTTCGTATTGTTTTTATTGATGTCGGGGTCTGCAATCGTAACGTCTAACTGGCCGCCATACTGGATTTCGTTGCCGGTGGCGATGCTGAACCTGTAATTCGTTGTATTCGGTAGCGTAAATGAATTCTTGGTATTCCCAACAAAGAAAATGCTGGCTACATATTGGTAGAGTTGGACAATCGAGCCGTTCGTGGCGCGGATCGAATACTCAAGCGATGGCGACGTAATCGGGCTGCGCGAACCGGAAGTGAATCCGTCGCCTTTGTAGTTGAAGCCGATCCAGCGGACGCGAACATCCGTCTTGGAATTGGGGACCGACTCGCGGAATGTCGGCTCTATTAATTTAATGTATGGCTCGCAAGGGACGTATTCCGGCCGGCCGATATAGAAGTTTGCCGCTAACGAACTGCTCACCGACGACACGATATTCCTCGCCAGCACGCTATCGGCAAGCGAGCCGCCATTGAATGCGAAATCGCTTACGAGGTTATTCTTCAGTGTCGCTGGCAATTGGAAAGCATACTGCGTTAGGGCGCCCTGCATGAAAGCTGTCATCGGAGTCGGTTCGGCGCCGCCGGCATTTGTTTTGTTCGGAGTGCCGTTCCACAGCCTGATTTCGCGCATTTCGCCGATGAAGCCTTTGGGAGTAATTGCTTGCGTGCTGACTGTGTATCCGCCGACGTTTGCCGGATCCGGAACGGCCACTTTCTGCGTGTAGGCAGGAACGTATCCAATGTACATCGGAGCGGAAATGTCAGTTTTCAGCACCACACCGCTATCGATCGAATTGGCAATCACTTCCGGCGTGCCGTCGATGTAGATTCGCACTTCCGGGGCTGCCTTCCCGTCGTTCAGGTTCAAATACACAGCAACATGCGACCAGGCAGTATCCAATGAATAGGAATTGGGTTGCTGAATCGGTTTCGTCGAATCGGAGACGAAAACCCTATCCGTGCCGGATGTGTCGGTAATGCTGAATTGGATCCTGCCGGAAGAGAGCAAACGCAACGAATAGTGCCCTTTGCCTGATACAGTATCAATTTTCTCGAGTATTGGGAAGAATCCTTCTGTAGTGGTCGGGAACCTGTACGGGCGTATCCATGCTTCGATGACGGCTGTATTGCCCAAAATGTTCAGTGTGGGCGTTGGTTTGGCCGAGATGATAGTTACGCTGTCGCGGCGAATCGCGAAGTACGGCGCTACGTTGAATTCTTGTGTAACGTCAGTGATATTTGTTTGGTAGAAAGTTTGCGAACCGCGAGCGCGGAGGATTGTTTTCCGGCTGTATGGATTGATTGTCCGAAGGTTTGCCGTAGCATTATTATTATTGTATGGCAGCCAATACACTGCGCAATTTTCCACATCGATGGCAGACGTGCCGCCCAGATCGGCGTTCGAGCTGTCTTTGCAAGTGGTCCAAACAGCGCCGCCATCTGTGGAGTACTCAAATTCGACATCTTTAGTGCCGGCCGTGGCGAAATCCCCCAATCCATAGGATATCCAACGAATGGGAAACTTCTCGGCTTGCCGATTAGTTACGCCGGCGCCCTTCGAGGGCGAAAGCAATCGGATGTGCGGAATGTCCGGGCGGAACTTGGGCGAACCAGCTGCAATCGATGCCGAATCCAAATATATGAGAGGCTGAGGGCCGTTCTGGGCCACGGTGTCCTTGGCTTCGTCCAGGTAATTCCCTTCGAATGAGTAGGACAATTCCAAAGCTCTTTTCAAATCGGTTGGGCCGGAAAACTCGCTTGGCGAGGCAATTCCAGCCGCACGGAAACGGATTTGGTCTTGAGTTAGCGCCACCCGCCACACCCTCACGCCCTTCAATCCGGCATGCAGCATCTGCATCGTGTCAACAGTATTGTTGGGATTGACGCCGATCCAAATCGGATGGTTGGTGGTCAGCATACGAATATCGTTTGCTTTGGTATTTGTATATTTTTGGGCCAATTCGCCATTTACGTAGAGCGAAACGACGTTGTTATTCACCGTAGCGGCCAGGTGCATCCAGTTTTTCGAATGCGCGTCTGGTAGCGGAATGGAATCAGCGGCTGCCGTAAGTGTATCTTCGTTCCATGCGGAAATATCTGCAATGTAGCCACTATCGCCGCGAGCGAGCATTTCGCGCACTCTGAACGATGGGATCCTGCCATTCTTCAGGTACAGCATCCATGCGCCTTCCTTGCTGCCGAACACTTCGCTGGCCGCGGGGCCGCCGCTCGAAGCCACGATAGCAGGCCTAAGTGTGGTATTCGTGGTTTGTTTCACTTCGTTCAGGTTCACCCACGATTCGACTGTCAGCTGGGTGGAATTACTGAAATTTTTCTCTGTCCGCAGGTAGTGTTTCCCGTCCAATTGCAAGAAGAAGAGCCTTCCGAGGACGAGTTTCCCTTTTTCGGTATCGCCGATTGTGGATACGCCACGCGATACGATGGGCGAAGTAACCGCCCCAGACAGGAATTCAATTTTGAGCCGAGCCTGTTCCGAACGTTGCGAGAAATAAGGATTCTTTGCCCAGACGATACGCACCGGCTGGCGATAGTTTGTTGCTGAGAGTTTCACGCCGTCCTGAGCCGTAATCAAAAAGCCATTTGCGCCGGTGGGCGAAAAGACTTCTCCATAGCGGTAGTTCGGGTTCGCCCCGACTGTACTGCCGGCTTTGTCTGTCTCGGCCCAGCGGGCGGATTCGATCCACGAGGCGGCATTGTCCAAAGAATATGAGAGCAAATAGCCAATATTGTCGTTGATGCCAGTTTGCGAGTTCGGGGCAGGATACGTTGATGGATTGACACTTCTTTCGAAATAAATTGGGAATCCGGAATTGGCGTAGGCCGTGAGCAATTGCGGGTACGATTTGTCCCGATCGATGACCAGCCCTTCGCGGACGGGGGCCAGTATGTTGATGCCAATGATTTTTGTCTGTCCGGGGTCTGCCAGAGTGCACGAAGGTTTAATATCATTGCCAGCAACGTCCGTGATGACGACGACGCCCGGCGCAGCGCTCTTGCTCCATTCGATCTGCGTGAGCGCAGTGGTGTCGGGAGAATTGATGATGTTGAACACCAACTTGCCGAGGAATGTGCCGCGTCCTGTCGAATCGCAGGACAGCCCTCCGGTACCGAGCGCCACGAGGTTCAATTCCAATGCGAAATACCCGGAGCCATAGCTCTGAGTGCCCAGCGCGGAGAATCCATTGGCCGAATTGGCTATGGAAGCAACTGCATCTATTAAATTTGCGCGAGTGTAATCGTTACTGATTGAATCGGTGATCGCCGGGGTTTGGGCGGCCGCCGGAGCCAGGAAGTTCGGGTTGTACGACACAACAAGTGTGGAATGCCCGAGTTTGGGCGCCGTGGCCCCCGTGGATTTTGCCCATAGCTCCACCTGTATCTGGTCGTAGCAACGCCTCTGATTCAGAGAGAATGTATAGGATTGGCTGAAAATGTCAGAAGGTTGAAAAATCGCCAAAATGAAAACTATCAAAGCGATTCTCAGGCTAACCCGATTGGCGGTGGATGGATTCAATTTCATAACTATCTCCAGTTTTTTTATCATCTTCTCTTTTCGTAAACGCCTTACAGCAAAGGCTTAATGCTTTTTTTGTATAATCGGCTGTAACAGAACATACTTTAATTTAATTACTAATATAATATATATTAGTATCTCCTTGTACAAACTGAGCATTAACCGTGCCATTTACGCAGCCAATGCTTCATCCGGCATCGCTTCTACCCTATTCTGCGGTTAATTATCAAAGGTCTAAGAGGCTGTTGAAATAGTGTTGATCAGCCATCCCACGGGTTAACCCGTGGGTTCGAGCATCACACTATCTCTAGTATTTTCAGCGTTTTGCGCGAATGTATTCTTTAGCCCCATTTGAAAAAGGGGGTTGGGGGATTTGTCGATATATCAATGAGTTACAGTATCGCATGCAATGGGGCAAGCCCCTTTGTTGCAAATCTTTTACTATTTCAACAGGCTCCTACCACAAACCATCACAATAATCAATTTTCAAAATTTTATATTTTTCTCTTGACTTGTCCGGAAATATTTCTTAGTTTTGTGTTAACCATTTGGTTAAATTTATTGGTTGGATTGATTGGTTTAACTGGACAGAGAGAATTGAAATGAAAAAGAAAACAGAAAACACGCCGGAGGGTTCGCCCCAAGATAATGCACAGGACCGCATTATGAATGCTGCTCGCGAAGTATTCCTGCGCGATGGGTTCAAGGGCGCGCGTATGCAGGAAATTGCCGATCTGGCCGGCATCAACAAGGCGATGTTGCATTATTACTTCCGAAGCAAAGAGAAAATCTTCTCGGCAGTCTTCGAAAGCGTTACCCGTGACTTCTTTGCCGGAATGATTTCGTCGATGGCCGTGGACATGCCACTCGAGGAAAGACTCGTCCAATACTCCGCGAAATATATTGATTTCATCAAGGCCAATCCGTTCGTGCCTGCTTTCATCATACACGAACTGAACGAAGGCACCGACGTCGTCAAGAAGATTTTCCAAAACACAATGCCAAAGGCGGTTGGCGCTCTGTTGGGCGCGCTCGATAGCTCATTGAAAGAGAAATCGGCTAATACAATTTCCGCCCGCCAACTCATTACCAATTTCATCTCGATGGCGATTTTCCCAATCGTGGCCAAACCGATGCTGATGATAAACTTGGGCATGAGCGAGGAAGAATACGACGAATTCATCGAAGAGCGCAAGAAAGTGATCCCGAAATTCATTATGGCAGCGCTCAGGGAGGGCAAATGATACGACTGATATATGCACTGATTCTGCTTCTGCTCTCGCTGATTTTGCCTATGCTGGCCGGAGCAGCCCCACAGCAAACGCTCTCGCTGGCCGATTGCATGAAGTTGGCCGAGGAGAACTATCCGCTGCGCAAGCAAATCGAAATGCAAACCGTGCAAAGCAAACTGGCCACCGACGAGCTGAACTCGGCTTTCTACCCCGAAATATCGCTCTTCGGCAATGCCCAGTGGCAATCCGACGTTACGAAAGTGGACATCAACCTGACGCTCCCGAACGGCTCGAAGCCCGAATTCCCTTCGCCTGCGAAGGATCAATACAAAATTGGCATTTCTGCCAACCAGCTGATATACGACGGCGGAACGGTCGCGGCCAGGATCAGCGCCGAGCATGCAAACGAACTCTACGCCAAGAGCAGTGTCGACGTGGAACTGTTCAAATTGCGCTCTCGCATTTCCGATTTATACTTCGGAGTGCTGAAGATACGCCTAAGTATCAGTTCGATCGATACGTTAGCGGCTTCGCTACGCTCGAAATTGGAAACCATCGAAAGCGCTGTGCGGAACGGTGCCATGCTCGAAAGCAATGCCCTCATCATCCAAGCAGAACTGAAAAAACTCGCCCAATCCCGCGAAGACCTGCTTTCATTGCTCGCCGCCCAATTGCGAATGCTTTCGGAACTGGCCGGACGTGACATTGCCGAGAGCATGCTGGCCCTTCCAAACTTGGCCGCCGAACCGATCGACGCGAATTCTCGGCTGAATCCAGAGTTCAAGGCCTTCGACAAATCTCGGCAGCTGCTCGAAGTATCGAAGCAAAGTATCGACGCATCGGTCATGCCCAAGGTCTCGGCATTCGCGCAGGCGTACTACGGCCGCCCGGGCCTGAACATGTTCGACAACGACTTCGCTCCGGCATTCATTGTTGGTATCAAGGCATCGTTTCCGCTTTTCAATTGGGGCACTCCCGACGTCCGACGCGAGCAGTTGGACGTCCGAAGCCGGATAATTGACTGCCAAGAGGAGACTTTCAAGAAAAACCGTTCGGTCCAACTGGCAAAGCAACAAACCGACCTCGAGAAATTTGACAGGCTGATCGCCGAAGACGATGAAATCATCGATCTGCGCGATCGTATCGCCACTCAATACGAAAGCCAGCTCGGCGCGGGCATCATCACCGCTTCCGAATTCGTCTCCGAAAAGAATAATGCAGCCTCGGCCAGGTTGAACCGCGAGTTGCACCGAATCGACAAATTAAAAGCCAGGGCAGATATCATCCTCACGCTCGGCGGAACCAAGTATTAATTTTATTTCAAACGACATTGGAGAATTTTTTATGAAATACATTCTTTTTATTGCCCTTGCCGTCGCTGCACTATCTTGTTCCACAGGCGAAAAAAAGTCGGCAGCATACGGAAATTTTGAGGCTGTCGAAGTGCTTGTCTCCTCGGAAGTGAGTGGGAAACTGCAAGACTTCACAATCGAAGAGGGCGCCACGGTCGATTCGGGTATTGTGGTCGGATCTATTGATTCAATACAAACATTGCTAAAATTGCGCCAAGCGGAATCGCAACGCGACGCAATTAACACAAAATACGCATCCGTTATTGCCCAGGCTAACGTTTTCCGTCAACAAAAGGAAAATGCAGAGAAAGATTTCTCGAGAATCAAAAAAATGTTTGCCGAGAAATCTGCCACACAAAAGCAATTGGACGACATCACCGGAGCGCTCGCGCTCGCCGACAAACAGATTAGCCAAATTGAATCGCAAAACGCCGGTATCTTCAACGAACTCAAGGCACTCACGGCGCAAATCGGCCAGCTGGAAGACATGCTGAGGAAATGCACAATCACGAATCCGATCCGTGGCATCGTGCTCGCCAAATTCGCGCAAAGGTCCGAAATCGTGGCTCCGGCCAAACCACTATATAAAATTGCTGACTTGGACAATATAATACTCCGAGTCTATGTGGGCGGCGCGCAGCTTGGCGACATCAAGATTGGGCAAAAAGTGCGCGTGCTGGTGGACAAAAGCGAGAAAGAGAATCGAGAGTTCGAGGGGACAATTTCGTGGATTTCGTCCAAGGCCGAATTCACTCCGAAAATCATACAAACCAAGGATGAGCGAGTTAAAATGGTTTACGCCGTGAAGGTTACGGTGAAAAATGACGGCTCGCTGAAAATCGGAATGCCGGGAGAAATAGCACTATGACGATCCAAGCATTGCCAAGCATCTCGCTCGTGATGATCGCCAAAAACGAAGCTGATTGCATCGCTCGGGCCATCGAATCCGCCCGGCCATTCTGCCGTGAAATCATAGTGGCGGACACAGGATCCACGGACGGCACTCAGGAAATCTGCCGGAAGGCCGGAGCCGTCGTGTACTCTTTCCCGTGGAGTGACAGTTTCTCCGAAGCGCGGAATTTCGCGTTGGGCTTCGTGCGCACCGAGTGGGTGCTGGCGCTCGATGCCGACGAAGAATTGGACTTGGAGAGTTTTGCCGCGCACCTGCACGCTTTGGCCGACGAGAAATGCGGCGGAGTGCGCGTTTGGATTCATAACAGCTTGTCGGACGGCGGGCACGAGGTTACGTCGAAGCACAGCTACACCAGATTGTTCCGGTCGCACAAGGCGATTCGCTACACGGGCCGGATCCACGAGCAAATCGCCGAATCGATCGCCGGCGCCGGATACGAAATTGCCGACTCGCAGATTATTATCAAGCATTATGGCTACGAGACCAACGATCCGGCCAAGGCCCAAAGGAACCTTCGGCTGCTCATCGAAGACCTTGCCGATTCGCCCGGAGACCCATTTATTGTATATCATATTGCCGAAACGGAGTTTGCGCTCGGGCAATACCCGGAAGCTATGCAAAACTTCCAAAAGATACATTCCTCCGCCGGATTGAGCGACGCCCAACGCGAAATGAGCAAATTGAGAATAGCGCAAATGCTCCTGAGGCAGGACGAGGCCGCGAAAATGCTCGATATACTTAGTTTCGTATCCGAAGACACCGAACGCGAAGGCTTCAGGAAATATTTGTTAGCAATCGCTTGCCTAATTCTTCAGGACTATTCGCAAGCAAAGGCATTGATTAACTCTGACGAAACGGTTACGTCCAAATTAGTGGACCAAACCAACCGCCAAAAACTATCCGACGCCCTTTCCGCTATATAACATGCGCGAAGTAGCGTTATTATTAATGATATTGAATAATTTCAAATTGTTCATTAATATTTGACATTATTGCTATCCCCTCATCCCCGGCCCTTCTCCCGACGGGAGAAGGGAGAAATATACGTGTTTTTCAAGTCCCTTTCGCCCTTTGGGAGAAAGGGATATAGGGATTGAGGGTTTTACTAACGCACAATTTGGAATCATATATGAAAATACCAGATACTCAACAGCAAAACGGCGAGGACAGGCGCCCATCGAGCGAAGCAAGAGCGCCTTTGCTGAATCTTGCATTAGCTTGGTTGCTTCCAATCGGCCCATTTATGGATTCGAGCGAAACCTTTTCGCCTGCATTAGATGGCACGGATGGCAGCGCGAACGACTGCAGCGCCCTCACGAGCGGAATTGGAGAATAATATCAGAAAACAACACAGTAAGTGTTATTTCATTCTGATTTGAATCGGCAATAGAGATTCCACGACATGAATGAATAATCAATGATTTTTTAATTGAATTTATTCAGTTTTCCATTTTTTGGGTTTCCTTTTTTTTTTGAAATTTGTGAAAATTATTGTATTTTATATTATCACATATTTCATTATGCGAAATAGTATAATAATTATTCTAATTATTCTAAGAGTATTGGAAACTAATTGGAAGTCAAGATGAGAAAGCTGTTCATTTTAACACTTGTTGCATTATTTCTTTTCCAGTTCAATGATACAACTGCCGCCGAGGTTTGTTTTTCAAACATGAAGATAACAGAAAACAAAGGCTCTTTGTGCTTCCTTTCTGCCCAGAAACAGTTCCTAATGTACAGAACCAAATATGACTCCACATTGATTCTGATCGATCTGCGGACTGGCCTTCAGGCTTTCGACACAATGCCAGCCTATTTTCCCGACTATTTCGACGAAAGGGATTCCACTTTCTGGCTGTATTCTTGGGCCGAAAACCAATACCAAACCGGTGCATTGGGGCGCTTGGACAAATTGAACCTTCGGGGAGACACAGTTTTCACGTTCGTTATGCCGGACACCACAGTGGACAGCTACGTCGTTCCGGAGATGGACCCGCCGGTTGTTGTTGCACGGCCGGACGGATACACCGTAGATATTTACAACGTCCTTACGAGCAAAAGAATCCAAAGGCTGAAGATGTCGGCTCCTGACTCATGGGAAAAGGTTTCGTCAGTCGCTCTTTCTCGGGATTTGTCCAGGGCATGGGTGAAATACCTGTATCAGGGCGTTACATATAACCTTATATCAGGCGATTCTATATGTGATTTTTACAATGTTCCAACTCTTTCTAAAGATTATAAATATTTTTTTAAAATCTCGAAAAACGAGTTTCGCGTTTATAGGTCGTCTGATTCTTCGCTATACTACACATGGAAGGGCGAAGAATATGCCTATTCATATACAGACATGAAAAAACCTGACGAAATATTTATGAATGGTACGGTATTTCGCTATTTGGATACACTTTCAAAGCCAATATTTCATCCCGGAGTTTCAGGGAAAGTTACTGAATTAGGAGATTCTGTATATTTATTCAATACTATGCGGATTTGCCTGACCGACCTCGAAGGCAATAATGTAAGGCAGTATTCTTCGGACAGAAGTTTGTTTCATTTCTCCGATAATGACAGCACAATAATGATTCGATTCCGAGGCAATGTTGAGTATTTAGCTTCTTCAAACGGATTCATCCGGGGTGGCATTCAGTTTGGAAAAGATGTAAAAAATTATTTGCGTTCATCTAATAAATATTTTATATCGAAATATGACGATTGGCGCAAAACTTACACTTCATTTTTCTATGATATTTCAAATGCGAGCTTTGTCGATACATTCTTCGTCAAAGGCGTATCAGTTCTGGCAGATGACAAAGCTGAAAAACTTATATATCAGGATACTGCGTACTCGGTACTTATTTATGATATTCGCACGAAAAGCGAAATCGGATATTACCAATCGACTGACTTGGTCATGAGCTGCTCGCCCGACGGAGACAATCTGCTTTGCTCGAAGGATTGGTCATTCAACGAGAATTGGTACCTCGCCACCGACACATTCCGATTAGTCAGCAAGAAAAACTATCCGCAATTGAAGCAGTTTTTATTCTATAGCCAGAATCGTGCTTTTTGCTTTTCGCCGGACAATAAGTACTTCATCTATGCCCAAGCAGACACGATTTATCTTGTTGATTTGAATACATTGGAATGCGTAAAACAATTTGTTTCAATTTTCCCTCAAGTTTCGTCGATTGCTATGTCCGACGACGGCAAGCACTTGGTTTATGGCTGCCAGAACGGGCGAGTAGTCTCAATCAATCCAATTTCCAGGCAAACTGAATTGGTACTAAGCGATTTCCGAACAGGCGCAATTGACAACATAATAATCTCGCCAACGAATAAATACGTTGCCGCAAGCAATACTGACGGCGTTGTCATCAACTGGCGAGCAGACCTGAACTTCCTCCCCGCAATCGATCAGCAGCCAATGAAACGTGAATCAGCAATTGTTAGTATTGTCCCCCACCCCGCCTCTGGAAGGTTCTCGGTGAATATCGGCAATGCTCCGGCCGGCAACGTAGAATTCCGCGTTTTCGACCTTTTCGGCAATGAAATGCTGTCAGCGAGTGCCGAATCCAATGGCGCCGCTTGCTCTGTCGAATCGAACTCCTCGCGCCTGCCCGTAGGCACGTATTTCTACCGCGTGCTTGTTAATGGCGTCGTCATCGCCACCGGTTCGTTCGTGGTGGCGAGATGATTTGAGATAAGCAGAGTTTAATAATCAGTTCTTATATACTTCAAAGGCGCCCTACCAGTGTGGTAAGACGCCTTTGCTGCATTTTCACTTGCCGAAATTATTACCATTCGGTCAGTTTGCGGAATCCGACGAAGCCTTTGTCCCGGCGTTCGATGGCGCGGAGGGCAGCGCGGACGATGTCTGCGCTCGAAAGTGCAAACTTGGAGACTAACTCATCGGGTTCGCCACTGGTGCCGAAAGTATCGCGGACGCCAATGAATTCCATCGGGACGGGATAGTTCTTGACGACCACTTCGGCCACTGCTGCGCCCAATCCGCCATGGATTTGGTGTTCTTCGGCGGTAACGATGGCTCCGCAATCCATAGCGGCGCGCGTGATGGTTTCCACGTCGATTGGTTTAATCGAATGGTTGTTGATGACGCGGGCCGAAATGCCATGCTTGGATTTAAGTTCTTCGGCTGCTTTGATTGACTCCCAGACCGTGAGGCCGCAAGCAATAATCGCGACATCTTTTCCCTCGGTGAGCACGTTAGCTTTGCCGATTTCGAAAGGCGTTTCTTCGGTCGTGAAGAGCGGAACTGCCGAGCGCCCAAAGCGGATGTAGGCCGGGCCGTGCATTTCGCCGACTGCGATGGTGGCGCGTTTGGCCTCCAAATAGTCAGCCGGCACGATTAGCGTCATGTTTGGCATTGCGCGAAGCAACGATATTTCCTCGAGCGCTTGGTGCGTGGCTCCGTCCGGGCCGACAGTGATGCCGGAATGCCCGCCACCGATTTTCACGTTGGCCTCGTTGTAGCAAACCGAGATCCTGATTTGGTCTGAGTTGCGGAACGCAGCAAACGCGCTATAGCTGGAGAAAAACGGGATTTTCCCGGAGAGTGCAAGCCCGACGGCAATCGTTGTAGCGTTTTGCTCGGCGATACCAATCGAGAAGAAACGTTCGGGGAATCGCTCTTTGAAAAATGAAGTCATAACGGAGCCTGTAATATCGCTTCCGAGCACGACCACATTGTCATATTTTTCGCCTAATGCAACCAATCCCTCGCCGAAGCCGTGGCGTGTGGGTTTGTTGCCGAGAAGTTTTATTTCGTTCATTTTATTTCAAATTTTTTTTTACATTAATTATTTCAAGACAACAAACAACTATGCCAATTCGGCAAGTGCCTTTTCGGCTTGTTCCATATTCGGCGGGTTGCCGTGCCATTCGTAGCGGTCCTCCATGAATGAAACGTTATGCCCCATGAACGTCTTTGCGATAATGACTGTGGGCTTTCCGATGCCATTCTTTTTGTTTTCGAGGAAACGGGCGAAAGCCGCTTTGATTTCTTCGATATTGTGTCCGTCGATATTGATCACATCGAAATTGAAGGCTGCAAATTTAGCGTCCAAGGGATAGATGCTCATCACGTCTTTGACGCGGCCATCGATCTGGCAGTCGTTATTATCGACGATCCAGCAGAGGTTATCCAATTTGAAAGCGGCGCTGCTCATGGCTGCTTCCCATACGGAACCTTCCTGGAGTTCGCCGTCGCCGGTCAGGCAAAACACAGACTGGTTGGTCTTGTCCAAGAGTTTGTGGCTCATTGCCATGCCGCAAGCGATGGAGATGCCCTGTCCGAGCGAACCGCTCGAAGTTTCGATGCCTGGCAGTTTGGTATCCAGCCCGGGATGGCCCTGCAGGCGAGTCCCGAATTTGCGCAGTGTGGCCAATTCCTCTGTGGGGAAGTATCCCGAGCGGGCCAAAGCGCTATAGAGCACGGGAGCCATGTGGCCTGCGCTAAGCACGAATCGGTCTCTCAGCTTCCAATCCGGTTCTGTGGGGCGGTGGTTCATGTATCCGCCGAAGAATAGGGTGGCGATAATGTCGGCCACGCCGAGCGGGCCGCCGCTATGCCCCGATTTCGCCAATGCGAGGCTTTTTATTATATCCCTACGCAATTCCTTGGCAATGCCGGACAGCTCAGCGGCTGTGCGCGGCTGGTTTGTGTAGGTTTCGCTTGAAAATTGTATCTCGAATGCCATAACGTTTTTTAATACTTTAATTTATGTAAAAAACTCAAAAACAAAATTACGAAATATTTCCGAATTAATCGGCTGAAGTGCTCGCCGCAAGTTTTGCACAATGGATTGCATTAGATTTGTACGAGATAGTTCAGGGGATTTTAGTGTGCCCGGTTATCCCTCGAGCAAGCGGGTTTCTACTTCAAATGTGATTCAACCCGGAAAAATGTAACTAATGGAGTAACAAGTTGCAAGTAGAAAGGTACAAGATGAAAGCAATGGATAATTTTCGCTTAGATTCAATGTTGCTGTCATTCCCGCGAACAGGCGAGAATCTCCTGTTCCTCGCGCACTTTTCATCTTGTCATTCCTGCGCAGGCAGGAATCTCCTCTTATATCAATCAGTTGTTGGATAAAAAAAGAGTAAGCTCATCGAGCATATATTACTTTAGCAATCATTGCGGTGTCCAACACTACATTTCCCCAAAACGAAAAATAATTTGGAATTGTTAATTAATATTCTTAATTTTGCATTCTATACAGTACCTAATACTTGCTTGACACGTCGGGCGCCGGGATGAGTTTTGATTCTGATGAAATCTTTAAGTTAAAAAATAAAAATGAGGCTCTATGAAAAGGATTTGTGTACTATTTTTCTTGCTCGCAGCGGTGAACTGCTTTTCTTCCAATTACTGGACTACTCCATTACACCCACAAGAAATAACCGCATTGGCTGTGTCGGGTTCTAATTGGTTCGCAGGTACTACTTACAATATATTTCTCTCAACAAACAATGGCGCAAGTTGGACTAACGTAGAAGGAATGAATGGGTGTGGCAAAAATTGCCTTGCAATATCCGGGACAAATGTTTTTGCTGGGTCTGGTACTAAATTATTCCTCTCAACAAACAACGGAACAAGCTGGACTTCCGTCAAAGATTTCACTAATGATCAGTTTATGTTTATGAGTATTACTCGTATTGTCGTATCTGAATCAAATATCTTTGTTTGTACATCGGGTGATGGAGTATTCCTCTCAACAAACAACGGAACAAGCTGGACTTCCGTCTCGGAAGGGTTGACGAATAAATATATAAATTGTCTAATGGTATCGGGATCGAATATTTTTGCCGGTACAGACAATGGTGTTTTCCTCTCAACAAACAACGGAACTAGCTGGACAAAAATGAATTCCGGTTTAGAAGATTTGCAAGTGAGCTGTCTTACTGTATCAGGAACAAATGTTTTTGCCGGTACAAGCAGAGGAATATTCCTCTCAACAAACAACGGAACAAGCTGGACAAAAGTGAATTCCGGTTTAGAGTACTTGTATGTGCGCTGTCTTACTGTATCAGGAACAAATATCTTTGCAGGTACAAACAATGGAGTATTCCTCTCAACAAACAATGGTTCAAGTTGGGTTGATGTAAATTCTGGGCTTTTGAATACTCATGTAAGTTGTCTTACCTTATCGGGTTCAAATATAATTGTTGGTACAAATGCTGGAGTGTTCCTCTCAACAAATAACGGTGCAAATTGGAAAGATGTGAATTCCGGGTTGGCGGATATTTACGTAAAGTGTTTCGCTACATCGGGTTCAAGTGTTTTTGCAGGTACTAATGGTGCAGTATTCCGCTCAACAAATAACGGTACAAATTGGACTTCAGTCTCCGATGGGTTGGCGATAAAAGAATTAATCTCTCTTACTGCAACGGATTCAAGTGTTTTTGCTTGTACAAGGGGTGAGATATTCCTCTCAACAAACAACGGCGATAGTTGGACAGAGGTGAGTTCAGGGTTTGTGAATACTAAAATATTAAGTTTCGCCGTATCGGGTTCAAATATCTTTGTAGGAACAGAAAGTGGTAGAGTATTTCTCTCAACAAACAATGGCTCAAGTTGGAAAGAGGTGAGTTCCGGTTTAGAAGAATTTGGTGTGAACTGTCTTACTGTATCAGGATCAAATATCATTGCAGGTACAGACAATGGAAAAGTATTTTTCTCAACAAACAATGGCTCAAGTTGGGCTGAGGCGAATATTGGGCTGGAGGTTGTTTTTGTAAATTGTTTTGCCGTATCGGGTACCAATATCTTTGCAGGTACATGTGATGATGGAATCTTCCTATCAACGAACAACGGTGCAAGTTGGACAGATGTGAGATCCAAGCTGCCAGACTGGAGAGTAAATTGTATAGCCATATCAGAACCCAATATCTATGTTGGTACAGTCGGTGGCGTATTTCTTTCAACAGACAATTGCAAAAGCTGGACAGAAGTGAATTCAGGGTTGAATAATTACAGGATAATTTGTCTAATCTCAACGGGTACAAGAATTCTTGCAGGTTCTTGGATTGGTGGAGTATATTTTCATGATTTATCCGACGTCGGTGTGAGGGATGAAGAGGAAAAGGGCCCAACCAATTGCATTTCAGTTTTTCCCAATCCATCAAGTGGGATAATAAATATCAACTATTCAGATATCCCGGCGGGAACGTATTCCGTCAGCGTAATCGATGAATTAGGCAATTCCGTCCGCAGGTTTGGCAATCAAGAAATTCTGCCGGATAATGCGCCCATAAGTATCGATTTGGGGGATCTCCCGGCCGGCAGATATACTTTGCTGCTAAGCAACGGAAATCAATCCTACAATACAGGATTCATTATTGAATAAGTTTTTTAGGAGTACAGAAAAGGGGCTAAATGAATGGCCCCTTTTTTTGATTCGATAGTGTTTTAATGTTGGTTGTTGAGCGGGCAATCTCTTTAAGTGTTTCTCAGCATATCGCGTAGCGATTAAATTTTGGTAGAAGACAAAATTCCCCAAAGAACATATTACCTCGTAGAGGTTAAATCATCGGATAATTTAATACCGGATGTTGCAGTGTTATCTGGCTCGATAGTGTTTTGAGTGGGTACTGTACCAAATATTATTTAAAGCGAGTTGAAAGAATCGAAATGAAATTTTACCGCGTAGCGGTTGTTATATTGTAGCATATTGTTTGATTTTTACACACAATTTCGCGTAGCGAATGTTTTATATGATTGGTTGATTCATGCTGAGTATAATACAACAACCGCTATGCGGTATGACATTCAAAGGGGAACAGCACCTACAATACAACAACCGCTCACGCGGTATCAATCTGATACAACTATTTCAGAACCAATCTGATCAAATCGAGAGCGAGCCGGTCAGCGATGCAATAGCCCTTGCCGCTGAGCCTGACTTTTCCGCCTTCCAGAGTGGCCAAACCGTTTTTCTGCCAGTTATTGAACATGTCCGCAATTGAATCGCTTTCATCGATGCCGTATTGCCGCGTGAAGCGCCCCCAATCGAGTCCGGTCGAGCGGAGCGAAAGGTAAATCTCTTCCTCGATTGCCTCCTCCCTGCCGATAGTTTCGCTACCCTCGGTTGGCAGCTGCCCTTCGGTGAGCATCGAGATGTATCGGTGCAAATCGCGGCAGTTCCAATACCTGGCGACAGAAGCAAACCCGTGAGCTGACGGCCCTAAAGCTATGTATTCGCCATGGTTCCAATAATTCAAATTGTGCTTGCATTCAAAGCCCGGGCGCGCGAAATTCGAGATTTCGTAGTGGCCGAAGCCGGCCGATTGCAGTATTTCCTCGGTAAGTATATATTGCTCGGCGGCAGTGTCTTCGCTTGCCTTCGCCGCGCGACCCGCAAGCCAATCATTGTACAGCGGGGTCGACTCCTCGAAAATCAAACTATATGCAGAAATGTGCGGTACGCCGATCCGAGCGGCAATCCGAAGATTCTCTTTCCATGTATCGATGCTCTGGCCCGGGATCTCGAAAATCAAATCCAGATTCAGATTCTCAAAACCGGCTTCTTGGGCCTCCCTAATCGCTGCCAGAGCCTGCTGCGAATCGTGCACGCGCCCGAGGAAGGCCAAATCTGCATCCGAAAACGATTGGACGCCGATGCTGAGCCTGTTGATTCCGAGGTTCCGATATTCTTTCAACAACTGGCGAGAAAGCGAACCGGGATTCGATTCGATGGTGAATTCAGCGCTGTCAACAATATTCGCGTGTCGGCGGACGGCGTCGATTATCCTCGAAATTTGCGAAACAGAGAGCAACGAAGGAGTGCCGCCACCAATAAATACTGTATCAAAAGAAAAAGCAGAACCGGCCGCACGGAGCCTCAGTTCTGCTTCTTTAATAATTGATTCTGTAAATATTTCGCGATCGGCCAATTCCGCTGTCGAGTAAAAATCGCAATATCGGCATTTCCTCTCGCAAAACGGAATATGAATGTACAGGCCGGCCATCTGAGTTCTCAAAGCCCGCTTAGCGAATGAAAGTGCCCAGGCGGGACCAGCGAATCGATTTCAGCTTCTCGCCAAGGTTTTTCATCTCGACTTCGGGAGACCATGACCAATAGACCATGATCGGCGTGCCGACCACGTTTTCGTAAGGAATGAATCCCCAATCGCGGCTGTCCTTGCTGTCGTCGCGGTTGTCGCCCATGCCGAAGCAATAGTTGCGCTGCACTTTGTATTCGGTGGTTGCCGAGCCATCGATTGTTATTGTATTAATATCGAAGCTGACTTTGTGGCCTTCGCGCTCGATGAATATCTTCCATTCGGCAATGTTGTTATTGTTCAATTGGAGTATATCTCCCTGCTTGGGTACACGGATCGGGCCATAGTTGTCGAAAGTGAATCCTTTGCCGTATGGCGAGGGAGCCGGAGCGTTATTCACGGGATAGAGCGGCGCTGCGGCATTCGGCGGAAGCGGGAACTCCACTCCGTTCACGAATACACGTTTATTCACGATCAACAAACTGTCGCCGGCCACTGCAATACAGCGCTTCAGGTAGTACTCGAAGTTTTTCGGTTTCAGTTCGTTCCTTTCGCCCGGGTAGATGAAAACAATAACATCGCCCTGCTCGGGTTCGCGAAAGCCGGGGAAACGGAAGAATGGAAGAGGAATATTCAGGAATGGAATAACCTGCGGGGTGGACGGGCCATAGATGAATTTATTCACAAAAAGGAAATCGCCGGCCATAACTGTTTTCTGCATCGAACCGGTCGGCACCACAAACGAAGCAATAGCCAAGCCATTAATAATCATAACGACGATTATCGCTCCGACGATGGTCTTGGTCCACGAAACGACCTGTTCTTTGAATGTCATCGGTTTTTTGCGGGCTTCTTTGCGCAAACGGCGACGTTCCTTGTACCAGGCCCATGCCTTTTTGAGCGATTCCGTAACTGCATTTCCGCCCGCGGCCGGTGTTTGATTTTTTTTATTTACTTCCATTTTTCATTTATAAATGATTATACAACCGGTTTCTAATATAAGGAAAAATGAATTATTGTTCATCTTTCCTTTCGTCATTGCACTGCCCTTGAAAACAAAGTGGCAGTCGCCACCTTAGTCGTCGATTCCCAAGACAGCCAGGAATGCTTCTTGGGGAATTTCAATGCTGCCTACTTGTTTCATACGTTTCTTGCCCTCTTTTTGTTTCTCCAAGAGTTTGCGTTTTCGGGAAATATCGCCTCCGTAGCATTTCGCGGTAACGTCTTTGCGAAGGGCTTTGACGTTAGTACGGGCAATAATTTTCGCGCCGATTGCTGCCTGGATGGCGATCTCGAATTGTTGGCGGGGCAAAAGGTCTTTCAATTTGGAGCAGAGTTTGCGCCCCCATTCGGCCGATTTCGAGCGGTGAACAATCGTCGAAAGCGCATCCAATGGGTCGCCGTTGATCAGAATATCCAATTTAACCAAATCTTCGGGGCAGTATTCGTCGATTTCATAATCGAGCGAGGCATAGCCGCGAGTTGTGGATTTAAGTTTGTCGTAGAAATCGAACACCACCTCGGCCAGAGGCAATTTGAAGGAGATATCGACCCTCTCGGGCGAAAGATACACAGTATTGAGAATCATCCCTCGGCGCTCCATGCAGAGTTTCATTATATTCCCGACGTATTCGGTGGGAGTAATGATCTGCGCTTTGATGAACGGCTCTTCGATTTCTTCGATAGCCGTAACAGGAGGCAATTGGGCCGGGTTGTCCACGTAGATTGTATCGCCATTGGTTTTAAGCACTTTGTAGCGTACGTTCGGCACGGTGGTAACGAGGCTTTGGTTGAATTCGCGTTCGAGCCTTTCCTGCACAATTTCCAAATGCAGCAGCCCGAGGAAGCCGCAGCGGAAACCGAATCCAAGAGCGCTCGAGGTTTCCGGCTCATAAGTGATAGCCGAATCGTTCAGCGAGAGTTTCGCTAAAGCTTCGCGCAAATCCTCGAAATCGTCTGCATCGGTGGGGTAAATACCCGAAAACACCATTGGCTTGACCACTTTGAACCCGCCGATCATCTCATCGCATGGCTTGTAGAAGTGCGTTACGGTGTCGCCGACTTTCGTATCGTTCAGGTTCCGAATCGATGCGGTGAAATATCCGACACTGCCGGCGGTAAGCTCGCCCGTGCGGAGGCGTTTCATGTGCATGATGCCAACTTCTTCGGTCTCGTATGTTTGGCCGGTAGCCATGAACATTATTTTTTCCTTTTCGCGCAGCACTCCATCGAAAATCCGAAGATTAACGACCACGCCACGGTACGGATCGAAAATTGAATCGTAAATCAGCGCGCGAAGCGGCTTTGTGGGGTCGCCTTTGGGCGGTGGGATTCGCTCGACCACTGCTTGGATAATCTCCGGCACGCCGGTACCTTGCTTCGCAGAGCAAGTGAGGATTTCCTCTTCCTTGCACCCCAACAGGTCCAGCACTTGTTGGCGAACGCTTTCGACTGTGGTGGTGGCGCTGGGCAAATCAATTTTATTCATGACGGGAATAATTTCCAGTCCGGCTTCGATCGCAAGGTAGAGGTTGCTGATTGTTTGCGCCTCGACGCCCTGAGTGGCATCGACGACGAGGATTGCGCCCTCGCAGGCGGCCAGCGAACGAGACACCTCGTAGGTGAAGTCAACGTGTCCGGGCGTATCGATCAGGTTCAGGCAATAAGTTTTTCCGTCTTTGGATTTGTAATCCATTTGAATTGCATGGAGTTTGATCGTGATGCCGCGCTCCTGTTCCAAAGGATTGTCGTCGAGAATTTGATTGAATACCATCTCGCGTTCGGTAACTCGGCCTGTTAGCTCGAGCATACGGTCGGCAAGCGTGGATTTGCCGTGATCTATGTGAGCAATGATACAAAAATTGCGAATATTTTCCATTTTACCTTATATTTACTTTTCAAATATAAATTACAAAAATACGGAAATTTCGCTGCTCGGCAAAGAACCAAATTTTCCACGTAAATAATAAAGGGAATTATCAAAATCCCCCGGGATGAATCCGGGGGTTATGCACTGGTAAGCCCTACGGGCTTTATCTGGAGGATAGAGCCTGTATCGCTCGAAGAATACAACCCCGTCAGGGGTTCTCTGTACTTAACCCCAGATTTATCTGGGGGGTAGAGGCTGTTTCCACTTCCACTGACTCTCCTTTTGTGCTGCTCAGTATCCCCTGTATCGGTAAGCCCTACGGGCTTAGGCTATTGTCCTTTACTCCGTATCCCCCGGGATGAATCCGGGGGTTATGCACTGGTAAGCCCTACGGGCTTTATCTGGAGGATAGAGACTGTATCGCACGAAATATACCCCGTTAGGGGTGCCCTGTACATAACCCCCAGATTTATCTGGGGGACAAGAGACTGTATCGCACGAAATAACTCCGTAGGAGTTTCCCATCTCTCAGAAAATATATTTTTCATCCCACTCTATGCCATTATCCTCAAGTAACTTCCTATATTCATCCTCGAAACAAACCTTTGCATGATGCTCTTTTTGGTTCTTGATATAGTTTATTATCATCTCTTTATCCCTCATGCTATACGTCAATGCACATGAACCTTCTGCCCAATTTTCGAATTTAGGGAAATTGCCAGATTCTTTCATCCATCGGTTCGAGGCTGTCTTGATTTCTTTTATAAAATCCGAGAGGCAAACAGTTGGGTGCAGGTCCGATAAAATGTGTACATGATTCTCTGTACCATTGATTCGGTACAACACACAATTTCGATTATTAATTATGCCCCAAATGTTTTTATAAAGCTCTTCGTGGTGCTTTTCGTCAATTGTGTTTTTTCGGTTATATGTACAAAACACAATGTGATACAAGATTTGTCGGTAACTATTCATAATGCATTCCTTTATACAGCAAATCTATCTAACTTAATATAATCTTTATGTACAGCGGAATCACATCCCTATTTTTGGCTGCCACTTCCTTGTATTGAGAAATTGTAAGCGTGGGATTTGTTTGCAAAGCATGAAAGTCTTTGGCCTCGATAATTTTCCGAATTGCGCCATCAACGATATATGCCTTGAAGAAGTTTTTTCAAGCTCGAATACTCACATCTTCTTCTGGAGGATAAATGGAAATAAACTTATCAAACTTTGCCCTGACAACCGTACTTCGACAAGCTCAGTAACAGCGCTTCAATAATAATTTATTAACTTACAGAATCAACTAACCAATTCCAAATAATACTTAATCGCCTTCTGGTGGCCATGCGCGCCCCGTTTGGAAAGCTGTTTTGCGCAGTCCGCCCCACAAAAAAACTCCGGCGCGCCCCGTTTGGAAAGCTGTTTTGCGCAGTCCGCCCCACAAAAAAACTCCGGCCCGCACCGTGCATTGGGTGTGGGCCGGAATTGATAAACGTTGAAGCGAGGGGCTTACTATTCTTCGTCTTCGCGTTTCTTGTGTTCTTCCATAAGCTTCATCTGGACGTTGGCCGGGACCACTTGGTATTCGGCGAATTCTTGCGTGTATGTGGCGCGTCCGGCGGACATAGAGCGCAGTGCCGTCGAATATTTGTCGAGTTCGGCAAGCGGCATACGAGCTTTAATCACCTGATAGCGGCCTTCGGTATCGATACCGAGGATGACGCCACGGCGTGTGGGGAGATCGCTCATAACGTCGCCCACGCAGTCCTCGGGGATACGGATGGCGATGTCGTAAACCGGTTCGAGCAGTTTCGGATCGGCTTTGATAAAGTTCTCTTTGAAAACCATCATACCGGCGGTCTTGAACGCGGCTTCGTTCGAATCCACGGGGTGCATCTTACCGTCGAAGATTGCGATACGGATATCGCGGACGTAGCATCCGGTCAGAGGGCCGTTTGTCATTTTGTCCATGACGCCCTTCAGGATTGCCGGAAGGAAGCGTTGGTCGATAACGCCGCCGACGATGCAGTTCAGGTATTCGAGTTTGCCGCCCCAATCGAGTTCGATCAGGTCGCGGCCACGCACTTGGATGCCGTCGGGATTGCCCATACCCTCGCGGTACGGTTCCATGATCATGTGCACTTCGGCGAATTGGCCGGCGCCACCGGTTTGTTTTTTGTGGCGATACATTCCGCG
>CAZSWR010000027.1:3188-38697 GCA_964610885.1 uncultured Hyphomicrobiales bacterium | reverse complement strand
AAATAATGAAACTTAAATTCCTTTTTCTACGTTTATAGAAAATTAAAATTAACTAATTTTATAGACTTATGCAAACATACTTAGAAAACAAATGGAAGGAAACGGAATGAAACGATTTGCAACTCTTTTAGCTTTATTTCTTGCCTTGTCCGTGCCGGCTTTCTCGCAATTCATTAGCGGTAGATGGGAGGGCGAACTCGATGCAATGTCGATGAAACTGAAGCTCATCGCAAACTTCGCCACAAAGGACGGCGCGCTTACCGGGAAAATCAGCATACCCCAGCAGGGACTCAAAGGATTCGCTCTCAGCAACGTGGGCCAAACCGGCAACGCAATCAAGTTCGATATGATCCTGATGAAAGGCAACGTGGCGCATTTCAATGGCAAAGTCTCCGGCGACACGATCTCGGGCGATTTCGAGCAGCAAGGCGTCAAGGGTAAATTTTATTTGGCAAAGGCGGAAGAACCAATTCTTGAATTCAAAGCTCACGAGTACAACTCACGCGAGGTTACCATCCAACGCGATGGCTTCAAGCTGGCCGGTACGCTCACGACGCCGCTCAAGGGCAGCAACTTCCCCGCCGTGGTGTTGGTTACCGGCAGCGGACTTCAGGACAGAAACGAAGAGCTTTTCGGTTTCCGGCCCTTCGAGGTAATTGCCGAACGGCTGACCCTGGCGGGATATGCAGTGCTGCGCTACGACGACCGCGGTTTTGCCGAATCCACAGCGCCCGCCGGCAACGACCCCACTTCGATGGACTATGCGGACGACGCGCTGGCCGTAGTTAAATTCCTGCAAACGCAGAGCGACATTAATCCTCGGAAGATCGGAATACTCGGGCACAGCGAGGGCGGACTTATCGCAATTATCAACGCCGCGCGCTCGACCGATGTTGCATTTGCAATCACTTTGGGCGGGCCTGCCGTCTCGGGCGAGAAAATCCTTTCCGAGCAGGGCCGTTTGATCGCAATTGCCGAAGGCGCCACCGACGACGAAGTCAAAAAGCAAACCGAGATTCAAAGTATGTTTTTTGATGCCATCAAGGGCAAACTCACATGGGCCGAACTCGAAACGCGAGTGCTCGAAGAGTCTCGGGCAGACCTCGAGAAAAGCCATCCGGAAGGCGTCAGCGATTCTTTGTTGAATAAATCCAAAATGGAGATAAAAGCCCAGATCAACCAGACCAACAACAAATGGTTCAAGTTATTCCTCGAATACGACCCGCTCGCCGATTTCGAGAAGGCAAACTGCCCGCTGCTGGCTCTCTATGGCGGCAAGGACAACCAAGTGCCCGCCGCGCTGAACGTGCCGATTATCGAGAAAATGATTAACGAAAAAGGCAAGAAGAACTACACGTACAAAATCATTCCCAATTCGAACCACCTGTTCCTCTACACCGAGACAGGCAAGGTAAGCGAGTACGCGACGATGAAGAAAGAATTCGTCCCCGGCTTCCTGGACGAAATCGTGAACTGGATGGACAAAAACGTGAAATAAGCCGTTCGGTTCGATGTGATGATTGTCTGAACTGTGATTAATATGATTCGTTTGATTATTGTGATTGGAACATGTGAAATCATTGTAGGGGCACGGCACGCCGTGCCCTTTTCGCCAAAGGCATGCAGATATTGTAGGGGCGGGTTCCAAACCCGTCCTTTGTAATTAGTTGACCCATATAAACTTTATAAGGCATGTAATATATTGAAAAAAGAGGAGATTCCCGCCTTCTCGAGGAAATGACAAAAACATCTTCGAGTCGTACGCTCGTTAGTCTTGAAATGCTTCTCCCTTTAAGTCAGTTTTCATTAACCCACTCAGAATAGCGATGAGCCAGATTCAAATACCTTATGTAATCAAGGAAATCAAAAAAATCAGATAAATCAAAGTTCAGACAATAAAAAAAGGCCATTTTCACATTTATGCCCTAATCAGAGGTATCGCCAAACACTGCCCAAGAAACATAAAGGAAAACGCCCCAATCGGGGCGAGTCCTTTCTTTCGTTCAACTATCTTAAAATTGGTCGTTTTCTGTGAAGAACGTCAAGTAAGACTACGCTTACATTTATTTCAAATTAGTCTATTTCTTTCTATATACGTCCTTCCTGTGATCGATTTTATATATAAACATTTGTTTGGATTCGTCATCAATCGTATAGAGTACTCTGTAATCGCCATATCGAATGCGATAGCCGTCCATTACGTTCAGCTTTCTGCAACCGGGTGGCCTTGGCTCGTTTTCCAATTCGAGCAACTTCCCGAGAAGAATTGAGTACTTGCCTCGGGAAATTTTATCCAAGAAAGCCCCGGACTGTTTATTTAGATTTACGGTGTACTTCTGCATTTTTGCGTTTCCGATCGTAATCCCTCAGGCTAACAAACTCGCTATCGGACTCCTGAGCATCCAGTAAATCTTCGCTATCGATCAGCGTTTCGATTAGTTCTCTGTAGTAGTCGTCCTTGCTAATCCTATCCCAAGTTTTCCGAGGTATGTGGACCTTTTCTTTATCTATTGTAATCATTTTTCATTTCCTTCTAATTGTTGAAATCAAAAATAATCAAACGCCTAAACAAATCAAATTAAAGTTTAGCAAATTCAAGAATAATTTATTGATTGATTCCAAACGTACCGAGTGCCATGCTTCTTTGAGTTTCACTACATCAAATTACTTATATCATTTCCGGCATATAAAATAGATTTCAATGATACAAATATAGCGATTGGTTCTTTTATATGCAAAAAGTATTTTGGTTTCTCACATATTAAGCAAATACGAATTGTATGCCCCAACCTTCCGAAGGTTTTAGCACCTAAGGCATACACAATAGGCACTGAGGCATTAACCTTCGGAAGGTCCAAGATCCTTGATAACCACCCCGCCATTCGGGCACCCCTCCTTGGCATGGATGAGAATGTAAATATATGATATGTATAGAGATAGAGTGGTACTACCATTTCAAATGGTAGTACCACTTTCTTGAAATACAATCATCACATCATCTCATCAACAAGTCCTCGGACGGGTTTGGAAATCGCTTATTCTCCCGATGCCCGAGGCAGGATCACCACGAACCGGGTGCCCTCGTCCATTCGGCTGTCCACCTTGATTTCTCCGCCGAGCGCGTCCACACAGTTTTTGACAATCGAAAGCCCGAGGCCGGTGCCGGGGATTGTCCCGACGTTAGTCAACCTGTGGAATGGCTCGAAGAGTTTGTCCAATTCGTCCTGCGGGATACCGATCCCCGAATCGGCCACGGCAATGCAAATATCGTCGTCGCGCTCGAAGGATTCGACAATGATTTCCGAACCCGATGGAGAGTATTTGCAAGCGTTCGAGAGCAGGTTCAAAACGATTTGGTGAATTAGCTTCTCGTCGGCGTCAATGAACGATTTCTCTTGTTGGGACAAGTGGCTGATTGTGTGCTCTCCCCTATCGATTGCGCGAATCTCTTCGATAATGGTTGCCAAAAGGTCGCTAAGGTTGAATTGATTGAACGTGCTGTTGAGCTTGCCGGAATATACTTTGCCCATGAAGAGCACGTCTTCGAGCAGCTTCGTCATATTTGCAACCGAGCTTTGTATCAGGTTCGTATATTTCGCGAACACGCCCGCATCTTGTTTTTTGAAGGCCGCTTCGATCAGGTAGGACGACGAGAGAATAACGGTCAGAGGCGTCCGGTATTCGTGCGAAACCATCGAAATAAAACGATTCTTCAACTCGTTGAGTTCGATTTCTTTCGTCAGTGCAATAGAAAGTTCGTTCTTCGCTTCGTAGAGTTCCTCTTGTGTGCGCCGCCTCTCCTCGTTCTCGTATTTGAGTTCGATCATTGCGTCCTCGACCTGTTTGGTACGTTCGGCCACTCGCTCCTCAAGCTCCATATTGAGCGCAAACAGTTCGTCTTCTGCCCTCTTCTTGGTGATCGAGATGGCGACTTGGCTCGAAATGAATTCCAGAATCCGTTTGTGTTCGTCGTTGTATGCGTTTTCGTCTTCATAGCTTTGGACGACAATCAACCCGATAGCCTCGCCATTGAGCAGCAAAGGAACCCCGAGCCAGCACGCGCTCATCGACCCGACGCTGTCCACCAAGCCATCCTCTTCGAGTTTGACCATATCGGCAGTTTTCAGCAACAGCGATTCCTTGCGGCCGATTACAATTGCGCTGATGGTCTTTCCGGCCGGGAATACATCGAAATGGTCCTTTTGGTCTTGCATGTATTGCAGCGAAAGCGTGTGTGCGTCTTTGTTGTAGAGCGCGATAAAGAAATTCGTGGTATCCATGATTTCGGATAGTTCCGCTTGGATAATTCTATATAACTCGCCTGTATCTTTCGTAACGATGGATGCCTTCGCTATGGAATAGACCAACTCCTGTATTTTTTGCGCTTTAAGCCTTTCGCTAATGTCTTCGACAATTCCAAGTATGGTATCCGGTTCGCCATTTGGCTTATAAATAGGAACCTTGATGGTATGGCATTCGAATCGTCCGCTTCCGAAATTGATTATTTCATATGGAAGGTCCACCGGGGATCCGCCGAGCATAACTGCCCTGTCCGAATCAGTGTATAGCTCTGCCATTGCAGGCGTAATGAGTTTGCTAAGATTTTTCCCCAACACCATCTCGCGCTCCATACCAAACATTTTTTCGATTTTCGCATTCCAGATCGTGTGTTCGTATTCATTGGCCGCATCGCGAGCGTATAGGCCAATTGGCAAATTCTCGATAACTTTATTCAAGAACTCTGTTTGATAATTCAGTTTCGTTTCGGCCTTTTTCCTTCTTGTGATGTCCCTGCCCAAGACCACAAGCCCCTTCCGAGAGCCGTCTTCATTGTACACCGGGACTTTAATGACGTCGTACACTTTCGCATCTGTTTCGGAAATGGGAATCGTTTCTTCGGTTTGGGTTGCAGTACCGGATTCCCATGTGCGATTATCGGATTCGACGCAACCGAGGAAGGCATCGCGGTACATTGGGTGAGTGAATTCGGCAAGGTCGAAATCGGTTTTGCCGACGTAATCGACGCCTTTGAGCTGGAACAGTTCGATATCGGCATCGTTTGCGGCCAACCAACGCCCTTCGCCATCTTTGAAGCAGATTATATCGGGCGTAGAATTGATCAGAGTACGCAATCGCTGTTCGCTTTCCTGGAATTTAATTTCCATTAGTTTGCGCTTCGTTACGTCTTTGATCACACCGAGCATCCTGATTGCCAGCCCGTTTTCGTCGTACTCGAATGTGCCGATGTCCTCGGCATAGATGTAGTTACCGGTTTTCGTCCTGAATCGGTATGTTATTAAATAGTTCTCTTTGTTGTCGGTTGCTTTCTTCAATTCCGCGCGTACATTTTCCTGATCGTCCGGGTGGATCATCGAGAACCAATCTTTTATTGTAAATATGAAAAACTCGTGCGGTTCGTATCCGGTAACACTTTTTATGGCGCCGCTCCATGCAACTTTGTCCGAAAGCACGTCGAAATCAAAAATCAGATGGCCTGTGTGTTCGGTAACCACTTTGAACATTTCGGCAACCGAGTGCAGCTCTGTGGCCACGTTTTGCCTTTCTTCCTCGATAATCAGGAATTCGAGCGCGAACGAAACGTCGATCGCCAATTCGTGCAGCAGTTTCAGTTCATCCTGGCAGAATTCGTAATCACCTTGGTTCGCCACGGCGAACACGCCCACCACGTGGTCAAACATCGTAACCTGGAAGGCAGCAAAAGAGCCGAACCCATTCTCCAGAAGGAATTCCCTCAATGGATTGTTCGGTGAGAATTGGCTGGCGGAGTTAGCAGTGTAAAACTTGTCTTTTTCGAATAGAACATCGTGCAGGTCGTTCATCGTCAGGGCAAATTTCTCCCATTTGCAATTTGATTTGGTTGCGTATGCCTCCAAATTCACGTCGTCTGTGAATTCGTCCAGGAGCGCAATGAAGGCGCCAGAGTATTGCCCGTCGTCGCAAGCGATTCTGCAAATCTCGCCAAACAGTTCGGCTTTGTCCCTGATGCGGACGACTGCCTGATTAGTATTGCTCAGCATTTGGTACAGCCGGTTGGAAAGCAGGATCCGGCCTTCGTGTTCTTTCTTTTCGGTAATATCAATAATGAAGCCTTCGATGCCGGTTATCTGGCCATCGTGCGAGATAATGGGTTTGCTGCGTTCGAGCACCCATTTTTGCTGGCCGTCTCGGGTAATTATCCTGTATTCGGCATTGAACGGTTGCTTTGAGACGAAACATTCATCGAATTTCGCTTGGACGCCGGCGAGGTCGTCTTTGTGAATAAGTGAATTGTATTCGATGCTGCCCTCCACGATGAATTCTTCGGGCCGATAGCCGGTCAGCCCCAAGGCTCCTTCGCTCATCCATTCGATTCCGCAATTGCCTGTGTGCGAGCATCGGTAAGCGATGCCTTGCAAGTTACGTAGAAGGGATTCATTCTGCTCTCTGGAGCGAGCCAAAGCGTCCCCACGGGCAACAAATTCGCTGGCATTTCGGAAGAAGTATATGTTCAAAGCTTTCGCCCCGGCAATCGTGGCAGCGTATCGTTTGCTGCCCGGCCCGAACGGCAAGCGGTACGAAAAAGCATCGGGCTTGGAATAGTGAATCCTATCCACCTCGACGGGTACTTTGGCCCCGCTTTTCGACGTGAAATCGGCGAAGTATTTCGTGTTTACCGCATGAGGCTCTTCGCCGGTGATAAGGGCATTCTTGAAATCGTCGGGATTGATCCCAACCATTTCGTCTTCGCTCATCTCTGAATAGTTCAGCACCGTATCGTTTGCAAAGACGACTCTATTATTTTCGTCTGTCCATATCACTCCACCTGGGTACTCCCGGATTGCTTTCTGGAACACTTCAAGCGTCTCGCTGAGCGTCCGCGCGTCTGTTACGTCCTCGAAGATCAGTGCCGTTTGGCCTTCGCAATCAATTGCCCGAACACTGTACCTGCGGGTCGCCCCGCCGGCGCTGCGTAAATCGATTTCGGATTCTGCGCTGGCGGCCCGGAAAGCGAGGGCCAGTGGATTCTCTTCGCCGGGCAGCTCTGGTTGCGGAATTTCCGATCCGGGAAACGAAAGTTCAGGCCCGAAGGCAGCCACGAAAGCTTCGTTGCGCCCGACCAAGATCCTGGGCGAAGAAGAGTTGATTATGGCTATCGGCCTCGTGTCCCGATTGAATATCTCCCGGAACAGCTCAGTATTTGGTTCAAATTTGGTATTTGTATCTTTCATTTTTCTGCTGTCGATTGTCATTTCCTTGCTGCGAAATATCCGGGGGTTCTGCCAATTAGCTCTGCCCCGCCCGGGCGATATATAGAAGAGACACATCAATGAATATATTATTTTTACGCTTGGAAAAGTATGTACTAAGAACGAAATGGACGATTGGAGGCCGGATGGAAATTGTATTTTCATCGTGAAGAGGCGCTAAGGAAGCTGTTGAAAAAGTATTGATCAGCCATGGGGCTGTCTCATAAGCCCGAAAAACTGTTTTTTGTCATATTGAACGAAGTGAAACATCCATTATTAGCAAGGACTTACGAATAGTATGGATTCTTCACTTCGCTTGAGAATGACCCTTTTGATACAGACCCTTCGATTCAAGCCATATCTCCAATATTACCAATGTTTTAGCACAAACCGTTCTTTAGCCCCCTTAGAAAAAGTGGGTTGGGGGATTTGTCGATATTTCAATGAGTTACTGCAACTTTGGCAATGGGGCAAGCCCCATTGATGCAAATCTTTTACTATTTCAAAAGGCTCCTAACAATTGCTCTCGCCAAGCTACAATAAAATATTCGCTGCGATTAATTCGTTTATCAAAGAGTTGGTATTGAATACAAACCAAAGATGAAAAATGAAAGATATAGGATTTGAAACAACCAGCACCAAATGCCCCATTTGCGGGGATGGTTTGAATATGCTGGCCGATGCCAAGCAGGGCAGATGCGATTTTTGCGGCAAGAACGCCGAGATCCATTTCGAATGCCAATCAATGCACTCAATATGCTATGAATGCGCTACGATGACGGCAAAGGATTTAGTGAAATCATATTGCCTGGCCCACCACGGCACCGACCCGATGGCGCTCGCAGTCGAAATAATGAACTCTCCATACTTCGAAATGCATGGCGCATGGCATCACTTCGTGGTTCCGGCCGTATTGCTGACATGCGCCAAGAATTTAACAAATGCCACATACAACCTATCGGCTGCGCTTGAGGAAGTATCGTCCAGGGTTTCCGCCGAAGTTCCAATGGAGTGTATGTTCCACGCGGGGACTTGCGGAGCCGCCTGCGGAGCCGCTGTATTCCTGAGCATTTACTTAGGTCGGGATTCCCAATCCGAGGATATGTGGTCCCTGACGAGCGCCATCACCACGGCCGCTCTCAAGAAAATCGATGAATATCCCGGGCCGGCCTGCTGCAAGCGCGATACGTACATCACGATCGGCGCTGTCGCCGAATTCATGGCAGAAAAATTCGCTTTGGTTTTCCCGATCTCCGAGGCTAAATGCACATTCTCGCTCAGGAACGAAGGTTGCGGCCGCGAGCAATGCCTATACTACAACATGGCAAATATGCTCGTCTGAGAGGTGGTTTTTGGGGGAATAAACATTCTAATACTCATCCGATGATTCCACAGGCATTCTGTCGATATTGACTCATTACTTCTGTAGTCATCGGATGAGTTACCAAGCAAAATATTGCGAGCGAATTTAATCTAACTCTATAACTTGAGTGTAGTGCTTAGCAGATAAAGCCGGGTTTACCCTCGAATAAAAGGTTAGTTAGATAAGGGATTATTGGAATAATGCTCGTTATTGTTCTTGCTTTCTTGTTTTCAGGGGCGGAGCCCTATGATCTTCGTAGCAAATTATTGATCTCGTTATTCTCAGGGGCGGAGCCCCGTAATCTTTTTTGTTTTTTATCTCATGGCCACGCCCCTTGGTTGTTCGTCCTGACTTTGTTGCTGCGAAGTATTAGATTACAATCCAATAAGAATTCACAATCTCCCTTTTGATTCGAGTAGGGGTTCAAGATTTTGAACCCCTACTTTCAAGATTTTGGTTATAATTTAACCGCTACGCGGTATTGAATTTTTCCGAATTATTCTGGCAGGCTTATTACGGAATATTGGAATGCACCCACACAAAACAGCGATGAGCCACTAAATTCTATCACTTCGGTGCCCGCCACAGCACGACAATTCCGGCGATGCCAAAGAGGCCATTGGCAGACCACGCAACCACGATCGGATTGAAATCCGTCGAATAGCCAATCGTTTGGCTCACCTTCGTGAACACCAAATACGCAAAGCAAATAATCATTGCCGCGGCGATCTGCACGGCGATCCCTCCACGGCGGCGCACCGAAGCAAACGGCACTGCAAAAAGAATCACGACCACATTCGCGAAAGCGAACGCATAATTGCTGTAGTATTCGATCATCTGTCTGCGGACGTCTTTTCCGCCTGTTTTCAGCGTTTCGATGTATTCGCGGAACTCGTCGAAAGTCAATTCTTCCGAAGCTAATTGCAGATTAACAATTTGCCGGTGAGTGATCCGAAGGTTCATGTTCAGCTCTGGATGGCGGAGCGTCTGAACGAAATCGCCTGTGTAATTCCGTTCAATCGCATCGATGAGTTTCCAATTGTTTGCTGTCGTATCCCAACGAATCTGTTTCGCCTCGATTTTTTTCACCAAGCGCGGAGACTTCTCGGACGAAAACTCCTCGAGCATGACGCCACTGCCCACTTTCGAGTCAGAATCGTAGAAGGCAATCACAACGTTCCTCAGCGGCGTATCCCTGAAGTAAAGATTATTCACCGGCCCGCCAGTTTTCTGGCTGTGCATCAGCTTGCGGTCCATCTCCAAGCGCCGCGAATTGGAATGCGGGACGACCCACCCATTGAAATAAACCTGGAAGCAACTGAGCGCGAGCGCAAAGAATCCGAGCAGCAGAATCACGCGGTAAAGGCTCATACCGCCAGATTTCATGGCCGTTATCTCGTTCTGGCCCGATAGTTTCCCGATGCTGAACAGAGTGGCCAAAAGCATTGCAATTGGCATTAACATTTTAATAATGTCGGGAAAGAAATTAAGGTAATACTCTCCGATTTGCAGAAACGACAGATTGTCGTCGATGAAATTGTCTATGTTTTCGATCAGGTTCACGATCATGAAAATCATGCAAAGCGCCACGACGAGGAATACTACCGTCATGACGAATTGTTTCAGTATATATCTATCAATTATTCCGAACATCGGAGCCTTTCCGGATTATTAGTTGAATGCAGTTTTAATGTATTGCTTAGCGTCGCGGTGCGAACCTTCGAAATCCCTCAGCGAGAGCACTTCTTTGTATAGCGAGATGGCCTCTGAGCGGCGTCCAATTTTGTCCAAGCAGTTCGCCCACCGAAGCAAGGATTTAATCCTGAAGCCCGAAGCCTCTTCCTCATCGACCTTTTTGCAGGCGTCGGCGCATTTCTTGAAGTATTTACTCGCTTTGGAATAACTTGCCTTGTTGAACAGAGCATATCCTATATAATACAAGGCCTCGCGAGCTGTCGAAATTTCGTATCCGGGCACGCGATCCATGTACCGGACGAGCATCTCGCGCCAAGTGCGTTCCCAAGCGCCGAGGTCGGACTTCTTAACGTACAAACGCCCCAAATAGCGATGGAAATATGGATTCATCGGGTACTTTTTGTGCAATTCAGAGGCGAGAGCGAACGCTTCGCTTACGTTGTTTTCGTATTGATAGTAAATATTGAGCAGCACGACCTTTGCCTCGACCTGTGTGAACTTTGCCAACCGAGACGAAGCCCGCAACTGCGCCAGGCCAATCGGTTTATTGCCTCTTGGCAGGAATTCCATGACGGGTTTCAGCAGCGGATACTGCTCCGGCAACACTGCCGCGAAATAGTTGTAAATCCCCGTCCCGAGCATCACGTCGTGGTTCCCGGGGGCTGATTGCAGCAGGCTGACGAGCAAATCGAAGCCGTTTTTGCCATCGCGGGCCGCCGAGAGCCACTCCTCGCGGAAGCCATAGAATCGGCCGCGGTAGCCGAGGGCGCCACCTTTGAAAAATAATGATTTTATATCAGTCGAAATGCTATCCAGATTCTTGTCGCATACCTCGAGAACTCGGTCGATCTTCCGAAGGAATCGTTCGTCGTATGCCTTCGTGCCTCTGTACAGGGAAATTTTCCACCAGTCCACCATTGCATCGAGGAAATATCCGGCCGGATGGTCAGGATACATCGAAATGACTCGTCCGAAACACTCCTCTGCCTCGGCGAACTGTACATTGTAAATATAGTCCATTCCTAATTGTATCAAGCTGTCTGCATCGCTGCGGATCACGGCCCATTGCGCATCGGCACGGCTCTGGCAGAGAATTGCAATAAATGCAACCAGAAGCAACCCGCGCACTGCCCTACCCTTGTTTCTCGATTTTTCCATATTGTTCCCTATAAATCAATGCTGAAACCACCGGCGACGTGCTCATCTTTTTGGCAACGATTGCGGCCGTTATGATTAATACGAAAGAACAAGCAATTCCGCCCTCGAATCCGAACGAAGAACCAAAAAATAATGGATTCAACTGATGGATCTCGACGCGGTATAGTATTGGATCGTAGTGATTTCCGCTGAGCGGAGCACCCATGAAAAGCACTTGCGAAAAATTCCATAGAAAATGGAAAACCAGCGTGGCCAATAGCGACCGCGACAAGAAAAATATCATGTTCATCAAGATATTCGCCAATAAAATATTGGCGAGCGCGACCGCGCCAAGATTTGGGTTCATCGAGTGCATCGCAACGAATATAAGGCTGGAAGCAACGGACAATACCGGCCTCGGCAGCCATTTTTCCATCTCTTGGAACAAAACGCCGCGCATGGCGAACTCTTCGATTATGGCCGAGAAAACTACAAAACTAACCGTAAGGATAATCATATACGATTCCGGCGCGTCTGCGCGATACGTCGGAATCGCCCCGCCCAAGCCAGCAAGCAGGATCAGAACGAACGGCGCCACGGCGAGCATCGCAGCCAAGCCACACATACGCACAGACCACGAATCGAGCGATAGCCCGAATTGCCTCAAGCGTTTCCGCTCCACGACCACGCTGGCGCCGGCGACCACAAGCGCAAAGAAAGCAAAGCTGTAGTCGGCAGGCCCAAGCGCAACGAAGCCGGCCATTGGCACTGCCACAAGCAACAACCACAGCAATACTTTTTTCGCACTATACATTTTCGAGTCCGGATTCATCGCTTGCAGCCCTTATCGCATTATTCATTATTCAAGTTTTCGGGCAATTCAGCATCGGGCAGCACAAGTGAATTCTCCGCAGCCGGCGTGTCCAATGATTCATCGCTTTCGGCCAGGGTAGTCGTTTCGTCAGCTTCGGCCGAAAGAGGCATCTCTGCGCCATAGAGCAGAATATTTATATGCCGATCGATATAGTCCGACATATACTCTTTGACTTGTTCGTGGTCGAAGCCTTTAATCATGAAATTGAGCTGCGGGCAATACGAAGCATAATCGTTTTCGCCACGTTTGCGGATCAGGATTTCGTAATCCTCTTTTTCTGTGCTGGTTGATCTAACAAATTCCATATATCATCCATTACTATGTCTAATGAGTAGAGATTGTTTAATTGAAAAAAGCATCCGAGTTCATATTACGTATCGCATCGCCACGGCCCGCGAAGGGTTTTTCGGCAGACGGCCACCTATTCGCCGGCGTCAGCTTTAGAGATGCGGGCCACGACCATTTCGGCCAGCGCGGCCATGATTGCCAGAATCAAGAATGGCAGCCACAATTCGGTGCCGGTGCGGGCGCGGCTCATCTGCTTGCCGATGTCGGCAGCGTCCGGGAAAATCTCCAGCGGTACACCCTGGTTGATCAACCCGGCCAAGGCTTGTTCGATTTGTGCTTTTTCGGCTGCGGTTAGGTCGGACTCGCGTTTGTCGCAATTAACCGAAAAGACGGCGAGCGTTTTCCCATTCATATCCGCAACTTTGTAATTGCCCGTTATATCCAAATTGTTCAACGAAATGGCCGAACCACTCGGGAAAACGACTGCCGTGCGCACATTATCCGTGCCGTCGGGATCGGTGATGGTGAACGACCCGCTGCCCGAAACTTTCTTCGGCAGAGTGATATTTGCCGAGCCTCCCGCGAGCAGGTTGATTGCGAAATCCCGTGGCGACACCAAGTACGCCACAGAGCGGTGCGTAATGGTCGGGAAAATTCCAGTGAATGGCATGTTGCTCCATTCGGCCGAGGGCGGTACGGCGCAATAAATCGCCCTTCCTTCGCCAAGCGATGACTCGGCAAGGAAGCTGCCACCGGGAATATCGATTATCGACAGGCCACCACGGGCAGCCAAAGCGCGTGTGATCCCGGGGGATTCCGTACGCTCGCCAGCGGTGCCTTCTGTTTTGAAGACGCCCTCGAAGAGCGGATGCGATTTGTCGAATTGCGAGAAAGCTGCCTCGGAACCGCTGCCATAGTTCATATCGCTAAGGCCGCCGAACCCGAAGCGCGCCATGGCTTGGGACTGAAGGCTAACGTCTGTTGCGGGGTCAGCAAAAATGATCGCCGAACCGCCCGAACGCACGAATTGCTCCAAGCGGTCGTAATCGGCCTGGCGGAACGGGCCGCCACAGACAATCACGGCATCGTAGGCCGCCAAGTTCATGCTGGAAAGCGAAGACGGCGAACCGGTGGAAACTTCGGCCAAGGATTCGCCACGGAGTTGCAATCGGCCAAGTATCAGCGATACGTAATCTGTCGATGACTGGTTCCCGGCAATGAGCACTTTTGGCTTGTCCGGCACGACGAAGCCGAAGAATCGGCGGTTGTCCGGCTCCAGCGCGTCAGCCGAAAGCTCCACACGGCCGGAAACAGCGCCGGAGGCTTGGGGCGGCGCGGAAATCTCGATTGATTTCTCTTCGCCGGCCTTCAGATCGAAAAGTCGCTGCGCCACTCGGATTTCATTGAAGAAAAGCCCGGCGGATACGCCATTGAAGTCGCGATTGGAATAATTATGGACAATGAACTCCACGTCGGCCGGTTTGTCTTTCTGCAAGATTCGGCTCTTGACCGAAACGGAATCGATACCGATATTCGCTGTTTCAGATTTGGCCGTGGCGCCCACCGGCACGAAGAATACGGCCATATCGGGCGAAAATACTTTTGCCGAATCGGTTCTTTCGGCCAGCAGCACGTTGCGGCGGGCGTCGGAGATGATGTATATCTCTTTGTTCAAATTCTCGGAAGTCTGCGCCAGGGTATTTGCGCGGCGAATAGCAGTCTCCAAATCCGCCGAAACGTTGGATACGCGCATATTCGAGAGGTAATCCCGCAGGTAATCAATATTTCGCGACAGGTCCAGCTGTTCGGTGGCGGGCACTCCGGCCAGCGGGATGATCGCGGCATCGTCCCCGTCCCGCAGGCCGGCAAGGATAGTTTTAACGCAGTTCTTGGCCTGAGTGAATCGGTTGCCGCCCTCGTCGGAAACGTCCATACTGAATGAATTGTCCACAAGGATGACCGCCGAGGTTTTCGTGTACGTGCCCATGAACGGCAAGGAGCTTTTGACGGCAGGCCGCGAGAACGATAACACTGCGAAAATAATGAGCAACGTGCGGAGTATCAGCAGAATGATCTGGCGGATTTTAAGGCGGCGTATCTTGTTCTTTTGCAACTCCTTAAGGAATTTGAGCGATGAGAACTCTATCTGTTTCAGTTTCCGAAGGTTCAGCAGATGCAGAATCACGGGGATTGTTGCCGCTGCAAGGCCTATCAAAGCAAAAGGATTCAAGAAATTCATTGTGTCAACCTGTCCGATTTCAAAGTCAAAAACAAAAGCTATTCATGCAGATACAAAAATACGAATCAAATCCATATATATCTAATATTTCCACGTCGTGCGAAAATTGTTTGTTTGCTCGTGGGAGTGGGTTGAAGAGGTGTTTGATTGGAGAATTAATAAATTGCAGCATAATTAGATTTGTCCCACAACTCACATCACGGTAAGTCATTGATATATCGATAAATCCCCCAACCCCCTTTTTCAAAGGGGGCCAAAGCAAGGTATGTGCTAATACATTGATAATATGACAGATAGCACTTGGCTTGAATGTACTGGTTAACCCGATGGTTTGGATAAAGATTCTTTTTCAACACACATCTATGAGCCAGCAATAATTTGACGGAATATTAATTACCGCGTAGCGGTTAAATTATGGTAGAATCCGTATTTTTCAATTATCTTACCTCGTAGAGGTTAAATTTTCAGATTTATATAAATTTACACTGGATATAGAAGTGTATGGTCCTATAACGCTTTCTGTTGGTACCTTACCAAATACCATTTATACCGAGTTTATTATGTCAAAATGATTTTACCGCGTAGCGGTTGTTGTATTGTAGCATATAGTTTGATTAATTTGGTACGATTTCGCGTAGCGAATGTTCTATTTGTTTGGTTGATTCATGCAAAACACTATATAACAACCGCTACGCGGTATGACATGCAATGGGGAAACAAATCACTACAATACAACAACCGCTAACGCGGTATCAATCTGCAAAATTATCCTTCTTGATGGTTGCCCGTAGAAACGCGGACTTTACATATTCAATTCTTCATAGAACCATATTCTCAACATTCCATTCCTGATAATCAATATTCGTTGTTTACCCCTACAAAACGGTATAGCCCCATTATTTCACTACATATAAAAAAAAGGGGCCTTAAGAGCCTGTTGAAATAGTAAAAGATTAGCAACAATGGGGCTTGCCCCATTGCATACATCGCGATAAGTCATTGATATCTCAGGAAATCCCCCAACCCCATTTTTCTAAGGGGGCAGAAGAAAATATTCGCGTAAAACACTGACAATATTAGATATAGGAATAAATAAAAACCCACGGGTTAACCCGTGGGTTGGCTTAGAGATACTTATTCAACAGACTGTTAAGAAAAGCCCCTCTTTGAAGTATATTTGATGCGGAATTATTTTGCTTCGATGTTGTTCAGCACGGGCGATTCCTTCACTTGGCCCCAACCGCTGATCGAAATCTGAGGCATATCGGCGTTGTCGGTTACGATTTTCATCGAAGTGCTAAGGCTGCCGGTCTTCTGGGGAGTAACTTTCGAAACCACTTCGAATTCCTCGCCGGGTTGGATTGTTTTCTTGTTGGAAATATTGATAACCATCGTAACGGGATTGGTTTCGATGGCTTTAATATTGATCACATCTTTAGTATTGTTACGCACTTTCACTGTGGACGTTGCTTCGACGCCCACTTGCGCGCCGATATAGTTAAAATAGGTCGGCGTAACTGTGAATGCTGTAAAAATGTTGGCTTTGAGCGAAAGGATTCTGTCCTTGTTGATCGGGTCGTTGGACGAAATGCGAACAGTTTTGTGGACGTTGCCGCTGCTCGAACCGACGTTCAATGTAACGTTCATGTTGGTCTTTTCGCCGGGGAGGAGCACTTTTTTGTCGAGCGGAGCAGTCGTGCAGCCGCAACCGGGCTTCACGTCGGAGATCTTCAGAGTGTCGGTGCCGTCGTTGCGAATAATTACAAGTGCTTTCAGAGGTTCTTTCGGTTGTTTGACGGTTCCCCAATCGTAGGTGTCGCCGCCTTCGATAACGAGTTTGGGTTGGGCAAAAGCTGAGAGGCTTGCAATGCAAATCATTGCTGCGATCATCATTAGTTTTTTCATCCTGTTCATTCCTTTTTGTTTATTCGTAAAATAATTTTTTACTATTTTAGCGTTTGTGTTGTTTGCTTATGGAAATGTTACAATCAACAATTCCAAAATCTTAAAAAACAAATTTAGCGATTTTCGCTCTACAATAAAAGAGTATGACATGAAAATATACACAAAAACCGGAGACAAAGGATCCACATCGCTCGCCAACGGTATGCGCGTCCAGAAGCACTCGCTTCGCGTCGAGGCATATGGCACTGTGGACGAAGCAAATTCGTTGATCGGCGTTGCGCTCTCCTTCGAGCTGCCGGACGCGCTTCGCCGCGATTTGGGAATCATTTCCAACCTGCTTTTCAATCTTGGGTCGGACATCGCCACTCCCTCCGCCCCCGCGCCCAAATTCGAGGTGCCGAGGATGCGGACGGAAGAGATTGAATTTTTGGAGCGTGCCATCGACCGCTACGATGCCTCGCTCGAGCCTTTGCGTGCGTTTATATTGCCCGGCGGTACTCAGGCGGCTGCCTTTTTGCACAATGCCCGCGCCGTGGCCCGCCGTGCCGAGAGGCTTTCGACGCGGCTCGCCACCGAAGAAGAAGTGAACCCGAACGCGATCATCTTCCTGAACCGCCTATCGGACTATCTCTTCACAGCGGCCCGATTCGCCAATTGGTCCACTGGGCGTAAAGATATCGAATGGTCGAAAACGCCGATCGGCGCTGAATAGTTTTCATTTTCCGAAATAATTGATTAAATTAGTTAAACGATATTGCTCATTTTTTTATTGCTCAAGAAAACTGAGGATACGATGCACATACCACACGATGAGAAAACTGAAAAAAGATTAGTCGCCCTTAGTTCGATTGCCGGCGCTATTGTCCTGACGCTGACGAAACTTATTGTCGGATTGCTCACGGGCAGCTTGGGCATCCTGTCGGAGGCCATGCACTCCGGCCTGGACCTGGTGGCCGCAATGATGACTTTCTTTGCCGTCAAATTCGCAGACCGCCCGCCGGACGAAGAGCATCAGTTTGGCCATGGCAAAATTGAGAATTTCTCGGCGCTCGTCGAGACACTCCTGCTATTGATCACGTGTATATGGATTGTCTGGGAGGCAATCGAGCGACTCTCATCGAACAAGACCGCCATCGAAGTGAACTTCTGGAGTTTCGCGGTCATCGCACTTTCGATTTTCATCGATTTCACTCGTTCGCGGGCGCTCATGAAAACCGCAAAAAAATACAAGAGCCAAGCCCTCGAGGCGGACGCGCTCCATTTTTCGAGCGATATTCTCAGCTCGGCTGTCGTGATTGTCGGCCTGGGCTTTTCATATTTCGGCTTTCATTTCATGGATTCGGTTTCGGCGCTCGTTGTGGCCGTCATTGTCGTTTTCATTTGTTTCCGCTTGGGCAAGCGCGCCATCGACGACCTTTTGGACAAATCGCCCGCTTCGATTTCGACTCAAATTGAAAAAATTGCAACAGAAATTCCCGACATACTCTGCATACACGACATCAAGACACGCACATCCGGTTCGTTCTACCAAGCCGAAATGACAATTCACGTCAGTTCGAGCCTTAGCATCGAAGAGGCGCACCACATCTCGCACAAATTAGAGGACCTGATTCACTCGCGAATCGGCCGCTGCCAGGTGCACGTCCATGCCGAACCGGACCACGAATAGCACGCAATTGTTTTGCTTTTTTGTTGTATGTCATAGAAGCATAAAGACCTCCCTCCCACTCCTTTCTTAAGGCAGGAAAAGAAACATCGGCTAAAGTATTGATGAATATTAGACTTGCGAACTTGCTCGCGCCCACGGACACTCTGTGGTGTGAGCAATGTTTCTTTGGGGGGTAGCCTCTTATAGCTTGGACAATTCGACAACCTTTTGTGGAGAGATTTTCTTTAGGATTGATTCGATTTTATTCTTCAATACATCAGCTGTGAATGGTTTGACGATGTAGTCATTAACGCCGGCGCGAAGAGCTTTCTGAACGTCTTCTTTTTCGTCGTTGGACGAAATGATGAGTATTGGAATCTTTTCGTAGGCTTTGTTCGAGCGGAGGAATTTCGTCAGTTCGATGCCGCTTATATTCGGCATAATCCAATCGGTAATTATGAAATCCACCTTGGTGAAACGGAGTTTTTCGAGGGCATCTCTGCCATTGGAGGCATCGACAAGGTCAGTATATCCAAAATTATTCAAATGTTTAATGATGAGCCTTTTCATCAATTCCACATCTTCGATGACCATTATTTTCATTTCTATACGCCTTATTAAACGAACCAAACATAATAACGAAATTATATAAAAAAAATTTCAAATGATAATTTTCGGAAGCAACACAGTGAAGGTCGTGCCTTCGCCCGATTTGCTATCCACAAGGATTTCGCCGTTAAGCTCGCCCAGCGCCCGCTTCACGATCGCCAATCCCAGGCCAGTGCCCGGTGCGCTGCCGACGTTCGTCCCACGGAAGAAGTGTTCGAACATAAAGTTCAATTCATTCTCCGGGATGCCTATGCCGAAATCTTTGACCTTCAGGCTGACGACGCTCCCTTTGTCCACTAATTCGACAATGATTTTCGATCCTATCGGCGAATATTTCTGCGCGTTGGAGAGCAGATTCGTCAGCACGTGGCTGTACGCTTGATTGTCGATCGCCATCATTATTATCGACGAATTCGGCTTGAAATAGATGTCGTGGCGCGATTGATCCATTGTCCTCGATTCTTCGGTAAGCTGGCGGGTCAGTTCGGTCAGGTTCGAGGTTTTCAGCTCGCGGGTTTTCACTCTGGAATCATAGATCCCGAGCAGCAACACATCTTCGAGCATACTGTTCATAGCCTTCACCTGCCCGGCGATCCGTTCGATGTATTTCGAGTGTTTTTCTTTGTCGGCCAGGTCGAAGAATCGGGAAAGCAGTTCAGTGGCGCTCATTATGGCCGTAAGTGGTGTTTTGTATTCGTGGGACACCATGGAAATGAAGCTACTTTTGAGCGAATTTATTTCCTTTTCTTTCGCTAACGCGGCGGAAAGCTCCTTTTGCGATTGTTGCAATTCCTCTTGGACGCCCTTTCTCGTGTCGATTTCCTGGCGGAGTTCCTTCAATACTTCGTTCAGGCGCGAGGTACGTTCGACTACTCGCTGCTCCAACTCGATATTCAGTTTGTTTATCTCGAACTCTGCCTGCTTTTTCGCGTTGATATCGACCAGCGAAGCCATAATATAGATTGGTTCGCCGGATTTGTTTTTCACTATCGATAGATTGAAATCAATGTAGAAATTCGTCCCATCGAGTTTCTTCCCGATTCCCTCGCCTGAGGAAAACCCATTAAGGAACAATTCCTTGCGCAGTTCGGAGAAAGTATCCTCATCGATGAGTTCTTTTGCATTGGCTCCAATAGCAGCTTCGGGGTGTGGAAAGCCGAAAAGCGTGGCGAAGGCTTTGTTTGCATACGTGATGACAGCGTTTTCGTCTGTTAGAATGATTGGAAAGTTGGCCGAATCGATGGAATAATCCTTGATATGAATCATGTTTTCCATGTGTTTGATGGCAGAAGAGTCCATAATCACGGCCAGAGTGGATTTAACCTCGCCCACGTGGTTGTACAGCGGATACGTACGGATGAAGGCAGGGAATTTTTCGCCACCTTTCCTTTTCAATTGGAGTTCTGCCCGCAGCCCCAAGTCGGAATCCTCGTGGAAAGAATCGTAAATCGTATTGTCCACCTCATGGCTGAAGAGCATTGCCAGAGGTTTCGATATAGCTTCCTCGCGGTGGTAACCGAAAATATTCTCGGCTCCGGGGCTAAATTCTTTGATCACGGGGTCGTCGAAGTTCAGGTCAGTTGTAATGAAAGCGATATCCTTCGCCGCAGAGAAAATGGAGCGCAGGAAGAATTCATTCTCGATTAGTTTCTCTTCAAACATCATTTTTTCGAGTTCATTAGCGCAGCGAATTGCAAACAAACGGAAAAGCGTTTCGGAGTATTCGAAAACTTTCAGAGGCTTCCGGCTAATCAAACTAACGATTCCGCATGGTTCATTCCTGTCGTTGCGCATTAACGCGCCCACAAATCCGTTTGCATCCGGGCAAACAATCGGCTCGGTTTCCTTGAACTCTTCGGCAACGTTCTCGCGGCACGAATAGAATCCATCGTTCAGCACCCGCTCGTATGGAGTGTTTGCAATTCTGCATGAATAGTTTTCTGAAAGCGAGCCATTCACGACCGAAGCCAGAGTATGGATGTAATCTGTATTCGACGAAAATTGCGCAATCGTGCAGCAATCGATATCGAAGATTTCGGTAAGGAAGATGGCAGTTTTCTCGAAGAACCTTTTGCCCTTGAGCTTCGAGGCGTTCTCGGCGAAGAATTTCATCGCCTCCTCAATTTTTTTCCGGCCCGTTATATCCACCGAAATTCCCTCCAGGGCGATGGCGTTGCCGTGCTCGTCTCGGACCAAAGTGGTTCGTTGCTGGAACCATTTTCTGTCTCCGTTCTTGTCGATTGCCTCGAATTCGAGGTTGTCCGACACCTTGTTGTCAATCATTTTTTTAATTGACTCTTTTTTGGCCTCGAGCCACAAAGGCGAGAATAGCTGCTGGAGTATATCGGGGGTGTTGTAAATCTCTTCTTGGGTGTAGCCAAGCGAATCGTAAACCGCCGGATTAATGTATTCGTAAGAGAAAGATTGCAAGTTGAAACGGAAGACCAAATCGCGGGCATTGTCGGCCAATTGCCTGAAACGCAGTTCGCTCGTTCTTAGGGCTTCGGCGGCCTCCCGGATGCTTGTTATATCCGTATGCGTGCCGAGCATTCGCACGGGCGTGCCGTCTTCGGCGAACTCCATAACCCTTCCGCGGCTGCGCACCCAGATGTATTCCCCATCTTTTTTTTGAAGTTTCAGATCCAACGAATAAATCCCCACGGGATTACTCAAATACTCATCGAGAGCACCAAGGTACGAATTGCGGCTGTCCGGGTGCATCAGTCCAACCCATGAATCGAACGAACCGGGAAATTCGCCGGGTTCGTAGCCAAGCATAGTATAGTACCGATTAGAGAAATGGGTTTCGTTCGTGACCATGTTCCAATCCCAGAAACCGTCGTCGACGGCATCGAGCACCATTTCGAGTCTGCGGCGGGTTTGGAGGATTTCCTTTTCGGCCTGGCGGCGCTCTGTGATGTCGCGTCCAATTGCCAGCGTGGCTTCTTGATTATTGAAAAATATCGGAAGTGCGGCAACTTCGGCGCAGATCACTTCGCCATTCTTTTTGACAATTCTCTCCTCAAGGTATGGCAGGCTTTCGTTTGGATTCCTTCGATATATCCTTTTCTTTACAGACGGGTAATCCTCCGGGTGGATCAGCATTGCCACGTCTTTGCCGATTAATTCGTCCCGGGACGAGAACTCGAGGAACCTCACCATGCTGGCGTTAACGTATTCGATGACGCCCATCCGGTGGACTATCAAAAGTTCGGGAATGGAATCGAAGAGGATTTGGAATCGGGAATCGCTTTCGCGAGCCTCCATCTCGGCCAGGCGTTGATCAGTGATATTTTGCGAAAAAGTGAGTACCCTGTGCACTTCGCCGTCGGGGCCGAATTGCGGAATCAGCTTCCAGCACATATAAGTATGGCCCTTTGCCGAATCGAATTCGAAGACGTCGTCCATCACTTGGCCGCTCTCGAAGGATTTCCGCACGGTGCGCTCGAAATACTCGGAAATATCCTCGGGATAGCCCAGTTCGCGATGAGTTTTCCCAATATATTCAGCCGGGTTTATATCGATGTATTCTGCAATCGATGGGCTGACGTACATGTGCCTGAACTCAAGGTCGAATTCAATAATCACGTCTGCGGTATTATTGGCATAGCTGAGCAGGCCTTCGTAGCTGAGCGAAGCAGCGTCCGCTGACTCCGTCTGGCGGGCCTTTGCGGATTCCATTCCGAGAATTCTTTCAATTAATTCTTCCTTCGTAAGCTTTTCAAGCTCTGCTTTCATACCGAACCATTCAATTAAGTCAAATCATAATATATCAATAAAAAAGAAGAAAAGCAAACGAAATGAAAAAACTTGGCGACTGCCAGTTTGTTTTCCAAGTCCGACGCTATAACGAATTGAGCGATGCGAAGCAATCCAATAGCCCAACTATCAGACTAAGAGCCTGCCAGAAATAGTCAAGATATATGGAAGCACGGGTATAGGGTATAGGGTTTAGGGGGTATATAGATCCGTGTAAGTCGTTGATGTGCCCCAGCGGGCAAGCCCCACTCCTTCCATAAAATACTTTTTCAAAAACCTGGTAACCCAATAGGCCGAGCGCAAAGATGGCAGCGGGCAAATAAGTATGCCTTGCCAAGCTATACTGATGCCTTCAATACTCAAATATTGATACAGTGCTTCAAACGACTGCCGTCACTTCTTCACAAATTTGAATGCCCTGCCATTAATCTGGAGGAAATAGACACCTTGGGGCAATTCGCCTACGTACAGAGTTTCGGCATACGGCATGGCTAAGACTTCGATTCCAAGAGTATTGACAATCCTGACAGTCCCGGACTGCACTCCCGGCCGGAATCGGATGAAATCACCAACTGGATTGGGACAGAAACAACTGCCCTCGGTATCCAATTCCATCTCTTCTTCCGTGGGAAGGAATTTAATGAGGTCTCTGGCATTATAGCAGCGAATGGATCCATCGACCGAGGCGACGAGCAGCTCTTTTGTGTCCGTCCTCAGGACAACGCCCACAATTGGCCACCCCAAGGAAGTTTGCCAAATCGGATCGGGGCTGTCATAGCGATAGAAAGCAATGTCGCCGGCCCTATTTGAAAGGAAGAATCCTTTGAGTTCCTTCGATTCGGTGCAGGTGGACAGCTTTTCGGACCTTTTAAAATTTTGTGATGTTCTGTATTCAAAAAGAGTATCCATACTTTCGCGCCCAATACAATACCAGTGATTGGAATGGTCAAAAGGTGATTCGATCCTATAAAGTAGATGGTTATCGTCAATGTAGCTCATCGCAACAAACCCAAGATGTGAAAAGAAATAATTCCACTCGTTTCTTGTGTATGTGCCATCAAGTCCAATACAAGCAGAGTATGAATAGTATTTTTCTGTGTTTGTATTTGATATCCATAGCTCTGCGAGCAGTTCTTGATTGTCGGATCTTGGTTCGATGAAACTGATTTCTCGGACCAATGAATCCTTTGTATCCTTGAATCTTACAGTATTCATCAACATTCCGTCGGTTGTAGAGAATTGATTAATCTTTAATGTATCCATTACAACCCATATAGAAGCATCGTCCTGCGAAAAGCAAGCAACCTTTTCGTAGAAGCAATTGGGCCTTTGGTATGCCCAAATAATCTCCTTCTTAGCACAATCGAATACTCTTAAGCTACTGTCGGATATGATTATATAATACTTCCCATTGTGCGAATGGATTATTTTCGAGTTATCAGGATAACTAATGCCATCGAGAACGCGCACATAATATAGCGAGCGGAGATTAACCAGATTTGAATCGGAAGAATGAGAAAAAATCTTATTATTATGGCAATAGAAAGCATTGACTGGAGAAATATAATACTTCTCGGATATGTTCACGCTCGTATTGGCCGCTAAGTCGTGAAGAACAATATCCCCTTTTTTACTAATTCCTGTTGAATAGCGCAAATTGGTATCGACTGTATAATAACGAGATTGGCCAATAGCAACCGAATCAACAACCTTGCGGGAGATGAAGTTATAGCGTAAGATTGTGTCGTGTTTGTAAACGTCATCTTCGGACCACCAAATGTTCCTATCCTTGTATAGAATCCTTACAATACTATCTCTAATTCGAATATCCTGAAAAGAAATAGTTGTATCGTGCGGCCTATCGATGGATTCGCACTGGCCACTCGATGCATTCCATTGAATCATTTTCCCATTGTCGTGAGTGGTCAGTACGTGTTTCGAATCCGGAGTAAAGGCCAACCCAGTCGTGCCCCGGAGCGAATCAACGCGAATCCGGCACTGGAGCGCCCCTTTCTTCAAATCCTTTAATTCGTATATATTTACATAGGTCGAATCATATTCGTAAATGTTATAGACAGCGATTCTATCGCCCGAAGGTGCCAATGCTACAAAATCTGCATATCCATAATGCGTGTAAGAAGAGTAGGCGGGAATAGTATAAGTTGAATCTTCAAAAAATTCTTCTTTATTGTTTTTCAGGTCTTTTATGAACACTCCATAGCTGTAATTTACATATTTATTGTACCCATACCCATCCCAACAATAATAGTAAGCAAAGGCGACGGTGTCGGCATTCGGAGAAAGCGAGCATAATACGATGTCACCAAAATTATGCTGTACATCGAATTTCTTGAGTTGGCCAGTTTGGAAATTCAGAGTTCCCAAAACATCGGCTCCCCGAAGAAGAATTTCATAATCAGAATTAAGGAAGGCTACTGGGGTATTTAACCCTTCTTTATTATAATAAACATACTCTACCTTTTGGGTTTCCAAATTGACCAACTTATGATTGTAGTAATCATATACATAAATGTACTTCCCCGATGGGCTTATCAGTGTATTTAGGTCAGCGTAGTCGGTCAGGCCGGAAAACAGCCACTTTTGGCTTAGGTCCTGCGCCGAAAGGACGCCGGAAATCAAAAACAACAACAGGATGATTCTCTTCATTTTTGTAGCCTTTTGGTATGAAATGGTATTATTCTATCTTATACGCATCCACAATTTTTGGGGGTGCAGATTTGTGTATATAGCAAAATAAATTATTTCTTTATTAAATCCAAGAAAAGTTTATTGGGACAGCGCCGGATGCCGGTCAAAAGCAAATCATCGATTTGAAGAACTCACGCAAAAAAAGAAAAACGGTACGATCTCTTTGTGCGGACCGACACACCTACAAGCCCACCCCGAGATTCCCCAGCGGGAGGCAAGCTTCTTTTTTCCTTTCAAATATTAACCAATCGGCTGCGAATGCCTTTTTCAACAAAACTTTCATTAGTTGAAAAAAAGTCGTAATTTGCATTTTGTTCAAGTAGGAATTTCCGAACGGCATATTTGTTTCTTTGCAAACTCATCAAGGATTGAAGAATGAAAATCACGTTTCCGAACGGCGATGCCCGAGAATATCCACAGGGAACGACCGGACTCGAAATTGCAAAATCAATTTCCGAAAGGCTTTCGCGCGAAGCGCTCGGTGTAATTGTTAACGGTGAAAAAAGAGACCTCTCGAGGGCTATTGATACAGATGCTTTGGTCAAAATCGTAACTTTCGACGACGACGAGGGCAAAGATATATTCTGGCATTCGTCTGCCCACCTGATGGCCGAAGCAATCCAAGCACTCTATCCGGGCACAAAATTCGGCATCGGGCCGTCCATCGAAAGCGGCTTCTACTACGACGTGGATCTGCCCGAAGGCAAATCCATCTCTATCGACGATTTCCCCGCAATCGAAAGGAAAATCCAAGAGCTTGCAAAGACCAACTCAGACTATTGCCGCACAGAAATGAATTGGGACGACGCTGTCGAGTACTTCCGCAAGGTAGGCGACGAATACAAACTCGAACTGCTCGATGGCCTTAAAGACGAAGAAATCACTTTCTACCGCCAAGGCACTTTCACTGACCTTTGCCGCGGCGCCCACGTTCCCAACTCCTCGCTGCTGAAGAACATGAAACTGCTTTCGGTTTCCGCAGCATACTGGCGCGGCGATTCGTCACGGAAAATGATGACACGCATCTATGGCGTATCGTTCCCGAAGAAAAGCCAACTCGACGAACACATCACTATGCTCGAAGAGGCCAAGAAACGCGACCACCGCAAGCTCGGCAAAGAACTCGAACTCTTTATGATCAGCCAAGCAATTGGCGTCGGACTGCCCGTCTGGCTTCCGAAAGGCACACTGCTGCGCCGCAAGCTCGAAGAATTTATTCGCGCCGAATTGCTCCGCCGCGGCTACGTCGAGGTGATCACTCCCCATATCGGAAATTTGAATCTATATAAAACATCGGGGCACTACCCATATTATTCGGAATCGCAGTATCCGCCAATGTCCATCGAAGAGGAAGAATACATGCTGAAACCGATGAACTGCCCGCACCACCACCAGATCTATTCCAGCAAGCCGCGTTCGTACCGCGACCTGCCGCTGCGCCTTGCCGAATTCGGAACGGTTTACCGCTACGAACAGTCAGGAGAGCTTTCGGGCCTTTCGCGCGTCCGTGGATTCACCCAAGACGATGCACACATCTATTGCACGCACGACCAATTGAAGTCCGAATTGCAAAACGCAATCGAACTCACACAGTTAGTCTTCAAGACGTTTGGAATGCCCGTCAAGACACGCCTTTCGTTCCGCGACCCCGAAAACAAAGAAAAATACGCCGGAACGGACGAGATGTGGGATCAGGCCGAACGAGAGATCAAAGAAGTGGCCGACGAAATGGGCCTCGATTACTTCATCGGCATCGGCGAAGCAGCATTCTACGGCCCCAAATTTGATTTCATCGTGCGCGATGCAATCGGCCGCAAATGGCAACTCGGCACCGTGCAGGTGGACTACGTGATGAACGAACGCTTCCAACTCGAATACATCGGGCCGGACAACGCTCCGCATCGCCCTGTCATCATCCATCGTGCGCCCTTTGGCTCGATGGAGCGCTTCCTTTCGATCCTTATCGAACACTTCGCAGGGAACTTCCCGTTCTGGATTGCGCCGGTGCAGGCCAGCGTCTTGCCAATCGGCGAAGTACAGCTCGAATTCGCGACCGCGCTCTACAAGCAATTGGACAAACTCGGTTTCCGCGTGAGCATCGATACTCGTAACGAAAAGATCAATCGCAAAATTGCCGAGTCCGAGCAGGCCAAGATTCCCTACTCGCTGATTATCGGGCAAAAGGAAGTCGAAGCGAATTCCGTTTCGATTCGCGAACACGGCAAAGGCGTCATCGGCACGAAAACAATCGACGAATTGATTGAACTCTTCAAATCAATCAACGAAGCGCCCCAAGTCTAATATATTACAAGAAAATAGAAGCGTTACAGCTATTATTTAGTAAGAGGCACCACAAATCGAGTGGTGCCTTTTTTTTCAACTACACGACTTATCAGAGATGTGCAAGTGGCTGGAGGATTAGCTGATGTGGTGATGTGATGATGTGATGATGTGATGATGTGGTGATTGTCTGAACTGTGATTAATTTGATTCGTTTGATTATGTGATTGAATCATGTGAAAAATGTAGGGGCGGGTTCCTAACCCGTCCGAAGAATGTCTGAACCGCTGATATAGATGATTATTCTGATTGCTATGATTTCGTGCCGAAATTTCTTCTTTTCCATTTTAATTAATTTAATCAGGTTAATCAAAGGTGCAGATGATTTGTGCCTAAACCTTCCGCAGGTTCAATATCTTTGATACCCCCCCCCCGCCCTTCGGGCACCCCTCCTTGGCAAGGAGGGGAATGTAAATAAATGAAATATATGAAGATAGAGTGGCACTACCATTCCAAATGGTAGTGCCACTTTCCTGGAATTCGGATTTTCCTTTTGCCTATTTCATATCGTAAAGCTGGTCGATCAGGGCTGAATATTTGCGTTCCACGACGTGGCGGCGGATATTCATCTTCGGGGTTAGCTCGCCCGCTTCCATGGAGAATGGTTGCGCGAGCAGTGCAAATTTCCTCACTCGTTCGTATTTTGCCAGATCGCTCTGGAAACGGTCCAAATCTTTCTGGATTGTTGCGATCACTTGCGGGTGCAGTGTCAGCTCATTGACCGATGAATATTTGATTCCGAGGTTCGCCGCAAGGTCTTTCAATCGGTCGAAATCGGGAATGATCAGTGCGGTAAGGAAATCGCGTTGTTCGCCGACTAAATAGACTGAATCCACAAAGATGCTTTGCGACAGAAGCGATTCGATTGGTTGCGGAGCGATATTTTTCCCGCCGGAGTTGACGATGATATTCTTTTTTCTGTCAGTAATCTTCAAGTTGCCACGCTCGGTCATTGTAACGATGTCGCCCGTGTAGAGCCATCCTTCCTCGTCGATGGCCTCGTTTGTGGCCTGTGGGTCGTTCCAGTATCCCTTCATAATGCTTGGCCCGCGCACGAGCAGTTCGCCATCCTCGGCGATTTTCGTTTCCAGGTTGCACATTGGACGGCCGATCGTCCCGATTTCGAGAGAGTCCTCGCGCAATAGCGAAACAATGGGCGAGGCTTCGGTCAGGCCGTATCCCTCCACGGTTGTGATGCCCACCGCCAGGAAGAACTCGCCGACATCGACCGGCATCGCGGCGCCGCCCGAGGCGAAGAGACGCATTCGCCCGCCGAGCACTTCGCGAATTTTGGAGAAAATGAATTTATCGGCAATGTTGTACTTGCTCTGCAAACCGAATGGAATGCGCCCGTCGTGCTTAGCGTGGACGTATTTGACACCTGTGTTAACGGCCCATTGGAAGAATTTGCGTTTGAAGCCGGGTTCCTTTTCCATCGAAAGCACGATTTTTTTCTTGAGCATTTCGAGCAGTTTCGGAACGACTGTCATAATGGTTGGCCGCACCTCGACGATATTTGTCTTGACCGAATCGACGGATTCGGCCAGCGCCAGAACCGCCCCCACGCTGAATCCGGCATAATATGAGGTTGAGCGTTCGTAGGCGTGGCAGAGCGGCAGGAACGAAAGGAAAGTGTCCTCATCGGTGAAGCTAATTGCCTCCTGCACGGCTGCTACGTTCGACGAAATGTTGTGGTGCGTCAGCATGACGCCTTTGGGGTCTCCGGTCGTTCCGCTGGTGTAGATAATCGTATGCAACATTTCGGGAGCCACTTTCGAGATTCGATTGTCGATAATCGAGCGCCTGTCTTCGTCGTCGCGCAAATCGGCGCCGCGTTTCATCACGCTTGCCATCGAACGCACTGCCAGGTCGTCGGTGGAGAACGAATCGTTCATCACAACCAAATGGTGCAACGAACGCAATTCGGATTTGCATTCGAGCACTTTCCTCAGCTGGAAGTCGTTCGAGACTATTATCGCGTGGGCTTCGCAGTTTTGGAAAATATAAGTTAATTGCTTCGACGTAAGAGTGGGGAAAACGGGAACGCTGACGGCCCCAACTATCGATAGAGCCAGATCTGCAATAATCCATTCGACCCTGTTTTCGGAGACCAACCCGACCCTATCGCTTGTGCGGACGCCCATCTCGAGCAGTCCCATGGCAAATGTCTCGACTTTGTAGCGTAATTCGCCGAAGGTCATCGAACAATAAACCCCGTCGGATTTATACATAATCGCCACCCTGTCCTCTGAATACTTGTTGCACAGCTTGTGGAACATTTCCGGTATTGTATTGAATCTCATATTTATTCCAGTCCTATTTGTTTTCACACTTTGCACAGATAAGCGATAGAGTTAAAGAATTATTTTAACGTAACAATATGACTTTAAATATCGTATCCGTTTTAAGTTACAAATATAATGAATTATTTTTAATATTCAAAATGGGCTGCGAAGATGTATTAGATAAAGCCAATATCGCCCTATGGGTTAACCAGTAGGATTATTTTTGTAGGCGCGCGCGCTGACGTACACTGTGTTTTGTTTTATCCCAAATTGTTCATTAAAATTTGACATATTTGCAATACCCTCATCCCCGGCCCTTCTCCAGACGTGAGAAGGGAGTAAGAAAATGTGTTTTGTTGGATGGAAGTCCCTTTCGCCCTTTGGGAGAAAGGGATTTGAGGGTTGAGGGTTTTTCTAACGCACAATCTGGGTTTATACGAGAAGAACCATATTTCATACAGAATCAATAAGTTGATAAGGTTATGTGGCGGTATAAAAACTCTTCGGACGGGTGGGTCTTCGCTATTTTGTGTGGGTTCAGTCCAATATAACATTATGAAATGAGGATTTTTTCTTTTGTAATAATACAAAATGTGAGGGCGAGGTAACCTCGCCCCTACTTCGGGCAACACCATGATTCTCTAGTAGTTAAGTAGGTCAAAGAATTACTCTTGCATCAGTGGATTTGCTTTACCCACTCAATATAGCGATGAGCCGGACGGGTTTGGAACCCGCCCCTACACATTTTCTCAAGTAGAAAGTAACAAGGAACAAGTTGCAAGTAGAATCTTGTGCTGACTTGCTACTTTTACTTTTTTACTAGTGTTATGTTAATCGGAATATGACGGATACAATCTTTTCAATTTGATCCGTGCCTCTTCGTTTGTGAATTGCCAGTTTATACCTTTGTTCATGTTATTCCTATGCTTTTGCCAAGCCTCTACTTCCTCTTTGACTTTCTCAATAGTTGGAATATAACGATTGAGACATTGTCCATTGAGTACGTGTAGTTCTATCTCTGCCATGTTTAGCCAACTTCCGTGCTTTGGCGTAAAAACAAAATTAAACCTATCTCGCAGTCGCTTGGCTTCCTCGGGCGGAAACGTCTCATAAAATGCTGAAGCATCATGTGTCTTGAAATTATCCATGACCAGCGTTATTTTTTTTGCTTGAGGGTACATCTGATCAGCTATTTGTTTGACAAACCTTGCCCAATCCTTTTTAGTCTTATATTCTGTGATTTCCACAAGCCTTTTACCTTTCAGAGGTTCATTGGCCATGAAGACGTTAACCATTCCGTGTCTTATGTATTCATAATCTAATCTTGCATCCTTACCAGGCTTGATTGGTGTGGATGCCACCTCTTCTATCAACTGTTTTGGCGATTCGTCCATGCAAACGACAGGATAATCTTTATCATATGGTAACTTATATGTATCCAGAACATTTTCCATGTTTGCAACGAACTCGCTACTTTTATTTGGAGGAATAACCCATCCTTTTACTTTCCAAGGCTTAAGTTCGTTTTTTTTAAAACTTTGCGTACTGTGATGTGCGAAATGTACTCTACATATTTCAGTTCGACCATTTTGTCGGCTAAAAGCCTGAGTGACCATTTCGCATAGCCCGCCGGAGGCTCACTACAGCAGAGTTGAACAAGTTTCGCTTCGGTGTCGCCATCCATTTTCTTGGTATAATTCTGACGCGAAGGTCGCCTCTCCAATACGCTTTCAAACCCTTCCTCAATGAACTTTTTCTTTACCCTATCAATCGTTCTTTCGCCTACTTTCAGGATCTTACAGATTTCAGCATTAGTTATTTCTTTATTCGTCGAAAATTCGCCTTTGTCGCAATTCAAGAGAATGTACGCTGTGCGAAATGCTTGTGAGGTGTGGCTGCCCTTGTTGATTACTTTGTTTAGCTCTTCTACCTCGTATTGATTTAGCTTAATTGTGTAGTGTACCATGTGATTCCCTTTTTTAGTACAAACTTACACAATCTTTACGTCATATCCAAATTAACTTAACACTAGCTACTATTTTCATCACATCAGCTTATCTATCATCAGTTTTAAATGCAATTTCACAAGCCGAAACGCCAGACAGCCTTGGCATAGACGACTGTATTGTCCAACTTGAAAATTCCATTTGCGGAGTATGTTTGGTTCATCACGAAATACACATCGCCGCCAGGGATCGGGATCCAATGGACGCGAAGGTTCATGACGGCCTTTTGGTCGGAATTGTTCCATTGGCCAAACACTCCGGAGCTTAAAGTCGTCGTGAAGGCGTAATCGGCCCAAGCGCCAACGTTCAGAATTTCAACTTTCTGCTGGCGGATGTGGATTTGATTCACTTCCATTTCGGCCGATGCAGTGAAGTGCTTGGAAAAATAATACTTCATCGACGAGTAAATAGATTTCATGTTCCCGCCATAGAAATCTTGGTACGAAAGGGCGAAGTTCCCCACCCAATTGCGCCCCTCAAAAGTATCGAAAGTGAGTCTGTACTGCGTTTGCCAGTATTTGTCCGGCAGCACCTGAATCTTGTCGTTGGCGATGTAGGACGTGTCCCCCACCAATTCGAACGAACGGTGAATTGCGGCATTGAATGCGTCGCCTCCGTTGGTGGCCAACGAAATGAGCGCCCAATTGAAATCGGCAAATTCCAACTCCGGCGAGTTTTCTTTCCAATAATATGCGAAATCGATTGGTTTGATGTCGAAATACCTTACTCCCGGGACTATGTCATTCCGCAAGCGATAGCGAAAATTTCCAGAAAACATTCGCATATTCTTCCGCCGCAGGAAGCCGATTTCGGGATTGAAGCCGTCTTGGATTGTCCCGAAGAATGCTTCGGCGCGTATGTCTTCGTTCGGGTAGAGCAGTTGGCAGCGGTAGGCCAAGTTCTTTTTGTCGGAATTGCCGTCGGTTATTGATTGGGCTATGCTTCCGGCTATATTCAAATTCTTCTGTGTGCCGAAGAATTCCGAGGTTACGTATTTAAAATCTGCACCATAGACGTAGTTGTAGTGCCCGCCGGCATTCTTGGCGGTAACGATGCCGCCGATGTATGACTTCTCGAACACTTCTTCCTTCACGCGGACCACCGAGTAGTTGGCCGAGGGCAGCGAGTCCAATTCTTTCGTCTGTAGCGAGAGGGCGCCGATAATCGTCCGTCCGGCGCGGCCCAGCAGCCTGACGCCGCCGGCAATGGGCACTTCTCGGCTATTGTCGATGCCGATTCGCCTGGAGTAGAACACATTCCCATTGTCGAAAAGCGGGAAATCGAATTCGGAATTGCCCTCGAGGAAGAATTCACGTTTTTCGGGAAAATAGAGCGAGTAGCGGCTCAGCTGCACTTGCGCGCGGTCGGATTCCACCTGCGCGAAGTCCGTATTCACCGTCATATTCAGTTTCAGCGTGGGCGTAACCAAGTAATTCGCATCGAAACCAAATTTGGAGGTCTGTTCGGGTTTCTCGCCGGACGTAGCCGAATTGCCGACGGCCGCGAAAGGCTTCAGCTCGAGCGTTTCGCTGCCGGAAATGCCGCGCAACCCCAGCATGGTGCCCGCGTGCGAGACGTGCTCGAAATCGTAGTCTCGGGACCAGCCCTGCCAAAAAACTGCTTCTTGCTTCCGGCGGATATTCCTTTCGAAATTGACGCCCCAATTCTGGTCGATTCGATCGGGATATTTCAGCGTGGAAAATGGAATTTCAAACTCGGCAAACCAGCCTTCGGAATTGATTACAGCGGCCGCCGACCAGATGCCGTTCCAGTCTTGGTTGAAATATGTACCATTGCCGGAAACCATGACGTCGGCCATGGCGCCGTTCGGATTGACGACGAACACATAGCCGTCCACGTCGTTGTTGTAGGTATCGAAAACCACCTCGAAATTGTCGTCCACCCAATAGCTAAAGTCTCTTTTCAGGCTTTTGGCCACGATTCCCGAGGGGTCGCTGTCGTAGCACCAGGCGGCGATATAGATTGAGTTTTCGTTGTACACCACGGCGGTCTCTGTCCGTTCGGTGGCCGGGCTGCCGTTGTGCAATTCCCTCTGAGTGAAATTAACAATCCTTTGGGCGCGCTGCCAGCATGGCTCGTCGGGCATCCCGTCGAGTTTGATTTTGTCCTTAGTGAAATGCGCCTCGACTGTCGAAGGCTCGGAAACCTGCGCCGGCAGCAGGCCGGGCACAAAACACATCAAAAACCAAACTGCAAAATATATGTTTAAAGCTCTAAAAATCATTCTAATATTGTATTGAAAGCAAAATACAAAAATAGCGAAAAACAATGACTTTAAACACAAAAGACTTCGGGATTAAAGAATTGAAAGGAATAAAGTAACGCGCGAGGGTTGAATGATGACATGCCACTGAAGCCAGTGAGAGAACCTCGCAGGGATGGGATTATTAGCTGTTTGGAATCGTACTCGGCGGACGCCGTGTTCGCTGCTGACGACATAGCCAACGCGCACCGAATCCAAATGGACTGTTATCCTGAATTCCTTTCCTCAATTTGATTGTTCGGAATATATACTATCAAATAATGAATTCAGCAATGAATTATCGATTCGATAATAGGAAGATCCTTCTCTGAAAACGCTAAAATCATTTGAGAAGAAATATGTGATTGTGTCATTAACCACAACCCTATTGGGCAACATAATTTTATAAATATCAGTGTGTGTTCTGTTGTTAATTGCATTTCGTATAGCACTTATTGTATCTTGATTTCGAAGAAGTCTCTTTTTGAATTTGCTTGCGTTCATGTTAACAGTGTTGCCATCCTTGAAGTCATACCTTTTAATCACTTCAATATGTTCTATGTTATTGATTTTATTGTCATTTGATTTACATGCTGCAAATATAACCATAGCGATAGCGACAAAGAATATTTTCATATTTTACCATTTTGAAATGATACACAAGAATTATTGTTCGAATCAGCAATTCTTTTCGAAAGGTTGAACTATCAATTCAAACGAAACCAAATCCCAACGTGATAAAAATATAATATAGCACAAATTTCAAACAAAATCAAATCGGTCGCGCGAAAATTTGACTTTTCCTCAGGCTACTGCGCTAGCGGCTATTGTTCAATACGCTGAAGAATCGAGTATATAGATTAAACATACTCTCGTGGAACTATGTAATTCCATTATTATCATACACTTCATAAGGCAAATGCACGGCATGCCGTGCCCCTACAAAAATCACAATCATCCAAATTGGTTAGCCCATTTAGTTGAAAAAGTATTCCCATTCATGCGCCGCTCGCCTTGGCAAGGAAAGATGCACTATGACAGCAGATTCCAACTGTCGGTTGCGGCCTCTCCCCTACTCTCAGAGCAATCGCTCTATTTCACAATTAGCATTGGCCGATAATCTACCTCGGTGGGCGTAACCA
>CAZSWR010000027.1:0-3088 GCA_964610885.1 uncultured Hyphomicrobiales bacterium | reverse complement strand
TCGCTCTATTTCACAATTAGCATTGGCCGATAATCTACCTCGGTGGGCGTAACCAGCACGGCTGTGTACCGGCCGGATGGTATCCCCTCGAGGTCTATTTCGATGGTGCGTTTGCCAAATTCCTTCTCTATGAAATATTCGTATTTGCGCACGGTTTCGCCCAAGCTGTTGACTATCAGCAGCTCGGTCCTGCCCTTTTCGATTAGCTCTACACTTATTTCCACCGCTTCCGCGCTCGGATTGGGCACAATTCCAAGTATCCGAACCGTCCCCTCCGGGTTCAGCAATCGTGGGCCGCCCTCGTGGCATACGTCTGCCAAGCAGAAATTGCCATCCGTTCGCGTTACGACCACGAACGAATCCGACCACACAATCGAGTCAATCCTGATTGGAGTGCATTCGGCGTTGCCAAGCGTGGGGACGAACACCATTTCCTTCAGAGTGCCGGACTCGGTGCCGATACTGCCGGCAAACCCGACAATCCTTTCATTTCCGATTATTGTATCCGAAAGCAAATCGAATTCGGGCACCAATACTGTCGAATTGAATCTTATTACCGCATAGAAATGCTTCGTTTCGCCATTCTTGATCAGCTTCTCCGAATGTTTCAGTCTGAACGGGATACTCAGCTTCTTGCCGGTTTGGGCCTTCGCGCTATCGATCGCCACCTCGCAACGGGCCGTATCCGCAATTGGAACGCCGTCGCCCACGAGCCGCGTCAGCACAGCGAAATTGCAAGGCGAGTCCGAAATAACTGCCATCACCTGCGATTGCTCTCCTCCCTTTTCGGGTGCGAAACCGACCACGACGACCAACTCGCCGCCCGGCGCCAATGTGGCAGGCAATTCTGGAGTGGACTCGAGCAGTTTGAACGGCGGGGCAATCCCATCGATTTCGCTTATTGCCATGGCCGCTGTCCCGGTATTCTTCACTCGGATTGTGTCCGAAATTTCGGTGCCGACGTTCGTCGTGCCGATATGCAGCTCCTCCTGTGCGACCAGGTTCGCTGTCGCCTTCGTTGCCCGCAACACTACGCTACGCACCGAATCGCACGGCGACGTTACGAAATCGATCCTTCCGAGGATCTGGCCGTCTGGCATCTCATCATTGATTTCGAGCGTTATGCCGAATTCGCTCGTGCCGACGGGCAACTGCGATCCGGCAACCATGTCGGTATGGAATGGCGAAGCAATTTGAACCGACTTAATCGCAGACAACAAACCGCCACCGGATGAGTTAGTGATTCGTAGTGGAATTGTTTTCCGGCTTCCCTGGCAGAGCAGCACCTCGCCGAAATCGAGCGTATCGGTTAGGGCAATGTCTGTTCTGGCCTTAACGCCGGAGATTAATACTGTGTCGAAAAGTTCGCATGGAGAATATCGCACAAGCAACTTAGCTGCGAATTCGCCAAACCCAGAGGGCGCAAACCGGATTTGCAAGTCCTTGGTTTCGCCGGGCTTCACCACAGGAACGTCGCCAACCAAGCCGAATTCGGCCCCAGACAGCAATCCCGAAAACTCGAGGTCCACATTGCCATCGTTGTAGATCGAAATTGTCGTATCTGCCAAAAACTCGCATTCGTTGATGGTGCGGAAAGCTATCGATCGGCTCAGTCCTGTTGCTTTGATCGGTGCATTTACCACGCCCGAGAAAGCAATTCGCAACGAATCCTTGCACGATCCGGACGCATACGGAATTATCAAATCGCTCAAATAACTTCCGCTTTCCGAGGTTTCGTAGCGGACGTGCACCCAGACAGTATCGTTTGGCTTTGCCGTTTGGCTAATGCTTGGCGATACGATACCAAATGGTGCCGCAAGCGTTGCCTTATCGAACCGGAGCGTGGCGTCTTCGGTTCCGGTATTTACTATATAGAACACTGTATCAATTCTTGCCGATTCGCAAGCTCCGGTTATGCCTAAGTTAGCTTTTGATATTTCCGGCGTAAGCAGCAAGAAATCTTTCCGCCCCGAGCAACGAACCGACCGAGACCACTCGCACGGCGATCCGAACAGAGTGATATCGGCGAATGACTCGCCCGCGGAAACGGGAGTATATCGGATGGAGATTGTTCGATGTTCGCCGGGCTGCATTGAAAATGGGACAGCCGGAGAGACCACCTCGAATCCATTGGCACCACTTATTTTCGATATAGTAATTTCTGCATTGCCTGAATTCCTTATCTCCAGACTGCTGTCCTTTGCCGATAGGCATGGATCCAAAGCGCCAAATTCGAGTTCAGCCGACGACAGGGTTATTGATTCCACATCAATTATTCTGACATGGATCGTATCGAAAGCGACACAACTCGAAATATCGGTTACTTTTAGGTAGTAATTATATTCGCCGGGCGTGCTAAGTTGCAGTGTCGGCGTTAGCGACGATGGGTCGCTAATTCCCTGTTTGGGAGTCCATTCAGCCATTGCAACCGAACCGGAACCGCCGGAACACGTGGGGAGCAGCGCGAGGAGTGAATCCGGGCAAATTATGGCAGTATCAGCAAGCGCAATTCTGAGTCCCGGATATACGTTTACCGACAAAGTGGCCGAGTCGCTGCATCCTGCGGAATTCGTCGAAACCAGTTTGATGCGATTCGTCCCAATCGCTGACCATGCTATTTCAACTGTGCCGAGGTTGTTTTCGCCTATGATTTCACCGCCAGAAGCATACCACACGTTCGTGCCCGGTTGGGTCGTAGAATAGACAGTTGGAGCGCCGACGCATGCGTTAGTACTTCCGGTAATATCCGGTTTCGGGAGTGCATGAACCTCGACGGTGATACTTGCCGAATCGCTACATCCGGATAGATTTGTTTGGACTAACTTAACACTTTTCGAGCCGAGGCTGATCCATTTTATTCTGACAGTTGTGCCATTTGCAGGCCCGATAATATTACCACCCGAAACGAACCATTCGTTCGTGCCGGGCTGGGTCGTGGTGTAAGTTTCTTGAGATTCTAAGCATACATTCGCGTTGCCTGCGATGTCTGCCGTGGGCTTGGCGTTCACTGTTACCGTGAAGTCCGTCGTGTCCTTGCAATTGCTTGCGTTGGATTTGATCAATCGGACATTTCGTGATCCGACTTGTG
>CAZSWR010000026.1:0-38837 GCA_964610885.1 uncultured Hyphomicrobiales bacterium | reverse complement strand
ATTTACAAATATAGCAATTTATTATTTTGAAAGTATCGGTTTTTCGGATGAACCTTTCTTTTTGTGCTATCATTGCTGAAATATATGTCTATCAATAGATAACCTGTAATCATTATCGTAGTTTCTTTGGCCCATGCCGAAACCAAGTACAATACCAGCAGCAGCCAATTCCGCCGGCACACCCTGGCCCAAATAAACAGATATAGGAATAGAATGCTTAGTGGATCCACAAAGCCAGACGTGCAGTAGAAGAAGACCGGGAAGGATACAAAATGCAATAATACGCCAAGCGTGGCCACGCCATAGCTAAAACCGAATCTTTTAGCAATAGCGAATGTTAGCGGTGCGCAAAGGAGTATTGCAAGTGCACTCAGCAGGTTCAAAGACGTAAACGCATCGAAAGGCAGGTAGGAAGCCAAATACGGAGCCAGCGGGCGAAAACAAAACGGAGCTGAAGCCCTTGACAGATCTCCATTCCCTTGGAAATATTCTGTCATACGAAGGTAGCTTTCGTTGTCGCAATTAAGCTCGTAGGGGGCAGTGCCAGCGAATGATGACACGAAGCCGATATCTTGCCTGTTGAAGCGGGGGAATACAACCACTGCCAGAGCCAAAACGATTACAATTGCAGCAATTGTTTTGTTGTTGTTAAAGAATGCAATTGTTGATTTTAACATTTGTAATTCCAGTATTGAAGTACACAAAATTACAATTTAACAAAGCATTTTTTATGGATTGTTGATTGTTTTCCACAAAGCATATTTCAAAGTTACATTCGGCCCGAGGAATCAGAAGTGAAAACAAGCCTAAAACAGCTGCCACGGCCCAATTCGCTCGCCACTTCGATCTTTATGCCCATTTTCTTCGCAAAATCGTGGCAGAGCATTAGCCCCAGCCCGGAGCCTTTTTCCTTGTGCGTGCCCATCGTGGACGAGGCGGCATCGACGCGGAACAGCGTATCGAGCCTGGATTTCTCGATACCCACGCCGTTATCCTCTACGCAAAGCGAGACTATGCCATCGGTTTCGGAGGTCCTGACGCTAACCACGCCCTGTGGGTTCGTGAACTTCACCGAATTGGACAGCAAATTCCGAATAATCGTCGAAAGCAAGAACCTGTCTGCCTTTACGTTTATTTCTGCATCAAGCTCGTAGAGCACTTGAATACCTTTTTGCGATGAACTCTCGTTGAACAGCATTCCTGTTTCCACCACGATGTTTTTCAGATTCATCGGCTCGATGTTCACCTTGATGTTATGAAGTTGGAAACGTGCCCACAGCAGCAGGTTTTCGAGCAATTTATTAGTACTTTTCACGATTCCGTTCAGGTCTTTCAGGATTCCGACTTTCTTTTCGTCGGCAAGCACCGTATAATTGTCATATAGGAAGGAAGTCATCGAAAGCAAGAACTGGAAAGGATTCTTGAGGTCGTGCGCCAGAATCGAGAAGAATTTATCTTTCGATTTGTTGGATTCGGCAAGCAGGTTATTAGCCTGCTCGAGGTCTTCGTTTTGCTTCAGGATCAGTTCTTTTTTTTGTTGTAAATCATCTATAATCGCCTCCAGCTCCACGTTTTGGTGCTCGATCAGCAGATTCTTTTCGTGCAGCACGGCCAGGCTTTCCCGCTTTTCTTTATTCCTTTTGCTTGCAATTGAAAATGCAATGGCGAGCAAAACAATAACCACAATTGAAAATGCGACAATGAAGGCGATCAATGTGCGCTCGGTCCTGAGCTTGCTGTTTTTTTCTTTTAGTAAGGATATTTCTCGTTCGTTCTCGGCTTGGTTATAGACGAAATTCAAATATGCAATTCTGTTCAGGTTGACCTCTTTGAAGATTGAATCGCGAAGCCCTTTGTATTTTTCTTGGATGTCGTATGCGTCTTTGTATCGGCCAAGGAGTGAGTAGGATTCCGAAAGGCAATCGACGATCTCGATTAATTGAGCTTTCGCATTCTCTTTGACTGCGGTTTCCATTGCATATTCAAGGTGTTTAGCGGCTCGGGCGGGATAATACATTTTATTTAGTACATATCCAAACCTCATATCGAATTCCATTTTCCTCCACATTGGATATTCATTCCCGAGCAATGAATCTGCTTGTTTCAATATACCATACGCATATTGATACTGCTTGTAATATTTCGCAGATGTATAAGCCAATTCGCAAAGCGCGTTGAAGGCTTTCATTCTCGAATCCGTCTCGATGGCCGCCAGATACGCCTTTTTGAAAAGCACAATAGCGGAATCGGGATTATCGCTCTGTTGGTAGATGCTCGCCATGTTCGTGTAGTAGCTGGCAAGGGCTGAAGCGTCTTTGGAATATTTAGCGAACTCAAGGCATTTGTTAAAATATTCAATGGATTTCGGAAAGTCTTGGAATTGGGCGAGCAGGATACCGATTGAATTATAAACTGGCGACAGGCCGGAGCTGTCCGAGGTTTCCTCGAATATTTTCAGCGATCGGAGGTCGTATTCAAGCGCAGTTACGTATTCTGTCTTGGCGCAATACCTCTGGGCGATTATGCTCAGGAATACCGCCTGGCCGCGCTTGTAGCCTATCTCTTCGGAATGTTTCAATCCAAGCTCGGCGATGGCGTCCAATTCGCTCGGCGGAGTGTTTCGCGGCAACAAGTAGTAATACTTGCTAATTAGTTTATTGATAGATGCTGTGTCGGGCGGAGGCGTGTCTTGTTGTGCATCGGCCAGATATGGCCACGCGAAGAGGGCACAAGCAACAAGGACAATTAATCCTATAATACATTTTTTCTTCATTTCTGCCCTCCACGTTCTCAATATCCTGTTATACGGAATAAATCAGTACATATTTTGAATAATTCATTATTTAACAAAAAAAAATTAAAGCAGTATTTTTCTTACTTGTATTTTTGATTAGAACGGCCACCAATCCGCACCTATTCTGCTTCAATTAATCATTTCGGCTTTTTCACTCGATTCTTAAACGCAATAAACTCGTTTAAACATACGAATAATGAAATTCTACATATTTGCATAATTGCAAAATTATCCAGCCCACAAAGAAGATATTAAAAAGTTCGGTTTTTTTTATTAACTTACATAAGATAAATTGAATCGTTTTTCACCATTCAGAAATATTATGGTACACCTTACAAAAATTGATTCAACTGAAATAATCGTCAATGCCGACGAAATCGAGACCATCGAGCACATGCACGATTCCACCATCACGCTGAAAAGCGGAAGGAAAATTATCGTTTCCGAAAATGCCGAAGAGATAATACGCCGAGTGGTCGAATACAAAAGAATATGCAATGAACCACCGCCGATCAAAGAATAATTTCAATTGGCTGCCGGCTTATTCTTTTCTTTGGAGCGCTTTGCGGGGCAACACGAATGGCGCAACCGCTGCCGCTCGCCCAAGCGCGTGGATTCGCCGGAAAGCCCAACTGGCAGCATTTCTGGTGGCGTTCGTATTGTTCTCCCTTGCCGGCAATGTGGCGCATTCTCAGCAGCAAAACTCAATTTTCCGAACTGATACTTCGCTTGCGCGAGGCCTATTTTCCAATGCCATTAAAAGCTCGAACGAATACGTGGTCGGCGAACAGTTCTATACCACAATTAAATCCTTCGGCTCCACATTGGACCTGCGCCATTCGTACCGCGGCACGAGCGAATTGCTTGCAGGCAGCTCGTCGAACGACTATTCGCTACTCTCGATCGACGCCGTGGTGCCGGTTTCCGGCATTTTTTCGGCAGTGGCCAAGCAGCGCTGGATGCTGTCATCCTCCCGCAGCGACCGCTCCGAGCGTTTGAATTTTTCGGCAGGCGCCCGAAGCAACTTTTTAGAGAATTCCTTCGCCGAGGCCACCGTCGGATACGAAAAGAACAACCAAGTAAAATCTTCGTCCGAAGGCGTTGTTTGGGGGCTGAATTCTGAAATAGGGCAGCAACAGGTCGATAACTTCCTACTGCACGGGAACCTGTTCGCGGAGTTTCTGAAGCTAAAGAATGGCCGCTCCCTTTCTGATTTCAATGCTAACGCAATCATTACCAATGCGAACAAAAGCGAATACGATTTCTCCGGAAATGCTGGATACAAAATCTTCGGCTACGACCTGATTCCAGCTTCGCTGAACAGCTCATTTTTCGAAAATTTATTCCTGACCAAGACGGCCCGGACCGCGAGCGGCTCTGCCGATCTGAAGTATATGCTTTCCGAGCGCATCGCATCGGACCTGCTTGTCTCCATTTCCAACAGCAATTTGGAACAAAGCTACAACCGCCAATTGGATTCGGTAATGTACTCGAAAGTGGTGCTCGCCCGAAACGATTTGAATATCGGAGTGCGCGGCGCAATGGATTTCCGCTCGGAATGGCTTGTGCAATCGGTAGGTCTGGAGTACCTTTCGCAGAATTCGGAAAATACTGTACGGTCAGCCGGCTCGATCAGCTCGGACTCTCTTTCGGACATTCGCGCCCAAGAGGCCCGGCAGGACTACGTCAAGACCGGCATCAACCTGTTCACAAATACTCTAATCAATTTGGGCGCAATGGACGGCCTCCGCTTCGACTATTCTGTTTCGCTACTCCAAGACGACAAACCAAGCGCGCTCAACCAGACAGCGCAAGACATTTTCACGACAATTTTTTCCTTTTCGTGGGAGCATCGTTTCTCTTCGATTTTCGCTGGATCCCTGACGGGAATGGCAGCCATGAAACACATCGTTTACCTGAAGGCGGCCAACTCCGCTAACAATCAGTGGTACCGCCGGTTCTCGATTGTGCCTTCGTTTGTATATTCAGGACGGAATGTGCGGTTTGTCCCGTCCTTCGAGCTTGCTGCCAATTATACTGCTTACGACTATGCAAACAAGATAGCAAATATCACAAGCACTTCGCAGCGATATATCGCCACAAACGACACAGTCATCGTCAGTTTGGGGGCAATCACGAACATTTCCGCTTTGCTACAGCTCCGCTACGAGGAAACCGCGAACCTGTTCTGGGACGAATTCAAAGAATCCCCTCAGGATGCTAAAACTTCCCAATTCTACAAACTGATGCTGAACAGCCAGCCCACCGATGCGCTGACAACATCCGTGGGCGGGCGCTACTTTGTGGCCAGTTCTCGATACATTGGCAAGTCCACGACGAAGTCCCGCATTTCGGACTATTTCCGCCAGTCGTTCGGCGTCGAGACAGCCCTCCGGTACTCGCTTGGCCGGCGTTCGAGCGTCAGCATCAGCGGATGGTACGAGTTTTTCTTCGAGAGCAAAGTGTTTGTCCGCTCGTTCCCGAATTTTTTAATCTCTGCAAATTATTACTTGTAGATGTAGAGACAAGGCATGCCTTGTCTCTACACTGAGGATTTTTAATCTGCTAAAAATACGGCACAATCATTGCTCTTTGATTATTTATTGTTAAATTTGAAAATGTGTGCTTTGTAGCTATTGTTTGAAACAGAATCAGAAGAAATCCGTTATAATAATAAAGCGCTCACTGCGCTTCGAACAAGTGAAAAAGATACCACAAACGCTTGAATGAATAATACAGAAATAAATATCGCCCGAAGATTGGAAAGCCATCGCTCATCGATCAACCTGATTGAGCCTCTGATTTGCGACATCAGGTGCAAATTTCCGATTCCGGACGAATTGTATTATAACATACTGATAGCCACCACAGAAGCCATTAACAATGCAATTATACACGGGAACAAATTAAATCCCGAAAAATACGTCCTGCTGCATATCCACGCCGAATCCGGCGAAATCGTAATCACCGTAGTGGACGAAGGCTCCGGCTTCGATTTCTCCCACGTGCAGGATCCACGATTGCCCCAGAACCTGATGAAGGACGGCGGCAGGGGAGTATTCCTTATGCGCCAGCTCTCCAGCTCGGCTGAGTTCTTCGACGACGGCCGCGGCATCAAAATGGTATTTAAGACCTAACAGGCTGTTGAAATAGTATTGATCAGCCATCCCACGGGTTAACCCGTGGGTTCGATATGAGCCATATCTCCAATATTATCAATGTATTAGCACAAACTGTTCTTTAGCCCCCTTAGCAAAAGGGGGTTGGGGGATTTGTCGAAATATCAATGAGTTACTGCAACTTTGGCAATGGGGCAAGCCCCACTGCTTCCAGAAAATACTTTATCAACACACTTCTAACCAATTCCACGAATCGCATCAAATTTTCTCTAGTCAGTTTACATCCAATCTTTGTGTAATAAAACGAAAACCCTCTCGAGCCAGAGTAGGGGAGAGGGTTATTGATTTGTTTTTCTTGTGCTGCGAATGGTGCCTATCGCACGATTATTATCTTCTCAGTGCTCTGGGCGGCCCCATTGCCCACGATACAGCAATAAACGCCCGCTGCGAGATTTGAGCAATCCACAGTGGCAAACATACCTGAAGCATCGAATTCGACGCCTACGGCCATTGCTTCGCCCGAAATATTTACGATTTTGATTTCCGGTGCATCGCCGGAGCCGGCAGGAAGCGACACTTTAAGGAAATCCTTCGCGGGGCACGGCCCAACAGATATTCCGCTCTCGCGTTGAGTGTCTTCGGCGGGCATATACAAAAACCTTGCCTTCAGAATTCCATAGCCGGCAGTCCCCACATAGACTTCATAACCGTTGGCGATCGATGCGCTATTCGTCTGTACGACTAAATCAGGGCTGTTGATTCTGTTCCATATAGTCGGTTGAGTTGTTAGCAGATACATTGCACCATTGCGCATCGAAACGAAATATTTCTCTTCAAGTTTAATAATGGAGTTAATCCAGCTTTCGTTTTCGATTGCAGGGAAGAGAGGAGACCATGCTTGCGTGGACTCGTTTAACGAATAGGCAATATTTGCGCAGACTATAACAATCTTGCCATCAATTGCTACTATGTTGTATATCTCGCCAAGGCCCTCGGGGATTGCAATTTCCTCCCAGCTTGAAATATCGCCGGCTGAGCGGGCCACAGTGTTATCCAGCAGAGCGTAGAGGATTCCGTTCGAGGACTCTGCCACAGCGCGCGGCAGGAAACCAACCACAGGCATCAGGAAACCATCGCGCCAACTGGCACCGTTGTCCGATGAAATATAAACAGATTCGTAGCCCACGGCAACCAAGTCGCCTGAAGCACGTTTAATAATTGATTTGATACCAAGATATTCATTCGTTGAATACACAGAAACCCAGCTGGCGCCTTTGTCCGTCGAACGGATGAATGCCCATTCAGTACCGGCCACCAAGTTCCCGTCCGGGGCCACAATGCAAGCGTCCAAAGCGCTTCCGGCCTGATTCTCGCCAGCCGGAGACCAAGTAAGGCCACCGTCTGTCGAGCACGAAACTCTGTTCTGTGGCAGAATTGCATAAATGTCGGAATTGGGAGCGACGATTATTTTATCGACGTTCAAATTCGGAAGCCCCGAAAGAGGAGTGGCCGTATAGGAATTATCCAGCTTATAAATACCAGTATTGTATCCTATGTATTTGTTTGCCGACAGGTGGGCCGGGAGAGCCGTAACGGAAACGTTGTTTAGTCCGAAGTGCACAATATGTGTCGTATCCGTCATAAGATACGCGCCGTCCCTATCAGTCCCAACGAGCACCTTAGAATCGTTCGTAAGAGCGATACTGGTTACATTTTGTGGTTCCATCTGTGTGCAAATTGTCCAATCGAAGGCCTCGTTGCCGTCGAACGTTGCCTGGGCAAGTTTGTAGTTCACGATGATGAAAATATGCTTGTCCTTGTCCACCACGACGCCTCTCGATGATTGGCTAACCTGCGGAAGGGCTGCCCAAGAGACTCCGCTATTCGTCGAATAGAACATACCCGTTAGCGTGGTCATAAGGAGCGTTTCATTTGTATATTCAGCAATTTGATTGACGTATGTATTCAAAAGAACTGCCGCAATTGTCCATGAATTGCCGCCGTCGGTGCTGCGGAACAAATTGCTCCCTCCCGATGCGTAGAGCACGCCAAGTGAAGTCGAATGAACGAAGTCGAATGTTTCCATATCGACGCCGACGTCGCACCTTGTCCATGATTCGTTGTTACCGTTTGTTTTGAACAAACCACCGCGAGTTGCAGCAATAATAACTCCGTCTGGACTAACTGCGATTGAATTCACAAAAAGGTTTCCAAGGCCGGAGTTGATGGTCCACCACGTCAGGTCTGCTGACCTCTTCACGAATACGCCACCGCCGTAAGTGGCCACGTAGGCGTTTTTATTGTGCTCGGCGAATGAAGTGGCCGTGCCGCATGGTTTTCCGTTTGCGGTTTCCCAGCTGGGCGTCCAGACCGATTGGCCGAAAAGCGAGATAGGGATGAAGGCCAAAAGCAAGACTAAGCATCTTTGTATTGAATATTTCATTGTAACTCCTCATTTCTTAATTGCAATGTCAATATAAGCAATATAGGATTTTTAACTGAATTGTTACAAATTCTTTTCAAAATTCAATGAATGCAACCAATTGCAATTCTCAGCTCCTCACCCAAACAGGAGCTAAGATACAAAGAATATATGTAGGGGCGGGTTCCAAGCAGGTACAATGATTAGCTGATGTGATAATGTGATGATAGGATGATTTGATGTAGGGGCGGGTTCCAAACCCGTCCGAGATCTATAATCTCTTTCAAGTTGAAATAGCACTTTTGTCATTCACTCGAGAAGGCGGAAATCTCCCATTGGTTCGATATATTACATACCTCAAGAGGCTCACTGGGCAACTGATTATGAAGGGCTGGTTCCAAACCCGCCACTACACATATATTGCGTATCACAGTTCTGGTTTGGGAAAGAGGCTATTACTGCAAATTGATGCACTATTATGAATATAAAATTCAACACGTGTCCTACTCAATATAGCGACGAGCTGAATTCATTTACTTCATAAACAAAATCGCAACGCCGCCCACGGCCACGACCGCGCCCACAATCGAGTGCCACGTGGGTTTCTCTTTGTAGAGATAGCGCGAAACGGGAATCATTAATATTGGAGTGGTGGACATAAGCGTAGAAGCGATACCGATTTCGGTTTTGACGACCGCAACGAAACTAAGTGCAATCGCAATAAAAGTCCCAAAGAACGAAGCAATCGACAGCTTCAACGTCATTGACGGCTCCCGGCGGACTACTTTCCTTATCGACAGGTCTTTCTTCATCGCAAAAGCAACAGGATACACAAGCAGTGTGGCCGAACTGATTCTGATTAGCGCGACTGACAGAGCGTCGATATTTCCATTGCCGAGGTGGAACACTTCCTTTGTCATTGTCAGCTGAATTGCATTGAAAAATGTAGAGAAGACGCAGAAGAGAATCCCACGTTTGGATATCTTGCTGAATAGTTTCTCTCCGCTTGCGCCTTCGGCCAATACTATAGCAATGCCGGAGATCGTTACGCCAATACCAACCACAGACGTAAGAGAAAGCCCTTCGCCAAGCCAAATAAAAGCAATTATTGCAGCCATTGCAGGATTCACCGTAAGGAACAGCGACGTCAGCCGAGGGCTCATCAACTCGTAGGATTTGAAAATGAACGTATCGCCAAGCACCAATCCCACCAGCCCGCTAATGGCCAACAGTACAAGTTGAGTAGCAGTCATCTCCGAGAGGCCAGTGAAGCCAAACACAAGAATAACCAAATACACGGATGATGAAATCAAGCGTATTGCATTAATTTGAAGCGATGACATCTTGCATGACGCTTCTTTATAGATGAAAGCAGTTACAGACCAGATTATAGCACACGCAAGCGCAGACAATTCTCCAACAAACGGCATGTTTCCCCCTAAAAAAAGCCGCTCTTGCGAACGGCTTCAGTTTAAATTATTTCTTTACAATAACAATTTCTGTGCGTCTGTTCAGCCGCCTATGTTCTTCTGAGTCGTTTTCCACGATAGGCTTCCTTTTGCCGTATCCCTTAGTCTTAATCCTTCGGGGATCAATTCCTTTGGCCACAAGATATTTCTTGACGCCTTCGGCGCGAGCAAGCGATAGGGCATCGTTTGTCTTATTGTTTCCAATATTATCTGTATGGCCCTCGACGAGAATAGTAACGCTTGGCTTATTTTTCATGAATTCATACATGACGTCCAACTCGGACACATCGCCATCGAGTTCTGATTCTGCAGTTTTGTAGAGCAAGCTCTCGATGATCAGCTTTCGGCCCAGCTCCACGATTGGAATAATCTTCCTAACGAGTTCTTGCTTTCGCTGGTTCAGCAGGGCGATTTGAATCGAATCGGGAATTGCCGGTTCGTTTGTCCGGTACTTGAGCGCGAATAGGTTCGTCAGCTGGTTCGAGAAAATGTCCAACACCGTGGAATACGGGTAACCAATATCGAAGCAGTTGCCCCTTGTGCTTTTAGCAATAATGTTGTAATTCTCTAACCTTGGCGGAGCGATTGCAAATAAACGTGCTTCGTTTTTATTCAATTCTTTAATAATCGATTCGGTTGTAAAATTTGTTGTGCCTTCGCCCTTTTCGCCTGCCTGATGGTATGGCGCGTCGGTGAGCAAGACGATAATTTTATTAGCCGAAGGGCGGAATTTTGTTTTCAGCGCTTCGGAAATGCCTTCGAGCGCATTTTCCTTTACGTCGCCGCCACCGAAGGCTCGCACTTTCGAGAGCCAGCCTGTGAATGTCCATACGTCGTTCGTCGGTTCGTATATTTTCTCAACTTCGTCCCCGAAGAGCACCAAACCGAGCCGATAGTCGATGCCACGCTTCACCAATGTACTCGTAAAAGTGCTTAGGTTTTGCTTCACTTGGTCAATAAAAGGCTGCATCGAACCGGTACGGTCGATAACGAAAACAAAATCAACAGGCACCCTTTCTTTTACAGTAATTTTCTCGACCGATATAATTTTCTTTTCTTTGCCATTTTCCATTACGTTCAGCGCGTTGGGCGGTAGCGTGTCGAGCGGTTCGCCATATATATTATATGCCTCGATGATTATTTTTACAATCGGGAACTGAGTGATATCAACATTCCTTATTGTAACATTGACTTCCTTTTTGGACGTCGTTACCGAAGCGTCCTGAAGAAGTTCCGAGGCCTTTCTTGCGCTATCCTGTGCGGTCTGCGATTGCGCTGTCCAAACGATCGAAAAAGCAAGGAAAACAATTAAAAGTAAATTTTTCATTTTATTATTCAATCTAAATGCTGCTTTTTATTTCAAATACAATTAAAACTTTTCCTTCAAAAAAAAACCCTCCGACAATCACTTGAGGGAGGGATTTTCGTATCTTTCTCGATTAGAATGACAGTCTGAGAACTGGCGAAACCATAAAGAAGTTCTCTTTTTCGAAGGGGCGCGCGCCGCGGAGCGGTGTTGCATACTTGCCCTCTACGAAGAGGAAATCGCCAATAATTCTCATATAAACTCTGCCAAGGAAAATCTGGTTCGAGTATTGAGCGCTCAGTCCGAAGGGGAATGCGCCCTGATTGCGGTATTCCACCTTGGCATAGAGCCAATCGCCGAATTCATTTGGTTTGTAGAGTTTCAGGCCCGAGATTGAATCCTTAGTCAGGAAATCGCCTCTGGGATCGTTAACGAGAGCATACTCTTGGATCTCGTTATATTGCATACCAAGATCGAAGCGGAAATAGTGTTCGGGATTGAATTCGTCCACCCAAAGATTGTAGAAGAGCGATGCTTGTCCATTCACTCTGAGAATGGGTGCAATTTGCGTAATCGTCCTGGTCGGGTCTTCGTGCGTTACTGTTTCAGTCGGGAAGAAGCAGTATCCGTCTTTTGCGGCGTCAATACCTTCAGAAGTTAATTTCTTTGTGGGGACTTCCGTATTGAAGTGGATACCAAGGTTCGTGTGCATGGGCAGATTGAAATCGAAACCGGCCACAAATTTGCCGCCAGGGCCTGAGTTCAGAAGTCGTTCGGGTATCCAGCTGAGGGCCGAGCTTTCTTCGTTGAGTCCGCCTTTAAGCCTATAGCCGAAACCAAGGTTTGCCATGATAAGGTATGGCAATGTTTTGCGGTTCGAGCCTGTATTTTGGTACAGCGGTGTTTCAAAAAGGATTTTGGCTTCGCCGCCGGTCCAGAAGGGATAGCCAATGGCATCGTTACCGATAATCGAATGGAGCCAAGCACCGGTTTCGCCAATTTTCAGCGATTGCTCGAAGAGCGAAATGGAGATTGATTGTGTGCTGGCAGTTGGGCGGAACCAATCGACGATTTCTTTTGCTTGGACGTCTTTGAGGGGGTTTTCCGGTGGGATGTCCGTAAAGCAATAGTTTCTATAATCGGAAATATCAGTTCTGTCTTTGGCTTCTTTGGACGTAGCATATCTTTGGCCGGAGATTATTCTCTCCAAGGTTTTAATATTCTCTGCAATTTGCATCGAGTTCAGGCTGCTTTCGCCGCAGGAAATGAGCAAGATTTCAAAGTATTTATCTTTTGCCTTCTTGGGGGCTGCCAGCACTTCGATGTTTTGTTTGTCGAGCTTGCGGCGGTCGAATCCAAGCTGCACGAATGCTTCGTAGATTTTAGTGCAAAGGTCTGGTTCGCAGACTTTCCAGCGTGGGAAGTATTTGCGAAGGTCGGGATCGATCGTTCTAAGAGAATCGACTAACGACATATGTGAATTCTTTTGGGCGGCCGCGTCAATTTTTAGAATCGGAAGTGCTATAAAGCATATTGCTAATATTGTAATTATCTTTCTCATGGTTTACTCTTTTTCTCCGTCATTTTTACAAAAATTATTAGAAAACGTAAATGAATCTTAACGTAGGAGTAAATACTGAGCGATTCTCCCATTCGCGCGGGTCTTTTCTAAATGCGGCCGCATATCCGCGCATATCCAATTTGACCGACAATTGATTCTCGATAACGGGAATCTGCAACCAAAGATTGGCATAAATCGATTCGTCGAAGTATTGAACACGGCCACCGATTGGAGTACTCATTCCTGTTACCATGAATTCCACACGGCCGGAAATTCCACCAACGGTTTCTGCTGTCCATTTCTTGAATCCAAATTTCAATGGTTCGCCTTCTTCGGCGGGGAGTTGCTCGTAGCGCCATTTCTCGACGTTGTAGAGCGTGCCGCCAATTCCGAGACGGATCCAATAATCTTCATCGACAACCAAGCCAAATGTATAGTGCACCTGGGCATTGCCTCTTACGAAGTAATCAACGTCCATGTCTGAAGTAACATAATTCTCATCAATAGTTCTGTTTTTGTAAGGAGCTTCTTTTGCATCGCCGAAGATGTATGCACCGGAAACGCTGAAGATGCCGGTTTTGGGCAAAATTCTCAGAGGCATATCGATCGATCCATTGACTCCCAGTCCGCCGTAGGTCAGTTTGCGTTCTTGGTCAAACACTTTGTTTGCCATCGAAGACCAACCGCATGTGGGAAGGATGATTCCAAGTTTCACGTTTTGCCAAATGGCATTCAATGCGAGCCTTTCGCTCCAATACGAAGCGTAGTTAATTTCGTCTGCTCCATATTTCAATTCCACACCATATTGGGGGAGTTCGGTATTCGAGAAAACGTCGTTTCTCTTCTTGGGCGTTTTGGTTTGATCGACGGGAGCAGCGGGCGCGAGGACCGGAGTGCCGTCTGCATTGACCATCGGCGTACCGTCGGGGTTAAGGACCGGTTGGCCGGCGGCAGCGTCGGAGGCTGCAATGATTTGCGATGCCTTTTTGCCTTTTATGACGGGTTCGGGATATTTCACGAACCTAATCAAGTCCGGGCCGACTGTAAATTCATACAGTTTATTATAAGAGTATTTCTCGGGCATGCCCTCAGAAATTTGGATAAATCTCTGAATGTCTCTGTTTGAAATCGAATCGCTGGCAAGAAGTTTAGTATTGCCAATTGTTTTCTGATAGATTTGCTCTTCGCTGTTGATACTCTTTGCAACGAGTGTCAGGTTCTCGTAATTCCTCTGGAGGAAGTATTTATGGAGTAATTCATAGACATTCGATACGCCGTATTTGTTGACGTCGATATTGTAATCGAGAAGTGCTGCGTTCGAGAAGATAAGCTCTTGGTTAGGCGTCTTCAGGGCAGTAATCATGTCGTTGACGATGTCTTCTTCGTCCTCGATGGCCACCATACCGATAATCGTATCGGGAATGACATCGAGGCGGCGGGGTTTGGTAGTGATCACGTAGTATGCACGCGATTTCGTAACACCAATAGCTATAATCTTATTGTATTCACTAACATAGATAACCTCTATATCAGCGTCGTCTGGCAATTTCATACCGTCATTCAACATGTCGTCGACAACTTTGTCCTTAGTCTTGCCAGCTTTGACTCCGTCCACGATTGCCTTAACGATAGCTGGATCGAGCCTACTCTTTACCTCTGTAACTTTTGTTTCGTCAACAGTATTATTTTTATCTTTTGATTCAGTTTTGATAATCTCGCTAAGTTCTTCAAACTTTGTTACTCTATATATATTGATAGCGCCGTAGCGGTAGTTTTTAAAACTACCGAGTATTTGCGTTATCTCGTCATATCGGATTCTCTCGACGGCGGAGGTATTCTCCGCCGCGAGGAAGCTGATTATTATCATACAAATTATCAGGCTTAAACTCTTTTTCATCTTTATTTCCCTAATTTTTTATTTGTTTCAGAAAAAGATATACTATTCTTGTTCAAATCGTCTATATATTTTAAAGTTATATGGCTGTCTTGATGTTTCGGACACTTTACCGTTGGGGTTCGTGGCCGTGGCGGTGAACGTTACAGTTGCGTCGCCTTTGACGATTCCATTAGCATCGTCGGGAGGAGTTCCGGAGATATAGAAATCCAAACTGTAAGTTCCATTAGCCTGGCGTGTTGGCTTTCCCTTCGAGGTAACGCTGTACCCGCGTACCGTGAGTTTAATATCGGCAGCGACATCAATCTTAGCAAGGTTTTGGCCTGCTTCGGTGTAGCCGGTCGAAGGCTCTACGATTTGAATATTGCGAATAGAGACTTTAATTCTTTCTTCCGTGCCGGAAACATCATTGCTTGCAGTCATGATGTTGATTGTAGGAGCTTCCTGTTTAATTGGGAAGTTTTTCAACTCATACAATGTGAGTTCGGGGGAAACAGTTTCGCTCGGCAGCTTATGAGGATCCACCCAAGAAATCTTGAGGCTTGCACCAGTCGCTTGCGGCAAATATGTAAGGCCGAGCGAAGAAGGTGCGTTGTATCCAACTTCGTAGCGTCCGCCCTGTGCGAAACCATCCAAGTCGAATTTGACGCGGAATTGATTTTCAGGAATATAGAGGCCGCTTGTCGGTGAATACTGGGTAAGGTTAAGTGTTTTACCGAAGTACGCACGCGATTTGAGGATACGTGTAACCTGATTGTCGATGTCCTCTTTCGAGTTCGGATATATATGTAATGTTATAGTAGTATCTTTTTTGTAGCTACCCATCGAGTGGGATATACGTACTTTGTAGGTAACGGGTACGTTCTTGGCGGAAAGCCGGACGTCCGAGTAACCAATAATTTTCTGAGTTTCGCCGGAGCTTGTCGATTGCGAAGCTGTCGATCCAGCGGCTGCGAATTGCAATTGGCCGACTGTGCGGTCGCCGTCATAGATTGTGCCGACGAGTTTGTTTTCTCCCAAGCCTTTCCAAGGCGAGATCGAGAATTCCACTCTGGGGGGCAGGCCCTCGAAGCGGTGTTGGTCCAAATCACCGGAGATTGTCGGTTTGGCTTCGTCGAGGTCCGGGGGCGTCAGCACGCGGACGTTAAATTCGATCGAGCCTTTGTTTTGGTCGAAGTTGCTCGATTGCCCGGGAGCGAGAAGCTGTGCGATGTATCCATAAAGGCGGATCTTGCTGCGATAGTCTTCGGCTTTGTCTTTGGTCGAAGCGGCAGCGATTGCTTTCTTAAGTTGGTCGTTGAATTTATCGAGGTCTTTTTCTTTTTCCAAAATGTCTTGCGAGGGCAAACCGAATTCTTCAAGTTTGCTGGAAAGTTCGCGTTGCACCTTCCGCAGGTCGCGGACTGTGAGCTGGACGGTACCGATGTTGACCGTTGTTTCCTCATCGAGCGAAACGGGGTCTGCATCGACGCGGACGCCAAGGATGCGGTTTGTGCGCGATACGAAACGGAGTTTGTACCAGCCGGCCTGCTGCGGGGGTTTGAAATGCACAACGAACGAACGTTTTTTCAGTTCGGTTTCGCCGCTGCTCATGCTGCGTTTCTGAGTTTCCTCGAGCGAATAGACAAATGCGCTATCCTGCTTGTCGGGCGGAGCGTAAACCGGGCCTTTTGTGTCTTCGGCAGCGAACGGAGGATAAACCGGTTGAATCGCTTCGATCGAGAGGTTGCCCATGTCCAGTTTATTGAACGTTGCTTCTTTGTCGAGTTTCAGTTTTCGCGAGCTTAGGAACTTCCAAGCGTCGCCCTCGGTGCCCGGCACGATTTGCCCGACCTCAAGATTCGTCAGGTTGCCCAACTTCATCTTAGCGAGGTCCTGAGCGCTCGGGAACATCGGCACGCGGTCCGGTGAATTGCTCGCATTGTAGAAAATTTGATATTCCATTTCGTCCACGTTTGCCAACTCAATGAGTTTTTTGAAACGTTTGACGTATTCGGCATCGGTTTCGCCCTCTTTGCGAGTTATTTCTTGGCTAATATCCGTAACGCCGACTTCGACAATATACTTACGGGAATCTTTAATTTCGATGCCCTTCATGTTCCTAAGTGTATTCGGTCCCGGAATTGTAATTTCGTCCTGGGGCCTTGTATTGATACCCTCGGTGCCAGCGCCAGACTGCAACTGCGAAAGAATCGATTCGACTATCTTCATCGATTCTTTGTTCTTTTTGTGCAAGTCGGCTTCGGCTTCGTCGCGCTCAACGATGATAATGAGAAGTTCGAGCACGACAGCGAGATACAACACAAAGTAAACTTTACCTGCTCCGCCGCCATGTGACATATCTTAACCCTTTATAATTTAATAAACTATTTTCAAATACAAGCAATACTTTGTTTAACTCCAAAGTTAGCCAAAAATGAATATACAATTTATTGTAATTTAATGATTTTTACAAATAAAAAATTACATCATTAATATTATACCGATGTTTTTTTTGGAATTGATGAAACTTTTTTAAGTTTCATCTGTTATTACTTTCGAGATTATTCGAGACTTTTTCCAAGCCTTTTTTTAAATATTTTCCAAATTCCAACAATGCAAAGCATCGGATTAATTATAACACATTACAATCCTTTTTAGTACAAAAAAAATCGCGGCAGCCTTCTTTGTTCGTCTTAAATATTCAGTATTTCAAGACTTTACATTTATTCTATTTCAATCGGGCTTGGCCGATAAAATCATATTATCAAATACTATGCCTTAGATTAAAATAATATAATTTTTCCGAATAAAAAAGGACAGATGCCGCAGCACTGCCCTTCCAATTTTAAGTATTCTTGTATTATTTCGGCCGTTTCCGGCCATTTGTTTTTTTATTAACGAACCCTCTTCAATCTCGCGCCAAAGGCTCCGTCGGCGTAGTGCAGATGTTGGAACGATTGGTAGAAACCGTCCTTGGCCATTTCGCGAGGGACGTACCGGTCGGCCGGTTCAATTTCAAATTCAGGATATTTCTCGAGGAACCACCGGACCATCTGCGTGTTTTCTTCCGGTTCGACGGTGCAGGTAGAATAGACAAGCACGCCCGAGGGCTTAACGAGTTTCTGGGCCGAATCCAGCAATTCGCGTTGTAGTTTCAGCAGTTCGGGCATGTCCTCTCGTTCGCGTTTCCATTTGATGTCCGGCTTCTTCGAAATCACTCCAAGGCCGGAGCAAGGGGCGTCGAGGAAGACCACATCGGCGGGTTCGGCCTCGAGGGCGCGGCCGTCGGCGAGCGATGGCCGTATGCACGAAAGGCCGAGGCGTTGGATGCCCTCTTCGATAAGTTTTATTTTGGATGGATAGATGTCGTTTGCGACTATTTCGCCTGTATCTTCCATCATTTCGGCCATAAAGAATGTCTTGCCGCCGGGCGAGGAGCATACGTCGATCACTCGGTCGCCGGGTTTCGGCCTTGCCAGCAGCGCGGCCACTGATGCGCTCGGATCCTGCACGCTGACTTGGCCCTTCTGGAATATTTCAAGCGCTGCCACGTTCCCGTGAGTAGTTTTCAGCAGAAGGCATTCCTGAAGGTATGGCGATTGCTGGAAAGGGATTTCGTGGTCGATTAGGAATTTCTTGACGAGTTGGACGTCGGAGCGCAATCGATTGACACGAAGCGGGATGTATGGGCGTTGGTTATTCTTGAACAGGACTCTTTCGGCAGCCTCTTCGCCAAAGATTTCGATCATGCGTTTGACGATCCACCTCGGATGCGAATAAATGACCGAAAGGAAATAAACGGGGTCGTCCGCGGGGTCGGGATACCGAATATTTTCAATATTCCGAGCGATATTGCGCAGCACTCCGTTCACTATTCCGGCAGTACGTTCGCCTTGGATTCGTTTCACGAGTTCGACGGATTCGTTGATTGCGGCAAAAATCGGAATTTTGTTCAGGAAAAGAATCTGGTAGAGGGCCACTCGCATGGCATTTTTCACCAAATTGAGGCATTTAAGGAAGTCCCCTTGGTAGAAACCAACAAGCACCCAATCCAACTTGCCCCGCCAGCGGATCACTCCCGTAACGAGTTCCTTGAAAAGGCGTTTATCGGGGTCGTTCATATTCCCGGTGCGCAATTGGTAGTCCATTAATTTATCCAAATACGAATCGCTACGTTCGAATCGGCTAAGCACCTTCACGGCGAGGGCGCGTGCGCCTTTGGGAAGTGGCCTGTGGTACGGTGTGAAATTCTCGTCGGAAGGATTTCTTTCGCCTTGCAATGGTTCATCTCCCGTGGCTATCTCTTTTTTTTCTATATCTTCCATCAAAATTTATTTGTAAAAATAAAAAAACTTCTTAAATTAGACTTCGTCTAGGGGAAATAAACTATTAAGAATGTTTATTATTTTAATAATACGAAAGAAAAATATGAACAGGCGTATCATTTGTATTGCATTTTCTCTCATTGTTTTCGCGTTCGCAGCTGCAAGGGCACAAGTCGGAGAGCTTACTTCTGTACTCGAGCCATCAGGCTACGGCAGGATCTACCAAGACGTCGGCATCTATGCGGGATTGGGATCCAACAATCAAACGGGTAAGTTCCTCGGAGGCTGCAATTGCTTATTTGACAAAGGAGCCGCTTTTGGCTTCACTTTGGGTGCCTTGTACGAAAGGACTGTTTTGTCTTCATGGCTGCGCGTTGGTTTGGGGCTGGGTATTGACTTCATCGGATTGGACAACACCACACTATCGCAAGAGAACATCCCCGTTACCTCTCTTGCCACTGGGCTTCGCGAAGATGTGCTCTTGGACGTCAAGCACACGGCCGCTACGCGCTTGGCCTCATTCAATATTTCTCCCTATGCAAAATACACATTCAAGCATTGGCTGTTCTTCAGGCTTGGGCTGACATATAGCCTGCTGATTAATAACAGCTTTACGCACGACAAGGAGCTGAAAACCACCAAGACGCGATTGAGCAATGGCGAAATAGTGAATGTCGCATTCGCCGAAAACGGGAAAACAAAATACACCATAGAAGATGGTGAATTTCCAAACGCTCAATCAATGCTCTATTTGGAACCTGCAATCGGGCTCAATATAAGATTGAGCAACAGAATACTCCTATCGCCAATTGGCCAATACGGACTGCCACTCAACAGCGTATCCAGCGCTTTCGACGGCTTCAAAATCAACAAGTTCCGATTCCTTGTGGAGCTGCGTTACAATTTAGTTGAAGATTAGAAGATACTACACACTGCGCATGATTTCTATTCCAGCCCGACGAATAAATCGCCGGGTTTTATTTTATAGTAAATTCATAAACTTCACTCGGGATATTTATTTTCTTTGTATCGGAAACAAAATTCTTGTGTTTTATTAGTAATTGGAGTAAATTAAAATATGGTAGATGTTAAATTTGAAAAAAGTATTTAGAAGCAAGAGTAAAAAAAAGGTTAAAAAGTAAGTTAGAAGAAGGATATTGATTGACTTCCCGTGGCTAATCAGTATTTTTTTATTTAGAGATTTTTTGATAAAGCAAAACAATATTATTATTATTTAGCGGTAGGATAACATGCACAGTTCAATTACACGATTATTCGTATTAGTCTTCATCCTCACAGGTATTTCCTTTGGCATTGCCCAAGCGCAAAGCCAAACGGTTACGCTCTATGCTGCTTCGCTTGTAAATGCAAATCCGCAAGATAACCAATCAAAGAGCGATGACAATATCATAGCCAGTAAGAAGATCCGCATCATCAACCTAGGCCCCATAGTAAATACGGAAGTCCAGGATTTCGCCCCTACTGTCAGCGCTGACGGCAAGACCCTGTACTTCATTTCTAACAGACCCGGCAGCAAGCTCAACAGCAAAGGTCTGCCCTCGGAGGATTTCTGGGCCACGACCAAGCAACACAGACTCGATACCGTATTTTCGGTACCGTTCAATATCGACACCACAACAAATTTCGGCATATACGGAGTTAACACCTCTGCCAACGAGGGCAACGCCTCTATCGCAGCAGACAAGCAAACTCTGTATTTCACCGCTTGCAACCGCCCCGATGGTTTGGGAAAATGCGACATCTATAAAACCACAATTCAGGGAGACAAATGGGGACGCCCACTCAACTTGGGAAGAAATGTCAACACCGAGTATTGGGAATCGATGCCTTCGATTTCACCTGACCAGAAAAGGCTTTTCTTTATATCGGATCGTCCGCGGCCAGGCTCAAAATCCGTTTCTGACCTTAATATCTGGTATTGCGACTTCGACGACGAACTCGAAGAGTTCAAACCCGCCCAATACCTCGACGATCTGAACACAGAAGGTAAAGAGTATTCACCTTTCATTGCAGCCGACGGACAAACACTCTTCTTCGCATCGAACGGCCATCAACCTTTGATTGGCGGCTTGGACTTTTTCTATTCGAAATATGATCCCGATACGAAACATTGGAGCAAACCGGTTAACCTTGGAGAGCCGATCAATACGAAAGAAGACGAATCATTTATTTCACTTCCTGCTTCGGGCGATGTGATTTACTTTGCATCCAAAAGGACTGACCTGGCCGGATACCAAGGCCAATATGACCTGTTCATGGCTTTCGTGCCGACTTTCTTCCGCGCTATCAACTTCAAAGCTGTGGCAATCGACGAATGTTCGGGCGACAATATCCCGGCAAATATCGTGGTGAAAAACTTACTCACTGGTAGGGTTTTCAAAGATAGCGTTACGGCAAGCCGCAAAGAAATCGAAATGGTTATCAACTACAACGATTTCGGCAACCCCAAAGACTCGATCCAGACAGCTACTTTCGAAGTGGTCGCGAGCAACCCCAAATATGGAAGCGTTACAAGAACTCAAGTCGTTACCCGCCCGCCGGTAACAACCAACCAAGAAGAACTGAAAACATTCGCAAGCGAAATCAAAGTTACTGTGCCGCTCGGCCAGAAACCGACACTCGCATCGAAAATTGCAACTGCAAAATATGCCGAAGAAAACAAACAAAAATTCCCCGAACTGGCCCAATATAATGGCCTCATTATGCGCCAGAAACTTACGTGGAACCTCTATCCGCTTCTGAACTACGTATTCTTCGACCTCGGATCGTCCGACCTCCCCGAGCGCTACATTCTTTTCAAAGACAATGCCGAAACCAAAGATTTCGCCGACACTACAATCACCGGCGGCACTTTGGACAAATATTATCACTTGCTCAATATCTATGGATACCGTTTGACGAAAAATCCTTCGTCGAAAATCGAAATCGTTGGTTGCAACGACGGCACAACGTCCGAAGAAAGACGCTCAGGCCTTTCGAAAGAACGCGCAAACAAAGTTTATAACTACCTCCGCGACGTATGGCAAATCGATGAATCACGTATGAAACTTACATACCGCGACAAACCCCAAGTGGTTTCGAACCTCAAGGATTCGCTCGGCATCACAGAAAACCGCCGCGTAGAAATCGTTTGCTCCGAATGGGAAATTATGAAACCGGTCTTCGACGTGAACGTTACGACATATCCCGACCCCGCAAGCATGAATTTCGTTATGAAAAACGGCATCGAAGACGCCCTCGTTACCAAACGCAGAATCGAAATCACGCGCAACTCGCAACCGTGGAACACTCTCACTGCAATCGGTACAATCGACCAGACAACGGCCTGGGACTGGAAAAATACCAAAAACAAATTCCCGCAGGACGAAGGCGCCCAATCCGAACTGAAAGACCTTCCGTCGTATTCAGCGAAAATCGTCGTTACCACAAGCACCGGCCGCGAATGCGAATCCGATCCGATCGTGATCCCAGTGAAATTCGCACGCATCAATGACCGTATCATCGCCGAGGGCAAAGACAGTACAGACGAAACCTACAACCTCGTGCTCTTCCCGTTCGACCGCGCCGATGCAGGCCCGATCAACGAACGCATCATGCGCGACTACGTTTACGAAAGATGTATGCCCACATCGGCAATCGAAGTTATCGGCCATACAGACGTCGTCGGCCTCTACGAACGCAACATGAAACTCTCGACAGACAGAGCCAACACAGTTACCAAAGGTATCAACAAATCAACCAGCGGCAGCTATGGCAAACTCGACTCGAAAGGCGTCGGCGAGGACGAAGCACTTTACACAAACATGCTGCCCGAAGGCCGTTTCTACAACCGCACGGTGCAGGTCCGCATCAAAACACCTCTCAAAGATTTGAAGAAATAATTTCGTATAATCTGAATCAATGTTAAGGCCCGATTTTCGGGCCTTTTTTATTTCAATCGAGGCTCCCCTTTTTTGATCAGAATCCCACCCGCGCCTGAACAGCAAAAGCATTGAAATCATCTTGAATATGATATAATTCCAAAAATTAAACGCTACCCGCACCTTATATCATTTGATTTTACCATAATTTTATTATTTTTGAAAACGTTTATTGAATGTTTAAACGGGAATAGGCACGAGATACCAAATTGAAGGACTACTACAAGATATTGGGCTTGGAGAGGACATCTTCCGCAACTGAGATCAAAGCGGCATACCACCGCTTGGTGAAACTATTCCATCCGGACGTTTGCCCCCAGACCGCGGAGAACCGTGCATTTTTTAACGAAATAACGGAGGCATACTCCGTACTCGGAGATTTGGACAATCGCCTGCAATACAGCATACTATTGAACAAAGACTTCCTCGAAAAGGAATTGCTACACAAGAGTTTTCCTGATCTGATCGAAGGGAAGAACAATAAAACTAAAAAAAGGAAGCGCTCATAATGCTGAATTATTATAATTCATTATTGAAATTGGTCAAAACCTCGAAAATATTCTTGGCATTGTTTTCATTTTTTGTTTTTTCTTCCATGATCATTTTGATGATTTACGGAAAATCCAGTTCGCATCTTTATATAGATTCCATCCACACTCCATGGACGGATACTTTCTTTTCCTACTATACCTACGTTGGGGACGGTTGGATCTATGGAATACTGATTCTCGCTCTTTGCGTTCGCTGGGTCGGCACTTACGGTTTGTCAGTTCGGGCTTTGGGATGTTTCCTGATGGCGGGCCTCGGAGCGCAAGCGCTCAAGCACGTTTTCGAGACGCCCCGTCCGAAGTCCTTTTTTGGCGAATCGGCCCTGCACACCGTTACGGGCGTCGCAATGCTATCGAGCCATAGCATGCCCTCGGGCCACTCAGCCACGGCCTTTTCGATGTTCCTTCTAATTGTCTTCATTGCAAACGAAAAAGGCAAGAATTCAACCTTCCTTCAGGTGGTTCTATACCTCTTAGCTTGGTTAGTCGGAATGTCTCGTATCTACCTTTCGCAACACTTCCTCGAGGATGTCATTGTTGGATCAATTATCGGAGTGGTCGGTACTCTGACTTTCTGTGCATTTGCCGACGTCGTTCTATCAGGAAAATCTTTTTACAATAAATCAATATAAAAACATGAAAAAGAATAATTTAATAATGTCGGCGCTTATCATTGCATCCATGGCCATCGTCATCTGCTCTTGCAAAAAAGATAGCGATTGGGTGAGCACTCCACCCTCGGAATTCCCGAATCCTACCGAACTACTCCCAATGGCCGTCGGCAACTATTGGGTATTCGACGCTTGGGACTATGCCCCGACCTATACGAAAATCGATTCCACGCATTCGACCGATTCGCTCGTCGTGGTGGGGTCGGCGCAAATCGAAGGCAGATCAGCGTGGATCGTCGAACACTATTCTGATAGTGGCTTGAAAGATTCTTTATTCTTCCAAGTTACAGAAACAGGTATTTATAGATACCTAACCGTCCACGATACAATGCCGGCCGAATATGGCCCGCGGTGGGTTTCGGTTTACAGCAAAGATGACGAAACAGTTACTGATTGCCTCGATAAATACTCTGCTGTCAGGCAGTTCTTCGATACGACGCTCGTTGCGCAAATCATGTTCACCACCCAATCTTCGAAGAACTTCGACTCAACAGTTGTTTTAGCCGGCAAGGAATACCAAACCATACAACTGAAACAAACAGTCCAGTACTCCGAAATATTTAACGATTCAGTCCTAACGACCGATTCGATTTTGAAATATTTCAAAGTCAATAAATTCTTCAATTCTGCAACTTATTACAGTTTCTACCCCAAAATCGGATTCATGGCCATCAAAAAAGCTCCTCACATCCGTGGCTACCAAAATCTTAGTGGCAACTATCGTGGGATCATAGGATGGAATGAATTCTTCAAAGGCAAACTGTATTCGTTGCTTCGGTACAGGCTGAAATAACTATGCGGCTGTGGCTAATAATCATATTGAGTATTTTTGCCGCCGAAATCCTGCACGCTTCCGGCCTTAAGGATTCGCTTGGAATTGTATTGGCAAAATCAGACGGAGACTTTGCTTCGTACTCAATATTCGATTGTTGCCAAATGAAGTCTGGCGGAAAAGCTTTTGCCATAATCGCAGTGCCGGGGAACCCCGTCAGGGGCGAACGCCTTGCGCAATTTTCTTTCGATGCCGGCAATTGGCAGCTCGATTGGATCGACAAAGACCGCCGCCAGCACCCGTGGAAAATCATGGCAGGCGACGCCAACGGCGACGGGCAAGAAGATATTGCCATCTGCGTATTCAAAAAACCGAAATTCTGGCCTGACAGCGGCAACGGATTCTTTGTTTACAAAGTAACCGATAAATCGATTGCGCCGCTGTGGCTCGGCTCGCGGCTTTCGTTGCCATTTATCGATGCCGAACTGGTCCAAACGCCTGGCAGCCCGCAGGCCTATCTGATCGCCATCGAAAAGCACTCAAAAGGCTTCCGCGCCGTCCGATACGAATGGAAATCCTTTGGCTACTTTGTTACGAGAGTACTCGCGACAGACACCAAAGCAAATACCGTAAAAGAATATTTGATGATAAATCTGGAGAAACTATGAAGATTCTCATTTACTTATTCGCATCGTTCCTGCTCTTCGCGGGAGCAAATGCTCAAAAACACAGTAACAATTTCAAAACAGTGAACGGCAAACAATACCTCGAATGGTCCAAAATAACAAACCTGAACCAATACACAGGATTCTCCGAACACGACAAATCAAAAATTTCGGAAAACGGATTCATCGTTGTGCCCGACAATTACTCAACTCTTGCCCAAGTCTATGACGAGAACAATTACAACCAAGCTCCGAGCTTCATCACGAGCGATTTAGTTTTGCAGTGCTACAGTTCGTTCTATGACAATATACTCAGCGGCATCGAATACAATTCGCTTTCGGCCAAGCTCCGAGCGCTCGATTCGATCCTCTATGACTATTTCACGAAGCTCAAGAAAACAAATAAAAACCCTGCATTTACGGAAGCCATTTCGAAAAACTGTGCGTTCTTTGCGCTCGGATTGCAGCTCCAGAAGGCCCAAGCGGCCGGCTCTGGCGAATTCATGTCAATGCTTTCGGCAGAGATGCAAAAAATCGCCCGCCGCAGCACCACGGAACATTCGGAAATTTGCGGTACTCGAATCGATTATACGCAATTCATACCGAGGGGCCACTACACATACAATAACCGGCTGCGGAACTATTTCCGTTCGATGATGTGGCACCAACTCGCCGAATTCGACCTCAGCACAGACTGCGGCCTCATTCAGGCAATGTTGATTTCCTTCGCACTGAACGGCGGCGCCCCGGACGAATCGAAACAGCTCTGGGAAAGCATTTACGAAGTAACGAACCTATTCGTCGGCGAATCCGACGGCCTGTCGTTGGGAAACGTTTACGCCGCGATGAATACCGCATTCGGAGCCAAACCTTCGCTCCAAAACATCGCCGACAAGAAGAAAATGGCACCGCTACGCACCCTGCTCGCTAAAATGTACAAAGAGAAATCGAAAATAGAATCGTCCAAAAACCTTAGCCCCGCCGAACTTAAACTGTCAATCATGGGCCAGAGATACATACCCGATGGCGAAATAACCCAAAGGCTGACCAAATACGGCCACAGAGATTTCCCGCGAGGACTCGACGTGCCGGCAGCATTTGGCTCGAAAAAGGCGAAATCAATTCTGTTCAATACGTACAAAGAAGCCGAAAAATGGCCCGACTACGAAAAAATATTGGCGCAACTGACAAAGGAATTCGCAGTCATCCACGAAAGCAAATGGACAAGTAATCTGTATTATTACTGGCTCTACTGCCTTAAATCCCTAATCGAACGCGACCCGAACGGAATGTATCCTTTCTTTATGCGGAACGCAGCCTGGGATACGAAATCTTTGAATACTTTCACTGCCAGCTGGGCCGAACTGCGTCACAACACAGTCCTCTACGCCATGCAATCGGCGGCCGAAGCTGGAGACGGCGACGAAGAGAAACCGGAAATCGATTACCCGAGGTGCTTCCTCGAGCCCAATCCAACTTTCTACAAGAGAATGCTGAACCTGGTCGAGAAGACTAACACATGCCTTTCGAAATATGCGGTCATGAACCAGGAACAGCAAACGGCCATGCAGGAATTCTACCAGATGATGAAATTCTTGGACACAGTCAACAATAAAGAACTCGAAGGTCTGCCCATCACCCGCCACGAACACGAGGAGATGCGTATGGCCGGCGGAATGGTGGAATCGATCAACTTTAAAAGCTCTGGCATCCCCTTCGAAAGCGAAGTTACTGCCGATGGGCAAGAGCCGGAGGCGCTTATGAAAGAAGGCCACGACGGCATTATCGTCGACGTACACAATTCGATGGGCAATTGCCTGGAGGTGGGCGTCGGCTCCGGGAACATTATTTACGTAGCGGCCGAAATCGAAGGGAAACTTCGCTTGCTCCGTGGAGCAGTCTTCTCGTACTACGAATTCACTCGTCCCACGTCCGAAAGGCTCGACGACCACGCTTGGCACGAAATGATATACAACAAAGCGCTGCCCGAAGCGCCCGAATGGACCAAAGAAATCATGAGCGACTGCACAGCGCTCGTCCAGCAGCGCACCATCGAGGAATATATACGCGCCGAACCAGGACTGAAACACAAAAAGCCCAGACCTCGCGAATAGGCTGGGCGGCCATACTGACATTTCGAGGCAGCCCGAGGGGACGAATTAATAAATGCAAAGATGTTCACTTTCTTTGCCGAAGGAATCCACAGGGCGTGTGGAAAACTTTTATTTCGCGGCGGAATTATTCATTGAAAATCTCTTGGCGGAATGCGAGTTTCGGGGTCTGACAAAAAAATATTTGGTAAGTTTGTTAAAAACAGTTATATTGCTTGTCTATTTAGAGGTTATTTGAAAAAAACTTCCATAGAGGTTAGAGATATGTTTGCGATAGTAGAAATAGGTGGACAACAATTCGAGGTCCAAGACAACGCGGTCATCAAAGCGCCGCTGCTTGCCGGCAATCCCGGCGACACCGTTACATTCGACAAAGTTTACTTTGCCGGAGAGGGAACGGACGTAAAAATCGGCACACCGACCATCAGCGGTTCGGTTACGGCCAAAATCCTGAGCCACGGCAAAGATCCGAAAGTCCTCGTCTTCCACAAGAAAAGACGCAAAGGCTATCGTAAACTGAACACAAGCCGCGCTCACTTCACAAAGATTGAAGTAACCGGTATTAAAATTGCATAATATTATCCATATAAATTGAAAGGTTAACGTTATGGCACACAAAAAAGGTGGCGGCTCTACGAAAAACGGTCGCGATTCGAATGCACAACGCCGCGGCGTTAAAGTGTTCGGCGGTCAAAGCGTAATCGCAGGCAATATCATTATGCGCCAATGCGGAACGAAATTCCATCCCGGTAACGGCGTTGGGCTTGGCAAAGATTATACTATCTTCGCCCTCATCGACGGTACGGTTAAGTTTGAAAGAAAAGATAAAACAAGAAAACAAATCTCGGTTTACCCAACGGCTAACTAAGAATTTTCTTTATATTTCTATCATTTCTACTTGCAAAGACTTCCGGCTTTCGGGGCTGGAAGTCTTTTTAATTGTTGCAAGCGCAGCAATTGCTTAGCTTGCGCATTTTCTCCCGACACACAAGGACATCAAATGAGAAATGCTCTTTCAATCTTGTTGATTGCGGCCTTCGTGGCCCTCGGGGCCAATGCCCAAACAAAAGACGTAGCCATCAAAGACTGCAACTACACTTTCGCGACTGCTATGCGCGCCACGAACGCACCGAAGGAAATCAAAAAGAAACTCACACTCGTTACCGTCGAGTACTATTCCTTCGATGGCAAATTGCATTCCGGCCAACTGATCATAGACAAATCCCTCAAAAAAGATATAATCGACATTTTCAAGCTCATCAAAAAGAATAAATTCCCGATCGATAAAGTCATTCCTATCGTCCAGTACGATTGGTCTGATTCGCTTTCGATGGCCGACAACAATACCTCTGCCTTCAACTTCCGCTATATCAAGGACACAAAGCGCTACTCGAACCACGCCAAGGGCCGCGCCATCGACATCAATCCATTCCAGAACCCGGCCGTTTACTCGTCCGGCGAAGTGGCACCCGCAAAGGCCAAATACGACACAAGCGCGGCCGGTACGCTCGCCGCAAAGGAATTCATAGTGAAGGAATTCAAGAAACGCGGATGGCGCTGGGGCGGAGAATTCACTTCTTTCAAGGATTGGCAGCATTTCGACAAGGAATAGGTCGGCACATTGCATTCATGTTTTGAAATATATAATTAATATGTCAAATTGCTCGAAAATTGATTTAGTGATGGACAAAACTAACATATTATCTCGGATACCGCTCGCGCTCAAAGCATTATTTGTGCTTCTACTCGTCTTGGGCGTTACTGAATTGGGCACTACGTCCTGCGGACAGAAAGCCGAAGACAAGCCCGTCCCGGACTCAGTGCTCGCCAAACAACGCGAAGACTCTATTAAGGCAGCTGCGGAAAAGGAACAATTAGAAAAAGAAGAATTCCTGAAAGCCATCTCGGGCAACGACTCGAATGTGGTCTATGTCAGCTCGCCGGAGGACCTGAACGTCCCCTACGAAACTGACCTCGAAGCAGGCAAAAAAATTCGCCGCGTCTATAATGGAAAAAGAATTAACATCGCCGTTACTGGCCTCGATTCGCGTATGGGCACCAACGGCAACCATGCCGACGCGAACCACGTCATCTCGATACTCATCGATAGCGGTGTCGTTGAAATCATCTCCATCCCTCGGGATACCCCGGCAGAAGCAAATATGGAGGACTCGCTTCAGAACAAACTGACGATTGTCCGCGCCAACCGTGGCCGTCAGGGATACCATTCTGAGTTGGCAAGAATCGCCGGAGTCGATAAGATTCACTACTACGTGGAGCTTTGCTTTTCGCAGGCCATCGGCGTGCTCGAGTTGCTCGGCTTCAAGGATGCGCAAAACACACTCCAGGTGCTGCGCTCGCGCAAAGCATTGGGCGGAGACGATTACCAACGCTGCTACAATCAGGGACAATTCATTCGCCAGATGATGCTCCGCCATTTCGACAAATTGGACGGACTGCTGGGCGAAGTTGTCATCCGTGGCGGGCTTGCCCTCCTCGAATCCAACTTGGACGCTTCGACCACAAAGGGCATCGTCGCCAAGCTAAAAGCCAAAGGCTTCCCACGCTCCAAATCCGATATTACTATCAAAGTGCGCCCCTGCATTCCGATAAATTACCGAGTCTTCGACTTCACAGACCAAAACGTAGTCGATGGCCTTGGCCGGCGAATCGAAGAGAGGAACAGCTCGCACGGTTCGGACAACGACACAAGCTACAAATCAGTCCAGGGCCGCTTGATGCGCTTGGTGCGTACCGCCCAGGCAGATTCGATAGCCGGCAAGAACGACAAAATTATCAAAAACCTTCGCATATACTTCGACCAACGCGCTTGGTGGCAGGTGCGCGACAGCGCCGCCCGCGGCTACATCCGCGACGAAATGATGTACCTGCTGAGCCACGCCTACACGAAGCGCAAGAAAGTGCCAGAGGCCAAGAAAGTTGTCGATGCAATATTGAACGAAAGAAAACTAAACGAATCCGGCGCCCTGAAGAAGACCACGAAGAGATAACATTTCAGCAGTAAATATATATTACGCAAAAGCCTTCCCCAAATCAATCGGGAAGGTTTTTTGTTATGTAGATCTGGAATATTAATCTGGGGTTATATTACGTTTATGTGAGTGCAGTCAAACATGCCATTTTAATCCTGCCCCAAAAACTCGGTATATTTTTACCGCGTGAGCGGTTGTTATATTGTAGCAGTTGATTTCCCCATGCAAGTCATACCGCGCGAGCGGTTAAATTATGGTAGAAATCCGAATTCTTTGAGAATCAATTTACCTCGTAGAGGTTAAATTTTCAGATGTTTTGAAATAAATCCATACAGATTATATAAGCGTTTTTCTCTGTGACAAGTTGATTCTAAATGTTCCTTGTAACAATTAACCGGTTGATAGAAGGTGATATTCACGTATGAGCGGGAATGACAAGAGCATTGATTCTAATGTGCGAATAGAATAATTTAATCCCTACGGGATAACCAAGATGAATTTGGTTTCGAATTCTACCAGAGTATAATCGCTACGAGATATGTTGGAAACTCTTACCGAATAGTGAGTATTCAGCGCCCATCAAAAAAAAGCAAATAGCTGTAATTAACTTCTTCAATGTATCGACATTAATCAGCCTGAATAATTGTTCGGTATCGGCAACGTCTGAAATACGCATTTTCCCATCATCAGCAGACATTTTCAACTGTCCGATTTTTTCGGACAGTTCACTTCCTTCCTTGATTAGCTTCGACTTAAGGTCGCTTCAGTATTTCCTTGGCCTTTCGGTTTCTGTTAGGACTTCAATCAAATCAATATCGGCGCTATACCAGAGCCTCGCCCAAAGTTTATGTGATTTATCACAAAACCTACAAAAAGTTTGGATTATTTACTACAAACTCGTAATTTATGCTATTGAGTTTTATTCCCAAACGGACATAATTGCAAAGAACTATTTAGAATAGAAAGGATTGATTGCATGAATGCTAACAAATTATTCGTAATCTTTTTGCTTTGTATTTTCGCTTCCGGCTGCTCTTACTACTCGATAAGCTACACGCACAAGCTGACGCAACCCACCTCGGGAACAAATCCCAAAAGTATGACTTACAAAGACTCCGTTATCGGCGCGTCTTTCTCTTTCACGAGCGATTTCTCGCGGTTAGTCGTCTCGGTAACGAACAACTCGCCGGACAAAGCTATTTTCATACTCAAAGACAAATGCGCGTTGGTGGTCGATGGCAAGTCAAAGCCGATCTGCTTCATTAGCGACCAGCACGTGGACCAAGCGCCGGTGCATTCGCCTCTGATGATTCCGCCACACGCTAAATACGTCGAGGAAATCACACCAACCGACAATATTGCGTTCTTTGCCGAAAGAGATAGGTACACACACGTCGAAACCACTCAATGGAGGACTTATCCGCTATATACAGTTTTTTGCAATTGCAGCAAAGATGAATTGAAGCAGGCCAAGCAAAATGCAATCGACCACCCAATCAAGTACGTTTTAACATACTCAATCGAAGATGTCCAACGCAATCTTACATTTGAATTAACAGTCGATTCGGTTAGAATTAAGGTACTTTGAAGCTAAATATTGGCTTCCATATCAGTAATATATTAAAACAAAACCCGCCCTTGACGAGAGCGGGTTTTGTTTTTCAATATTTCTCGAAGCATTATTTCTTGGCTGCTTCTGGGTCCACTACGGAGACCATCTCGACTTCCATCACGAGCACTTGGCCCGGACCGATCTTGAGTTGCGGGTTGCCCTGATCGCCAAAGGCGAGTGCGGGGGGCACGGCCAATTTAACCTTTTGTCCCAACTTCATTGTCTTGATTGCTTCGTCGATGGCGGGGAATTGTTGAGCATTCATTTTGAATGGTTGCGGGCCGCCGGCCTGTTGCGAATCGAAAAGTACGTTGCCCTTGACGTCCATCATCTTGATGTTCAGGTTCACGACGTCTGTTTCCTTGGGAGCGGAGTTTCCGCCCTCTGCCACGACTTCGATCTGGAGACCAGAGGCTGTCGTTTTCACGTTAGGCTTGGATTTATTGCTCTCGAGGAAGGCATTTCCATCTTTGGAGTTAGCTTCGGCCTCGCGCGATGCTTTTTCTTTGGCGCGTTTGCCCATGAACTCTTGGAATTGGCGCATAATCGAATCGGTTTCTGCGGCCGAGAAACGGCTCGAATCGCCTTTGAGCGCTTGGCGAAGACCTAATAGGTAGGAATCGACGTCGATATCGAGCGAATCTTTGTGCATTTGCGTACCCAAATTGTAGCCAACCACGTAGCTAACTCTTTCCATCATGTTCTTGTCTTCGGTGTTTGCCGATTTGTTGCAAGAGGCTGCGAGCGCCACGATGGCAATCAGGAGAATGATTTTTTTCATGTTTTTCCTTAATTTATAAAAAAGTCATTTTTTTCAAAAAACAAAATTATGAAATTCTACGTAATTTATATATGAAAAAGGTTGTAAACCGGAAAAATAAAATTTAATTAATACTATTTTTAATCATTACTTGCTAAATTTGTAAATGGTAAATTTGAGGCAAACAACATGGTCGAAATAGGAAGCGCAGCGCCAGACTTCGCACTGGCCACAGACAAGGGCGAAATACGCCTGGCCGATTATCGCAATTCGTGGCTTGTATTGTATTTCTATCCGAAGGACAACACATCGGGCTGCACAAAGGAAGCCTGCGATTTTCGCGATCGCATGGAACTCGTTGCCGGCCATGGCGCGGCCCTCGTCGGGGTCAGCCCGGACAGCACGGCCTCCCACGCCCGCTTTGCCGAAAAGCACTCGCTGCCGTTTGTGCTGGCTTCGGACCCACAGCACTCCGCCGCGGAGAGCTATGGCGCATGGGGCGAGAAGTCCATGTACGGCAAGAAATATTTCGGAATAGTTCGCTCCACATTCATCATCGGCCCGGACGGCATTGTCCGCGCAGCCTGGAGGAAAGTCTCGGTTACGGGCCATGCCGACGAGGTCATCAGCCGTTTGGAGGAACTCAAAGCGCAATGATAGACACGCACGCCCACATAGACACCGATGCCTTTGCCGCAGACCTCCCCGAGGTCGTCGAACGCGCCCGCGCGGCCGGCGTCGAGGCGATGATCATTCCGGCCATCGAACCGAACACATTCGAGCGCGTCCGGCGAGTGGCGGAGCAATACCCAATGGTGTACGCAGCCTACGGAGTGCATCCGCACGACACGAAGGACTTCGGCGACGGAATGCTCGGCGCTGTCCGCCAATATGCCGCCAGCGCGAAATGCTGCGCAATTGGCGAGATCGGGCTGGATTATTATTACGACTATTCGCCCAAGGAAAAGCAAATCGAAGCATTCTCATCTCAGCTCCGGTTGGCCCAAGAGCTTGATTTGCCCGTCATCATTCACAACCGCGATGCGGACTCGGACATTATCGCCACGCTGGAGGCTGCCGCCAGTGGGCGCGCCATTAGCGGCGTTTTGCATTGCTTTTCGTCCGATGTGGAGATGATGCGCCGCGCAATCGATATGGGATTGCATGTTTCGTTTACGGGGAACATTACTTTCAAAAAATCCACGCTTTCTGACGTAGTGCTCCAGGCACCGCTGGAGCGGATTATGCTCGAAACCGATTGCCCCTGGATGGCTCCGGCGCCCAATCGGGGGAAACGCAACGAACCATCGATGGTTCGGTCAGTAGCCGAAAAAATTGCAGAAATAAAATCAATCAATATTGAAGAGGTAATTTCGATGACAACTAACAATGCAAAACGCTTGTTCAAGCTGTTTCTCCTACTCATCGCTATTTGTTCATCCACGCTTACCCTCGCAGCGCAGGAAGATACGGACAACGGAACACCTGCCGAATCCACTGCGCTCAAACCACGCTTCAACAAAGTGCTTGGAATCGGCCCGATCTTCGGGTCGCTAACCACAGTCGATACGCAATTCCTGACCGAAGGCGAAAAAGACATCTCTAACGAAGGCATCTTCGCCTATGGCGGGCGAGTCAGCTATGGCCTCGAGCATTATCTTTTGCTGGATTTTACCGTAATTTACGGCAAAAATACTAAGCCGACAGAAAAAGATCCTACACACGGCCCTAACCACCACACTTTCTTCGACCTGTCGGCCCATTGGATCCCGAACTACGAAAGCCGCGTCAATTACTACGCCACCACAGGCCTTTCGTACATAATGAACCACTACGACGACGGCGGCCCCGAAGGCTACGACCACAAATTCAACGTGTTGGGCGTCAACGTGGGCCTCGGCTTCAACATCAATATCGATTGTTTCAAATTCGGCCTCGTGAACCTTACCGCAGAGTGGAAAGTTACATTCCCCTTCAAACGCACCACAGCCACGATTATCGACCCAGACGACCCGAATAAAAAACTTACAAAAAAGATCGAAATGTCAACTTTTTATTCGATTCCGCAGTTTGGCATAATTTTTTATCCGAATTTCTAAATGTGTTCCGAGCTTGAACCCGCGGACATGTTGGACGTTAATTTGAATCGGACCAAATAAAGAAAAGCAAAGAGTAAAAATATATTGAAGTACAGAAAATGATAACAATACTCGACCACCCGCTCGTGCACCATTTCCTGACGGAATTGCGCGACAAAAACAGTAATTCGCCCAAGTTTAGGCGCGCAGCAGAAATCATCGGGACGAACCTTGCAATTACGGCAATGGAAAACCTCCGCATCAGCGAATGCGAAGTGGAAACCCCAATGGAAAAAACAACCGGATTCCGAGTGGATCGCGACGTGGTCTTCGTTCCGGTCCTCAGGGCAGGGCTTGCGCTACTCGAGCCATTCCAGAGGATGTATCCCGACGCCGTAACCGGTTTCATCGGCATGAAGCGAAACGAAAAAACTCTCGAACCGGATGAGTATATGTTCTCATTCCCGCAGGTTAGCGCACGCACCAGCGTCTATGTGCTGGACGTCATGTTGGCCACCGGCGGCTCTCTGAAGGCCACCCTGGCCAGGCTCCAGCTGGAAGGCGTCGAAGACATCACAGTGTGCTGCGCGATTGCCACGCCGGAAGGCATCGAAAACGTGCTTGCCGAGTTCAAAAACATCAACATTATCACAGCCGCTCTCGACCGCTGCCTGAACGACGTCGGATACATACTCCCGGGACTCGGGGACGCCGGAGACAGATTTGTCGGCATGGCGTAAACCAATCATAACAACAATGCGCATAAAAATAATTGCTCTAATGATACTCTGGGCTGCCACTTCGGCGGCTCAGTCTGTTAATACCATAAGGATCAAAGCCGTCGGGGACGTCATGCCCGGCTCGCGATCGTCCGCGTCGATGCCCAAAAAGGGCGGGCAGGAATTCATAGTTTCCCTTGGCGATGCGCTCAAGAACGCAGACCTCACGATTGGCAATCTGGAATGCTCGGTCGCCGCCGAGGGAATTTCCCCATCGAAATGCACGGATGCCTCGCGCAAGGCCAAGACTTGCTTCGAGTTCGGCACAAGCCCCGAACTAATCTCCGTATTGAAACAATTGGGATTCACGCACCTTGCGATGGACAACAACCACTCGGACGACTATGGCCGTACCGGATACACGAACGCAATGGCAGAACTCTACCGCAACGGGATCACGTACGCGGCCAAGCGCCAACCCATGGTTACTGGACTGCGCGAAAAGCGAGTATCTTTCGCTGCTTTCGGTTTCGACAGGGATTCATATAGTATTAACAATCTCCGCGAGGCAGACAGCGTTATCCGCCGCCTAAAATCATTTTCCGAGATCGTAATCGTCTATTTCCATGGCGGGGCCGAGGGTCGCCGAGCGATGCGAGTTGAGGACAAACAAGAGACTTTCCTCGGCGAAAACCGCGGGAACGTGGTTGCTTTCGCTCGCAGGGCGGTCGATGCCGGCGCAGACGTCGTCTTGGGCAGCGGGCCGCACGTGCTCCGGGCAATGGAATTATACAAAAACAAGCTCATTGCGTATTCGCTGGGGAACTTCCTGACGTATAGCGGATTCAATTTGAGCGGCGAGAATGGGATTGCCGCAATCCTCGATTTTGAAATATCCGAAACGAATGGCGATTTCGTTCGCGGCAAAATAATCCCGACGGCACAGAAATCTCCGGGCATACCCTACGTGGATGCAAAGCAGCGCGGAGCCAGATTGCTCCAAGAGCTAACGGAAGAGTTCGCGCCCGATTCATTCATTTTTGGCAAAGATTACGAATTCACTCCAAAAAGATAAGCGCACAATGACAAAGAAAGAGAAACAATTAGCCAGAATCTTCGAGAGCATAGCCTCGCTACTGGAAATCAAAGGCGAAACGGAATTCAAAACCAGGGCGTACCGCGCCGCTGCCGAGGTCATCCGCTCTTCGGCGCACAATTTCGAGCAACTCGCCGCCGAGGGCCGAGTGGATTCGGTCGATGGCTTTGGGAAAGCACTCGCCGCGAAAACCGAGGAATTCTTCGCAAGCGGCAAGATCGAGTTCTTCGAAAAACTAACTCTCGAGGTTCCGATCACTCTTTTGGACGTCGTTAAAATTTCCGGGCTGGGTACGAAGCGCGCACGCACTCTGTGGTTGGCGGCGGGCGTTAAATCTCTCGACGATTTGGAAAAGGCCGTGAAGGATGGCCGAGTGGAGGCCACGAAAGGCTTCGGCAAAAAATTCGCCGAACAAATTGCGAACAGCCTGGCCCACAGGAAAGCATCGGCAGGCCGGTACAGCCGTCAGAACGCCTTCGAGACCGCGCGGGAAATGCTTTCGGCGCTCAGGCAACTGCCCGGCGTACTATCAGCAGAATTCACGGGCGAATCCCGCCGTTTCGCGGAAACCCAATCCGACTTGCGCTTCATAGTGTCGTCGAATACGCCGGCGGAAAGTTGCCAGTTGGTCAAGGACCGCTTCGCAGAAATCACACAATCGGAGGGCGCCGACGGGCCTCAGATGCCCGTTATCGTCGAAATAGCTCGGCCAAATGAGTTCGTCTGGAGGCTACACCAAACCACTTCCGCCCGCGACTATGCCCTTGCCTTCGCCGAATATGCCGCAGGCAGAGGATTCGCCGAATCGGGGAACTCGCTCGTCGGCCAATCAGGCGAAATTGCGAATTTCTCGACCGAAATGGAACTCTACACAGCGCTCGGGCTGGAATTCGTCGCGCCGGAATTGCGCGAATCGCCAGAATACATACTCAAGGCTGCTCGCGGCGAATTGCCACATTTGGTGGAGAACGAAGACCTGCGCGGAATGCTCCACGTGCACTCCAATTACAGCGACGGCACCAACAGCATGAGGGATATGGCCCTTGCCGCCAAGGATTTGGGCTTCGATTACATTGCAATCTGCGACCACAGCAAATCCGCTTCGTACGCCGGCGGGCTTTCCGAGCAGAGAGTTCTCGAGCAACACGAGGAAATGGACAGGCTCAACGCCGAGGGCCTGGGCATTTTCATTCTGAAAGGAATCGAAACGGATATACTCATGGACGGCAGTTTGGACTATTCAGACGACTTCCTCGCACGCTTCGATTTGGTAGTGGCTTCCGTGCATTCGGGCTTCAAAATGGCCGAGGCCGACATGACTCGCCGCCTTATTCGCGCCATCGAAAGCCCACACGTGGACATACTCGGCCACCCAACCGGCAGGCTACTCCTGGCCCGCGAAGAGTATCCGGTCAATATCGGCGAAGTGATTCGCGCCGCGGCAGACTTGGGCAAGGTCATCGAAATCAATGCCAATCCATACAGGTTGGACCTTTCGTGGCGCAATGCCGAATACGCCAAGAGTTTGGGTATGAAATTGGCAATTAACCCCGACTCGCACAAAACCGAAACCCTTTCGGACGTTTATTATGGCGTCAGCGTGGCCCGCAAGGCCGGTCTCGAACCGGACGACATAGTGAATTGCCTGAGTTTGGCCGATTTCCGCAAGCGTTTCGGGATTCTGTAGCTAATATTTTTAGTTTGTATTAACATTGTAGCATCCACGAAACGCCGTTCGCCTGTATCGCTCGGATATTTTTCCACGAATTGAATTAATATCGCATGGGAGTAGATATCAAATAAATACTTTTCTTTCTCTTGCCTTTATTCAAGAATATATACTCAGTATTTCAAACCCACCCCATAATCACAGTCCGATAGGTACAAATACTACCATTATAAGCAATTATTTATTTGCCAAAGTAATAACAACTAACGATTCACCACAGCTGTCCAAAACGTTTTAATTGAACCTAAGTCCAGATCGTAAAATAAGGAC